>NZ_JBGGWA010000006.1:0-442993 GCF_041321145.1 Paraburkholderia sp. IW21 | reverse complement strand
GCCTGATGACCATAGCGAGTCGGTCCCACCCCTTCCCATCCCGAACAGGACCGTGAAACGACTCCACGCCGATGATAGTGCGGATTCCCGTGTGAAAGTAGGTAATCGTCAGGCTCCCCTGCATGGCCAGAAACCCCACCCCTCAAAGGTGGGGTTTCTGCGTTTACGGCAGCCGGAAGCTGTAACGAAAAAAATCCGGGAAGCCGTCGCGTATACAAACTCCGAAATATCCCCCGGAAAGCGATCGAGTCGTTCGCTGGCATCGGTGACGCCAAAAAGGGCGCGCTTCGCCGCTGCCGGGAACTGAATGGAGCCGCCCTTCCGCAATGGCCGCAGCGTGGGAGGGCAGCAGTCAAACCACGCCGCTCTCCGCGCCGTCATCCAGGCAGGCTGGACCCGAAGAAGGCACGGCACGCTTCCAGTTTCTGGATCGCTTTCGAGGGAATGGTTTGATGTCGGTTAGTCAGCAAAACGCGAGGCGGCTTGCCTCCGCCGCGTGCTGTTCACTCCTCTTCCGCCTCATCAACCGGCGCCACGCTGCGCGCCCGTACGCGCCGGCGAATCTCCGAATCGAGAATCAGGCGGCCGCGCAGTTTGCCCTTCATTCGCTTCACATAGCGCGGTGCTTCAGTCATGTGGACCACCATCAATTCGCGCACCTTTTCCACGTCACGTTCGCGCGCTGCCTTCGTGATCGCTTTGTGAATTTTCACGTTGGCGAGACCGAAGCGCTCGTGTTCGGCCTGCGGCGTGTCGTTACGAAACTCGATCAATTGCCGGATCATCTCGTTGATCAGTTCGCAACTGAAGCGCAGGAACGGATTCGGATTGGCTGCCGCGAGAATGTCATGAAAATTTACGTCTTCCTGACGTTGCCGCACTATGTCCTGCCCCCCGTGTGACGCCGCCGGCCGATCGCAGCACGCAATGCTCGCATCGAGCGCCTCGAAATCCTGCTCCGTCAAATGCGGCACCGCACCCGCCGCCAACTCCGGCTCCAGCAATTTGCGCACGGTGTAAATGTCATCGATCGATACATCCTTGAAGAACAGGTAGTTCTGCAAGAGCTGTAATGTGCGGTCAAGCGGCACTTCCACCACCATGCCGCCGCCGCTCGGGCCGGTAGTCACCTTGATAAGACCTTGCACCTCGAGCGACTTCAGCGCCTCGCGAATCGTGCTCTTGCTCACTGAAAAGAGTTGCTGCAGTTCCACCTCGCGCGGCAGGCGGTCACCCGGTTTCAAGTCCTTCTCCGTGATGAGCCGCTTGATCTCCTCGGCGACCAGATCGCCGCGCTTTTGCTGCTTGATCTCAATTGCGGCGCCAGCCTTGGCGCGATCCATGGCCATTTTTGATGCTCCCAATTGTGTCCTGCACGCTCTGTCATCAGTCGGCCCCGCTTCGCAACGATACGGAAGGGTGTCTCGCTGCCGCCAGGAATTTTGCCTTATTGACACTCGAATTTATTGTACCTACGATCGAGTCCAACCTATTTATCATGATAAATAGAACAAAGCCGGTGTGGTGGAAAACTTCACTGCGGCCAGCAAGCTTTCGCAGTCGTTCGCGCAGTCTTTCAGTTTCGCAGTCGGTCAGTGCGTGTCTCTTTCTTAAGGAGCGTCATTTTGAATCGCCGAAATATGTTGAAGCTGGCCGCGTTGTCGGCCGTTCCGGGGACGTTGGGCTCGTTGGTCGCACGTAGCGCGTTCGCGCAGGCCGGCACTTTGCAATTTGCCTGTCCGGTGCCGATGTCGGGCCCGTTCGCCGCGAACGGCAAGTACGCCGATCTCGGCATGAAGCTCGCAATCGAGCAGTACGGCAAGGTACTCGGCGAGCCGCTCGCCTACACGGTGCTCGATACGGAAGGCAAACCCGCCACCGCCGTGCGTCGTGTGCAGGAAATCGCGCAACAGAAGAATGCGCGCTTCTTTGCCGGCGGTATTCTGTCCTCCGAAGCACTGGCGATGGGCAAGGAAATCCAGAAAGCCGACGGCGTTTTCATCACCACGGCAGGGGCGGACGAAATCACCGGCAAGGACTGCAACGACGCGACGTTCCGCTGGTCCGTGCCGACCTACGGTGCGATCGAGCAGACGGTGCGCCCGTTGATGCAAATGCTGCCCAAAGCAAAACGCTGGTACACCATCACGCCGCAATACGTTTTCGGCGACGGTTTGTTGTCGGCAGCCAAGGCGATTTTCAAGGAGAAGGGCGTCGAGCACGTGGGCAACAGCTACCACTCGCTCAATGAGAAGGAATTCAGCGGCTATCTGACGAACGCCGTCGCCGCGAAGCCTGACGTCCTGCTGATTCTCAACTTCGGTTCGCAATCGTCCGATACGTTGCGTCAGGCGGTGAGCTTCGGCATGAAGAACAATTGCACGATTCTGATCGCCTGGGCGTCGGGCCTCGAGCAGTTCGAATCGCTCGGTGCAGACCTGTGCGAAGGCGTCTATTTTGGTGCGCAGTATTGGCACGACATCGATTCCCCGCTCAATCGCGATCTCGTCAAACGCAGCAGGGCCGCATTCAAGGCGAATCCCAACTACAGCCTCGCGGGCTCGTACATCTGCACCAAGATTCTGCTCGACGGTATCGTGAAAGCCGGCAATGTCGATCCGAAGAAGGTGGTCGCAGTGCTGGAAGGCATGAAATATGATGGTTTGACCGGACCGGAGGAAGTCCGCAAGGGCGACCACCAGGTACTGAAGAACTACTATCTATTGAAGGGCAAGGCAAAGAGCAAGATGAAGAGCGCGGACGACTACGCGGATATCGTGAGTTCCGGTCAATCGTTTCTGCCGCTCGATAAAACTGGCTGCAAGATGGCTTGATGCATCCGTGCCGAACGCAGCGCGGCACGCTTATAGCCACACCCGATCGCCACACCCGATCGCCACACCCTTTAGACGGACGCCATGAACGTTTATCTCTTGCAGATCGTCAACGGCATCGGAGTGGGAATGCTGTATTTCCTGCTCGCGGTGGGGCTGTCGATCGTATTCGGCCTGCTGCGCTTCGTGAATTTCGCGCACGGCGCGTTCTATCTGCTCGGCGCGTATTTCTGCTATCAGGCAATGCAGTGGTCGATGAATTTCTGGACTGCACTGGTGGTCGTGCCGATCGCGGTCGGCGCGCTCGCGTGGGTCGTCGAAAAGCTGGTCTTGCGGCACGTCTATGCGCAACAGCATGAGTTTCATATTCTCGTGACGGTCGGCCTCGCGCTGGTCGTGCAGGAATGCGCGATCCTGATCTGGGGCCCGCTCGGCGACAACGTGCCGGTTCCCGACATGCTGAATGGCGTGGTGATCTGGGGCAGTTTCGTTTATCCGAAGTACCGGCTGTTCGTGATCGGCTTCACGGTCGTCCTGGCCGCGCTGTTATGGTGGGTGCTGGAAGGGACACGACTAGGGAGTGCCGTGCGCGCCGGCAGCGAATCGACCGAAATGGTGTCGTTGCTCGGCATCAACGTCTCGCGGGTTTTCAGCCTGGTGTTCGCGCTCGGCGCCGCCACCGCCGCTTTGGCCGGTGTGCTTGCCGCGCCGATTCGCGGCGTCGATCCGTTCATGGGCATCGAAGCGCTCAGCGTCGCGTTCGTGGTAGTGGTGGTCGGCGGGATGGGCAACTTTCTGGGCGCGCTCGTGGGTGGACTGCTGATCGGGATCGTGCAGAGCGTGATGAGTACCTTGTGGCCGGAAGGCGCGCGGCTGATGATCTATGTCGCGATGGCTGCTGTGTTGTTGCTACGGCCGAACGGCTTGCTCGGGAGAGCGGCATGATCGAAACCTCGAAGCCGATTGTGCAAAGCGCGTCGTCTCAGCCGACTGAACGGAGCCTGAAGCACTCGCTGTATCGCTATCGTTTCCTGTTGCTTGCTTTGCTGGTTGTGTGCGTATTGCCGCTGACGCTGCGTTCCGGATCGCTTGCCACCGAAGTGCTGGTGTTCGCTCTCGCCGCACTCGGTTGCAATCTATTGCTTGGCCACACAGGCTTGCTCTCCTTCGGGCAGGGTATTTTTTTCGGACTCGGCAGCTATTGCGCGGGCCTGGTTCTCACCAAAACGGCGTTGCCCGTACCCATGGCGCTGCTTGCCGCGATCGTGATCGGTGCGGCTGCCGCAGTGCTGGTCGGCTGGTTTTCGATCCGCCAACGCGGCACGTACTTCGTCATGTTGACGCTCGCATTCGGGCAACTGTTTTACTTCCTCGCCTACACGACGCCCGACCTCACGGGCGGCGACAACGGCTTGCTCGACATTCCACGGCCGGCGTTGGGGCTGTTCGGCAAAACACTCGTGCCGTTGACTTCGCCGTGGCAGTACTACGGTTTCGTCGCGGTGCTGTTTCTGGTGGTTTTCTGGCTGCTGATGCGTGTGTCGCACTCGGTATTCGGCCGTACGTTGCTGGCCATTCGCGACAACGAAGCGCGTGCAGCCGCAGTCGGCTACGACGTCAAACGCTTCAAGCTCATGGCGTTCGTGATTTCCGGTGCCGTAACGGGTCTCGCCGGTGCGTTGCATGCACTCATGACCGGCATCGCACCGCTCTCCAACATCGATTACCACACGAGCGAGATGATCTTCGTGATGACGGTGATAGGCGGCACGGGCAATCTGTTCGCGTCGGTGCTGGGCGCCGCGTTCTATGTGTTGTTCGCCGATTGGCTTTCTACGCTATGGCCGCGCTGGCTGTTACTGCTCGGCATGGTGTTGATCGCGGTCAGCCTGTTCATGCAGCGCGGGCTGTGGGGGTTGGGCGAGCGCATCTGGCAAGCGCTGCGGCGCAACCCATCCGACGATGCTGCCAGGGAGCGCGTATGAGCGAAGCGATTCTGCAAGCGAGCGGCGTAGTAAAACGCTACGGCAAATTCACGGCGCTCTCCGAAGTCAATCTACGCATCATGCCGCGTACCGTGCATTCGGTGATCGGCCCGAATGGTGCGGGCAAGACAACGCTCTTTCACGTGTTGACGGGAACGTTGCCGATCACCGAAGGAAAAATCGTCTTCGATGGCCATGACGTGACGCATGAGCCTGACCATAAGCGCGTACGCCGCGGCATTGCGCGTTCGTTCCAGGTAACAAGTCTGTTCGCCAATCTGAGCGTGCGCGAAAATCTGCGGCTCGCCGCGCAAGGTGTCGACGCGGTACGTGCGTTGAACGCGTGGACACCGCCGCATGGCGCGCTCACACAGGGCGACACCGTCGACAGTGTGCTGGAACGTCTCGCGCTGCAGCGTTTCAGCGAAGTCCTGGCGGGCGCGCTGTCGCACGGCCAGCAGCGGCGGCTCGAAGTCGGCATGGCGCTCGCTGCGCGGCCCAAGGCGATCTTTCTGGATGAGCCGACTTCGGGTATGGGCATCGACGATCTCGACGACATGAAGCAACTGATCCGCGGCCTGCGTGACGATTACACGGTCGTGCTGATCGAGCACAACATGGGCATCGTGATGGACATTTCCGACACCATCACTGTCATGCAGCAAGGGCGCGTGTTGGTGGAAGGGCGCCCGGACGCTATCCGAGGCGACGAGCGTGTGCGCAGCGCCTATCTCGGCAACATGATCACCGGAGGCCGCGCATGATTCTCGACGTGCAGCAGATACACGGCTTCTATGGCAAGAGTCACATCCTGCAAGGCGTGTCCCTGCAAATCAATGAAGGCGAAACGGTCACGCTGCTGGGCCGTAACGGCGCAGGTAAATCGACTACGCTCAAGGCGATTGCCGGCGTCGTCGCGCCGCAGCGCGGCACGGTGACGTTCAACGGCGCGGCGATCGGCGGCATGCCGCCGTACAAGATCGCCTCGCGGGGCGTGTGCTTTGTGCCTGAGCATCGCGGCGTCTTCCGTCTGCTGACTGTCGAAGAAAACCTGCGGCTCGGCGCCCGCAAGGATTCGCCGTGGCAGCTCGACGACATCTACCGCATTTTCCCGCGCCTGAAAGAACGGCGCACGAACGGTGGCGCGCAACTCTCCGGCGGCGAACAGCAGATGCTGGCCATCGGCCGCGCGCTAATGAATCATCCGCGGCTGTTGATGCTTGACGAACCGGTTGAAGGTCTCGCGCCGGTGATCGTCGAAGAAATCGTCGCGCAACTCAAACTGATCCGCGAAACAGGCGTCGCGATTCTGCTGGTCGAGCAGAACCTCGAAGTTTGCACGCAACTCGCGGAGCGCCACTACATCATCGAACAGGGCGTGATCGTCTATGAAGGCGACAACGCTTCGTTCGCTGCGGACGATTCGATCAAGGACCGCTATCTGGGCGTCGGCGTCGTCTGACGCGCACTCTGTCTTCAATACGAGGAAGCATCGATGCAAGTTCATGAATCAACAACCGTCGGGACGCTCGCTGATCTGCGTGTCGACGGCGCGCGGCTCTGGGACAGTCTCATGCAACTCGCGCAAATCGGCGCGACGGACAAGGGCGGTGTGTGCCGGCTCGCGTTGACCGAGTTGGACCGCAAGGCGCGCGACCTCTTTATCGCATGGGCTAAGGAGATCGGCTGCAGCGTGCGGATCGACGCGATCGGCAACATCTTCGCGCGTCGCGCGGGTTTGCGTGACGACCTGCCGCCGGTGATGACCGGCAGCCACATCGATACGCAGCCCACGGGCGGCAAATTCGACGGCAATTACGGCGTGCTGGCGGGCCTCGAAGTATTGCGCACGCTGTCCGATGCCAACGTACCAACGCTCGCGCCGCTTGAGGTCGCGGTGTGGACCAATGAAGAGGGCTCGCGCTTCGTGCCGGTGATGATGGGTTCCGGCGTATTCGCCGGTGCGTTCACGCTGGAGCATGCGCTCGAACAGCGCGATCGAGAGGGTGTGTCGGTACGTGACGCGCTGGCGGCAATCGGTTACGTTGGGGAGAGCGGGAAGCCCCATGCGGTCGGCGCATATTTCGAAGCGCATATCGAACAAGGGCCGGTGCTGGAGGCGCATGACACGACGATCGGTGTCGTACAAGGCGCTTTAGGCCAACGCTGGTACGACGTCACGGTGCACGGCATGGAAGCGCATGCGGGTCCTACGCCCATGCAATTGCGCCGTGATGCGCTGCTCGTCGCCGCGGACCTGATTCATGCGGTGAATCGCATTGCCCTCGATCACGGGCCGCATGGACGCGGCACGGTGGGCTGGGTCGACGTGCATCCGAATTCGCGCAACGTGATTCCAGGCCGGGTGACACTCACGGCCGATCTGCGTGCCGCCGACGATGCCACACTCACCGCGATGGATATCGCATTGCGCGCCGCGTGCTCGACGGCGGGTGAAAAGGCCGGCATTACCGTGGACATCGAACAAGTGGTGTATTTCCCGCCCCAGCCGTTCGCCGCGGAACTGGTTGCCGCGGTACAGCAGGGCGCGGACACGCTTGGCTTCTCGTCGATGGACGTCATCAGCGGCGCGGGCCATGACGCCGTCTATCTCGCGCGCGTCGCGCCCGCAGCGATGATCTTTGTGCCGTGCAAAGACGGCATCAGCCACAACGAAATCGAAGATGCGCGTGCAGATCACCTGGAAGCCGGTTGCAACGTGCTATTGCAGGCGATGCTGAACGCCGCGCAAACGGGCGGGAGCACCCCGGCATGAAGATCCTGATCGCACGGATGAATCACGAGACGAATACGTTCTCGCCGGTGGCCACGCCGCTTGCAGCGTTCGGGCGTCATGGCCCGAGCTATGGTGAAGACGCCTTCAACGAGAACAAGGGCATGCAGACTGCAATGGCCGCGTTCATCGATGCAGCCGAGCGCGAGCATGCCGTGATCGTGACGCCGATTTCGGCCTCGGCGAATCCGAGCGGACCCGTCGAGGCCACTGCTTACGACACGATCTGCGCCGCGATCGTTGCGGCCGCAACAGGATGCGATGCGGTAATGCTCGACCTGCACGGCGCGATGGTCGCCGAGAATTCGAGCGACGGCGAAGGTGATCTGCTCGAACGCGTGCGCGCGGCGCTTCCCAATGCACCGATCGCGGTCGCACTCGATCTGCACGGCAATGTCACGCAGAAGATGATCGACAACGCCGACGTGATCGTCAGCTTCAAAACCTATCCGCACGTCGATATGTACGAGACTGGCGCGCATGCAGCGCGTCTGATGTTCGATCTTGTCCATGGCAAGGCGAAGCCGGTGATCGCATGGCGCCGGCCGCCGCTGCTCACGCATACGCTGCGCAGCGCAACTGCCGAAGGCGCGATGAAACGTGCCGTGGACGCCGCGCGCGCGGCCGAAGCCGATGGCATGCTCGCCGTGTCGGTGCTGTCAGGCTTCTCGCTGGCCGATATCGAGGCGCCGTGCATCAGTGTGGTCGTGGTGGGCAACGGCGAGCGTGCGCAGGCGGAAGCGGTGGCGGAGCGCATCGCGCGCCAGATCTGGAACGAGCGCGAAGATTTCGTTTATCGCAGCGCGCCGCTTGCGGAGTCGGTCGCGCGGGCGGCAGCGCTCGCACAGGGCGCGGACAAGCCGGTGTTATTGCTCGATCACGGCGACAATTGCATGTCGGGCGGTACGTGCGACACGATGGATCTGCTCGAAGAAGCGCTCAAGCAAAAGCTCGAAGGGGTCGTCAGCGGCCCGTTGTGCGATCCGCAAGCCGTCGCGGCACTGATGGCGGCGGGCGTCGGCAGCACGGTGACGGTGACAATAGGCAACAAGGTCGCAAGCCGCGCTCTGACCTCGCGGCCGCCGGTTGCGGTGACCGGCGTAGTGCGCGCGCTGACTGATGGCGAGTACGTGATCAGCGGCCCGACCTATACAGGCCAGCGTGCGTTCATGGGCCGCGCTGCTGTGCTCGACACCGGCACGGTAAAGCTCGTGATGACCGAGCGTACGCACGAACCGTGGGACCTCGGCGTATTCGAGAGCGTCGGCATCGACCCGCGCCGCGCGCGTTTCCTGTTGCTCAAATCGCGCATGTACTGTCGCCCGGTCTTTGTGCCGATTGCCGCGGCACTCGTGGAGTGCGATAGCCATGGCGTGACAAGTTCGGACTATGGGCTGTTCGCGTTCGAGCAGGTGAGGCGACCGGTTTATCCGCTGGATACGCAGACCGAGTGGAGCTAGACGAATTGAGCTGCGAACCGAATGCCGCGCGCTCGTGAATATAAGTGCCGTATTGGTCTTGTGCTGCGCGCGCAGAGTCTCTATAATTCGCGCCTCTAAAGGCTCGTAGCTCAGTTGGTTAGAGCACCACCTTGACATGGTGGGGGTCGTTGGTTCGAATCCAATCGAGCCTACCAACGCATCAGTGACGTAGCCGAAAGCGGTTCCGCTTTCGGCTACCGTCATGTTCTCGTATCACATCGGCGCACATCGTTATTGTGCGGCTGTCTTGTCAGTCTCCCGCTCCCGTATGCCTGTAATTCGCCACGGGCCTGGCTCGTTCGCCGATGCCTTCGCGTGTTCACGGTTACCGCATGTCGCTGTGTTTTCGCTCATGCTTTAAAACCCGAAAGCGACCGCCAATAAGCCACTTACCACCCCGCAGACAACCACGGCCAAAGTCACCATGGTCAGCACGCGCCTCGGAAACGAGCGGCCGAGCATGGCCATCGACGGCACGCTGATCAGCGGCAGCGTCATCAGCAACGCGCCGGCGGGCCCGGCCGCCATGCCGAAGGCAAGCATGGCCTGAATGATCGGTACTTCGCCGGCAGTCGGAATCACGAACAATGTTCCGGCGATCGCCAAAGCGACGATCCACAACAGGCTGTTGTCGATATCCGGGCCGATATGCGGAAACAGCCACGTCCGCGCCGCACCGAGAATCAGCACCAGCACGATGTATTCGGGAATCAACCGCAGCGTCATCGTTCCGAGAATTTTCACCCAGCGCGTAAATGCGGTGCCTGGCTCGTCGGCGGTGACGAGTTGCGCGATGGCTTCGCGCGATGCTTCGGCTTCCTTCGGCGTGACCATCCGGTTCACCAGATAGCCGAGGCCGAACACCATCACGAGGCCCAGCGCGAGCCGTAAGCCCATCCATTGCCAGCCGAGCACGAAGCCCATGAAGATCAGCGTAGCCGGATTCAGCGCGGTATTGCCCAGCCAGAACGCGATCGCCGCGCCCGGTGCCGCCTGACGGGCGCGCAAGCCGGCCACGACCGGCGCCGCGCAGCACGTGCACATCATGCCCGGCAACGACATCAGGCCGCCCTTTACCACGCTGCTGAAATCGGTCCGGCCGAGCGCGCGTGCGACCCACTGCGGCGGAATCAGCGCCTGCACCGCCGAGCCCAGCAGAAGGCCGAGCACCATGGCTTGCCAGATTGCCTTGCCGTAGGCCAGCGCGTAATCGATGGCTGCCTGCCACGACGCCGCCGGCGCGCTCGACGACGTGCCCATCAGAATCGACTTGCCGATGGAATGCTGGCTCGCGGCGACGAAGGCGCGGTTGTAGTACGGGAACCACTTCACATAGAAGAGGCCGACGACGGCGATCAGCAGAAACACGATCCAGCCAAGGGCGACACGGGGCTGCCGAAGGGTTGATTGCATGATGGAAGGTCTTGACGTTAGGTTTTTTGGATCAGATGACGGCGAGCGCGCTGTTATCGAGTTGAGCAAGGAGGGCCTTTGCCTGTTCCACGACATCGGCGTCGTTTGGCCGGAAATTCATTTGCAGCGCGCGCGGCAGATTGACGAAATGCTGGTGGCTGCTGCGCGCATACGCCGGATCATAGTGCCGTTCGATCAGTTCGCGGGCAAGCTCGGCGCGGCTATTGTCATCGACGAGCTGTTGCCAGCCCGTGACACGTTCGCGGCTATGCAAACCGATCATCTTTTGCAGTTGCGCTTTCAGCGATTCGGGATCGTCGAACAGATGCGCATAGTCGTGTAGCAGGAATGCCGCGCGGTCTTCGTGGCTCGACAACACTTCGACGCAGGCGCCCTGGTGAAACGTATCGATAAGCGCGAGCGGCAGCGTAATTGAACCGATGCGCCGGCTCTCCGCTTCGACGAACACCGGCCGCCTGGGATCGAATGCGCGCAGGGCGGCGACCAGCAGCGTGTCGAAGCGCTTTTGCGACGGCTGCGCAATGCCCGCCCACGCACCCAGCAGTGAGCCGCGATGGACAGCCAGTGCTTCGAGGTCCAGCGTTTGCGCACCCGCCTGATTCAGCGCTTCGAGCAGGCGCGTCTTGCCGCTGCCTGTCGGGCCCACCAGCGCGATGTAGTTGAACTTCTTCGGCAACGAGCAGAGGGTGTCCAGCGTCGCGCGCCGGTAGCCTTTATAACCGCCGTCCAGCTGACGTGCCTGCCAGCCGATCATATTGAAGAGCGTGGTGACCGAACCTGAACGTTTCCCGCCGCGCCAGCAGTAGATCAACGGCCGCCAATTACGCGGCCGGTCGGCAAAGGTCGTTTCCAGGTGGTGCGCGATGTTGCGCGCAACCAGCGCCGCGCCTATCCGCGTGCCTTCGAACGGCGAGACCTGTTTGTAAGTGGTACCGACCAGAACACGCTCTTCGTTGCTCAGCACAGGCGCGTTGAGCGCGCCCGGAATGTGGTCGTCGGCAAACTCGAGAGGCGTGCGTACATCGATGATTTCATCGAAATCACCGGCTTGATCGAGGCTGACGAGAAGATTTTTCAAGGGTTACGGACGAAACAGACCGGCGGGGAGGAGCGAAATTATCGCATGCGCCGTAAATGCCGGCTGGGGAGGCGCTCTGCCCCCTTCCCAGACTCCCGCCTTGCCTCACCCTTAAAACTCGCTTGCAGCTCAGAAAACGTCGACTCGCCGTTCTCCGCTGACCATTTCCCCGATCACGCGCGCCTCGTCAAAACCGTCGGCACGGAACAGGGCGAGAACCTCGTCGACCGCTTCCGGCGCGCACGAAACCAGCAGGCCGCCCGAGGTTTGCGGGTCGGTGAGCAGCATGCGCGCCGTCGGCGGCAATGAGGACGGCAGCACGATGTCCTTGCCGTACGCGTCCCAGTTGCGGCCCGAAGCACCGGTAAAAATGCCTGCCTCCACGAAGCCGACCACGTCGGGCAGCCAAGGCAAATCCGCATAGCGCACGCGGGCAGTCAGATTCGAGCCGCGGGCCAATTCCAGTGTGTGGCCCAGCAGGCCAAAACCGGTGATATCGGTGAGGGCATGCACGCCGTCGAGCTTGGCCAGTTCGGCGCCCGGCCGATTGAGCTTCGTAGTGGCCGCGATCATCGCGGCATAGCCGTTTGAATCGAGGCGGTCTTTTTTCAGCGCTGCCGACAGCACGCCCACGCCCAGCGGTTTGCCGAGAATCAGCACGTCGCCCGCCTGTGCGCCCGCATTGCGCTTGACGCGTTTCGGATCGACCACGCCGATCGCGACGAGGCCGTAAATGGGTTCCACCGAATCGATCGAATGGCCACCTGCGAGCGGAATGCCGGCTTCAGCGCATACGGACTCGCCCCCCTTCAGCACCGCCGCGATCACGTCGTGCGGCAACACATTGATCGGCATGCCGACGATCGCCAGCGCCATGATCGGCTTGCCGCCCATGGCGTAGACATCGGACAGCGCATTGGTCGCGGCAATGCGGCCGAAGTCGAACGGGTCGTCGACGATCGGCATGAAGAAGTCGGTGGTGGCAACGATTGCCTGCTCGTCGTTGAGCCTGTAGACGGCGGCATCGTCGGCGGTATCGTTGCCGACCAGCAGGTCGGGAAAGAATGGCAGCGGCGCGCTGCGTTTGAGCAGATCGGCGAGCAGGCCGGGGGCGATCTTGCAGCCGCAGCCTCCGCCGTGCGACAGACTGGTCAGGCGGGGCGAATGGCTTGCGTTTGCTTGGGTGTCGGTCATGGTGGCGCGGTTTCGGGCTTCGAATGACCGCATTATGATGGTTGTTTGAGCGCAGCGCAGGGACGATGCCCACCCACGGCGCCGGTCGTTGCGGACTCAATCAACTGAGCCGATGAAGATCCGTAGCGTCGCGGACGACCTGCGCCGGCCAGCATTTCCTGCACTAGAATGGACTTACCTAGTCATGGTTGCCATTTGAGCGCAACCGCGCGAGGACCTCATGAGTCGCCTGGTCGTCGTTTCAAATCGCACTGCGGACCCGCGCAAGCCCGCTGCCGGCGGACTCGCCGTAGCGGTACGGGAGAGCCTGCGGCAGACCGGTGGACTCTGGTTCGGCTGGAGCGGCAAGATCCGCGAAGCGGCGGATGAGGCACAAGCCGGCCACGGTGAAGTTCATGTCCAAACGGCCGGCAACGTCACGCTTGCGACACTTGATCTGAGCCGGGAGGATCACGACACGTATTACCTGGGTTATTCCAATGATGTCTTATGGCCGGTATTCCACTACCGGCTGGACCTGGCCAATTTCGAAAGGCGATTCGCAGCGGGCTATCGCAGGGTCAACCAGTTATTCGCGCAAAAGTTGCTACCACTATTGAAGCCGGACGATCTCATCTGGGTTCATGACTATCAATTGATCCCGCTCGCGGCCGAGCTGCGCGCAATGGGATGCACCAACCGCATCGGTTTCTTTTTGCATATTCCGATGCCGCCGCCGCTGATCATGGCAGCGATTCCGGAACATGAGTGGCTGATGCGCTCGCTCTTTGCCTACGATCTGGTGGGCTTCCAGAGCGAAGGCGACCTGACGCATTTTTCTCACTACGTCGAATCGGAAGCGCAGGCGCAACGGTTGAGTCCGGATCGCCTTCGGGCATTCAATCGAACGCTGCGGGTGGGCGCCTATCCCATCGGTATCGATGTCGACGACTTCATGCGTCTTGCCGACTCGAAGGAAGGACGCGACATGTTCGTCCGGATGCGCGAGGAGTATTCGCGGCGGCGTTTGCTGGTAGGCGTCGACCGGCTGGATTACTCAAAGGGGCTGCCGCAGCGTGTCCATGCTTTCCGCGAACTGCTGACGTGCTACCCGGAAAACCGCGATAGCGCGACGCTGATCCAGATCGCTTCCCCAAGCCGCGAGGACGTCGGCGCCTACGATGATCTGCGGCGTGAGATGGACAGCCTATGCGGCGCGATCAACGGCGATTTCGGTGAGCTGGACTGGATGCCGGTGCGCTACATCCATCGCAACGTGGCCCGTAAGCGCCTGCCAGGCCTTTATCGCGCGAGTCGTGTGGCACTCGTCACGCCCTTGCGGGACGGCATGAATCTGGTCGCGAAGGAATACATCGCCGCGCAGGATCCGGCTGACCCGGGCATGCTGGTGCTATCGCGTTTTGCGGGCGCAGCGGAGCAATTGAAGGAAGCGTTGCTGGTCAATCCCTACGACACGCAAGGTACGGCGCAGGCCATTCAGCGGGCGCTGACGATGTCGCTCGACGAGCGGATCAACCGGCATGAAGCACTGCTTCACCGGATCCGCAAGTTCGATGTGCACTGGTGGAGCTCGACGTTCCTGAAAGCGCTGGAAGATTGCGGCCCGGAAGAAGAGGCGGCGAACGAAATACGCCGAACCTCCGGCTGAACAGGGTCCGCCGCCGGGCGCCGCGCTCGGCGCCGGTCTTCAACGCCGGTCAGGCAGCAGGATCCGCTCGTCCACCTGGCGGATGTCCGTGTGGCCGCAAAAGGCCATGGTGATGTCCATTTCCTTCTGGATGATCTGCAGGCACTGTGTGACACCCGCCTCTCCCATCGCACCCAGGCCGTAGAGAAAGCTGCGGCCGATCAGCGTGCCTTTGGCGCCGAGCGCAACGGCTTTCAGCACGTCCTGTCCGCTGCGGATGCCGCCGTCCATCCACACCTCGATGCGCGAGCCGACCTCACGCGCGATCTCGGGGAGTGCCGAGATCGAAGAGGGTGCACCGTCGAGTTGGCGTCCGCCATGATTGGAGACGATCAGCGCGTCGGCGCCGCTGTCGGCGGCAAGGCGCGCATCTTCGACATCCATGATGCCTTTCAGAATGAGTTTGCCGCCCCACAGCTTCTTGACCCACTCGACGTCCGCCCAACTCAGCGCCGGATCGAACTGCTCGGCGGTCCACGAACTCAGCGACGACAGATCGCCCACGCCCTTCGCGTGACCGACGATGTTGCCGAAGGTGCGCCGCCGGGTGCCGAGCATGCCGAGGCACCAGCGTGGCTTGGTCGCCAGATTGATGAGGTTCGCGGGGGTCAGTTTGGGCGGCGCCGACAGCCCGTTCTTGATGTCCTTGTGGCGTTGGCCGAGGATCTGCAGATCCAGCGTCAGCATCAGGGCGCTGCAGCGTGCCGCGCGCGCCCGCTCGATCAACCGTACGATGAAATCGCGGTCGCGCATCATGTAAAGCTGGAACCAGAACGGCTTACTGGTTGCGGCGGCAACGTCTTCGATCGAGCAGATGCTCATGGTGGACAAGGTGAACGGGACGCCGAACTTCTCCGCCGCGCGTGCGGCGAGGATTTCGCCGTCGGCATGTTGCATGCCGGTCAACCCCGTCGGCGCCAGCGCCACGGGCATGACGGCCGCCTGGCCGGCCATTTCCGTGCGCAGACTGCGGCCCGCCATGTTGACCGCCACTCGCTGGCGCAGCTTGAGGCGCTGGAAGTCGCTTTCATTGGCGCGGTAAGTACTCTCCGTCCACGAGCCGCTGTCGGCGTAGTCGTAGAACATGCGTGGCACGCGACGTTGAGCAAGCACGCGTAAATCTTCGATGCAGGTGATGGCGGGCACGGTTTCTCTCAGATCAAGGAACAAACGTGAGTGTACGTTCTTGAGATAGTTTCCCGGTATTCTGGGAATTCCTGGGAAATATTTACGTTCGCCATGCTTGCTGGAGAGATCGGCACTTCAAGCGGGCCTCTGGGATTACATCGGGGACGCACTTATGCGGCGCTGAGACCGGGCATTAGCCAGCCCGTCGCCGGAGAGTTACACAGGAAGAGGCGCGTCCTCGATCAGCGCCGACTGTACAGCACGAATCCTGCGATCCACGAAGTACCCGCCGCCTTCGGTATACCGCAGGTAGAGACGGCCGCACAACGAGCATTCCCAGACGGCACACCGGTTGTATGGAAAGTAACGCGGTGCGATGGGCGCTTCGGCCGACCAGTAAGTCGTTTTGACCGGCAGATACTCGCTGAACGTCGGCACCGGATCGTCTTCCGCGAGCAGCGTGCCGATTTCCGCGAACTGCGATTCGTCGAGAGAAAGGGGCTGGGATTGCCAGCCGTCCAGCGGTGTTTTTGTGCACGTGCACGGCGCCGTACCGCGTTGCTCCGCACGTTGAGCGAGGTCAAGGAGCGTTGCCGCGTTCAGATATTCCGCCATGAGGGACACGATTCCTGCAGGGTTGAGACGATGATACGAATGCGGCCCATACTCGCGCGCGGCGCCCCGGCGCCATCACGCACGCACCGGGGCCGCACGGGAAGTCAGTTGTTCATCATCCGGTCGCGGTGTGGGACGACCCATGATCGGTCGAAGCAACCGCTCGCGATCGACTTCAACGCCGCGGTTTCTTTCGCATGTTGCCGGCGAGCGCCCTCGATGACGGCTTCCACATCGGCGGGGGGAATCGCGAGCAAGCCGTCTTCATCGCCGACGATGATGTCCCCAGGATGAACCACCATCCCGCCCACCGTGATCGGCACGTTGATCTCGCCCGGGCCGTTCTTGTACGGCCCGCGATGCGTCACGCCGCGCGCATACACGGGGAAATCGCGCTGACGTAGCGCACCGACGTCGCGTATCGCGCCGTCGATCACGAGGCCCTGCACGCCCAGGCTCTCCGCGAAGCTGGCCATGATCTCGCCCATCAGCGCCTGCGTGAGTTCTCCCGCGCCGTCGATCACAAGCACGTCGCCCGGCCTGCAAAAATCGAACGCGCGATGGATCGCGAGGTTGTCGCCGGGGCGGGTATGCACGGTGACCGCGGTGCCGGCCATCGGCTTCGGCTGATGATAAGGCCGCAAGCCGACCATGCCGCTCGCACGCGCCATGTTGTCGCTGAGCAGGGAAACCGCCAGTTCACGCAACGTGTCGAGCGTCGCCGGGTTTGCCTGCGGCGCGGATTCGTGTTCGCGCCATCCAATAGGATACGTACCGGAATTCATACCGTTGCTCCTTGCGCGGCGAATTGCTGTTCGAGTTGACGGGACAGTCGCGGGTATACGGCGCGGGCGTTGTCTTCGTAGATGCGCTGACGGTCCGCAGCGCTGAGCCATTCGATCGCGTCGATATAGCGGCGCGTGTCGTCGTAGTAGTGACCGGTTTCCGGATCGATGCCTTGCACCGCGCCGATGGTTTCCGACGCGAACAGGATGTTCTCGACCGGAATGACCTTGGCGAGCAGTTCGGCGCCCGGCTGGTGATACACGCAGGTATCGAAGAACACGTTCTTCATCAGATACTCGCTGAGCAGCGGCCGCTTCATGTCCTGCGCGAGCCCGCGATAGCGTCCCCAGTGATAGGGCACCGCGCCGCCGCCGTGCGGAATGATGAAGCGCAGGGTGGGGAAGTCGGCGAACAGATCGCCCTGAAGCAACTGCATGAACGCGGAGGTGTCGCCGTTGATGTAATGCGCGCCCGTCGCATGGAAATTCGGATTGCACGACGACGACACGTGAATCATCGCCGGCACGTCGAGCTCCGCCATCGCTTCATAAAGCGGATACCACGAGCGATCCGTGAGCGGCAGCCCCGACCAGTGGCCGCCGGACGGATCCGGATTCAGATTGCAGCCGATGAACCCCAGCTCCTCCACGCAACGCCGCAATTCGGCGATGCAATGGGCCGGCGCCACGCCCGGCGCCTGCGGCAACTGGCACACGCCGACAAAGTTGCGCGGAAACAGCGAAACCACGCGATGGATGAGGTCGTTGCATTCGCTCGACCAGATCGCATTGGCATCGGCGGTGGCGAGGTGATGACCCATGCCGGCGGCGCGCGGCGAAAAAATCGTGAGGTCGGTGCCGCGTTCGCGCTGGATGCGAATCTGGCCGGTTTCGATGCTCTCGCGAATCTCGTCGTCGGTCATGACGGGCCGCGGCGGCGGCGAGCCGCCGTCTTTCAGCGCGGCGATCTGCTGCGCGCGCCAGGCCTCGTGCTGCGGCGGGGAGGTCGTGTAATGACCGTGGCAATCGATGATCATGGTATGAAAAACCCGTGGGTGTCCTTGTTCGCGCTTACCAGTGTTTGCTTGCCTGCGCTTATATGTCCGCGCTGTGCCCGTGTCATGTCGATCAGGTTCTCAGGCTCCTGGTGCCGCGTCGCCGGTCGCGAGCGATGCGGCTTCGTCCTCGGTCGGCGTCACGCGCATCACGAGCGCGATGATCGTCGCGATCACCAGAAACGCCGCGATGGTCAGCAAGGCCAGCTTGAAGTTGCCGGTCGCGTTGCGCACCAGCCCGATGCTCCAGGGGCCGACCAGACCGCCGAACTGCGCGATGGTGTTGATCAGCGCGATCGTCGCGGCGCCCGCGGCGCCGGTTTTGAACGACGACGCAAGGCTCCAGAACAGCGGATTGCCTGCATAGATGAACAAACCGGTCACGCACAGCAATAGGTAAGCGATCACTGGGTTCGGCGCATACGCGCTGCCGGCGATCGCCAGTGCGCTCATGCCGTACACGAAGGCGAGGTGCTTCTTGCGGTCGCCGGTGCGGTCAGAGCTGCGGCTGATCAGGATCGTGCCCAACACGCCCAGCAGCGGCGGCGCGGCCGATAGAAAGCCAACCTGGATATTGCTCAGATGGCCGAGACTCTTGACGATCTGCGGCAGCCACAGGAACAGCCCGTAAATGCCGACCAGCGCACAACCGAACAGACATGCCAGGCTCCATACGCGGATATCGCTCGCCACCCGCAGCAACGGAAAATGGGTGTTGCCGCCGACTGCCTCGCGTTCGGCGGCGAGCGTCGTTTCGAGCCAGCGCTTTTCGTTGTCGGAGAGCCAATTCGCGTCGGCCGGGCGTTCGGTCATGATGCGCAGCGTCAGCAGGCCCAACAGCATCGCCGGCACGCCTTCGAGGATGAACATCCATTGCCATCCTTGCAGGCCGAGAATGCCGTTCGCGTAGGTCATCAGCGCCGTCGAGATGGGACCGCCCAGCACCGCCGAAAACGAACCCGCGATGATGTAGCCGCCCACCGCGCGAGCCCGATAGCGGACCGGAAACCATTTGGTCAGATAGACGGCAACGCCTGGCAGGAAGCCCGCTTCCATCACGCCGAGCAGAAAGCGCAACGCGTAGAAGCTCGAATCGTTGAAGACGAAGGCCGTGGCTGTCGCAACCGCGCCCCACGTCAGGAGAATGCGTGCGATCCAGCGGCGCGCGCCGACCCGATGCAGCAACAGGTTGCTCGGCACTTCCAGCAGCATGTAGCCGACAAAAAAGATGCTGCCCGCGAAACCGAACACGGCGGGGCTGAAACCCAACTGCTTGTTCATGTCCAGCGCGGCGAAACCGATATTGATCCGGTCCAGATAGTTGAAGAACATCATGGCGAAGAGCAGGGGCATTAATCGCCCGTACACCTTTCGCATGGTCGCGGCTTCGTCGAATGGGGTCATCTTGTCTCCTACCTTGCGGCAACGGCGTTAGCCGAGGCTGCGTTCTTATGGTCGGCCTGCCGGATCAAACGCCGGCAGTGTCCCGGTGGCCGCGCGTTTGCCGGCCGGACTTCAGGGGCCGCCGTTCATGCGCTGATTGCTCGTGAACGGACGGTGGACTGAAGCACGAGGTCAATGATAAGAACGCTCGGACGGAGAGTCCAAGACCGCTTGCTTATGCTTGTATAGGTTTTTACTTATAGTGTGGCATCGGCAAGCGGAGCGGGGAGGCAAGCGAGAAAGGCAAGCAGATGCGGCGACGCGTCGTCGGTACGAAAGGTGGCGGCAAGCGTCGATCGGTACGACGAGCCGGGACCGGCAAGGTGGCGGAACACGACGTCAGTGCGTCCGTGCCGCGCAACCGATTCGCCGATGAACGTCACGCCCAGGCCCGCCGCCACGAGTGCAATCGCCGTCTGAATTTCATAGGCCTGGTGAGCGATGACCGGCGTCACGCCTGCATCGCGATAGAGCGTCTGCACCGAGCGTTTGAACTGCGCGTTCTGGTGCTTCGGATACAGAATCAATGGCGTATCGGCGAGATCGGCAATCCGCACGGTTTCGTGCGCTGCAAGCGGATGGCCCGGTTCGAGCGCGACCATGACGCGCTCGCGCAGCAGCGGATAGGAGGTGCAGCCATCAATCGCAAGCGGCTGCCGGCCGATGCCGATGTGAATGTGCATGTCGCGTAGCGCGTCGGTTTGCTCCTCGGTGAGCATCTCGAAGAGCTTGAGTTCGACCTGCGGGAACGCGTGGTGAAACGCCTTGAGCGCGGGCGGCAAGATGCTGTACATCGCGGATCGCGTGAAGCCGATGCTGAGCCAGCCGCGCCGGCCGACGCCGATCTCCTGCGCGGCAAGGGTCACCTGTTCCAGCGAACCCAGTATCTGACGTGCCTCCGTGCAGAGGTAGTGGCCGGCCTCGGTCAGACTCAGCGGACGTCTTGCCCGGTCGACCAGTTGCGTGCCGAGCCGCTCTTCGAGCGAACGGATCTGCTGGCTCAGCGCGGGCTGCGCAATATGTAGCCGCTGGGCGGCGCGGCTGAAATTGAGTTCCTCCGCAAGAATCACGAAGCACTGTAACGCCCTAAGATTCATGTCGGTTTTCCTGTTTCCGGTTAGGCGCGCCTCGCATCAAGCGAGGCGTGATGTCGGGCGGCAGGTCGCGTTAGTGCGGGAGCATGTTAATCCAGCCCGCCCTGGCAGAGATACTTGACCGACATGTAATCGTCGAGCCCGTACTTCGAGCCTTCGCGGCCATAGCCCGATTCCTTCACGCCGCCGAACGGCGCGGCCTCGCTCGACACCGCGCCCTCGTTGATGCCGATCACGCCCGCTTCGAGCTGGCCGGCCACGCGATGAATGCGCCGGACGTCCTGCGTGTAGAAGTACGCCGCGAGGCCAAAGGGCGTGTCGTTGGCAAGGCGCACCGCTTCTGCTTCGTCGTCGAAACGGAACAGCGGCGCGACCGGGCCAAAGGTTTCCTCGCCGCAGACGAGCATGCCGTCCTGTGCATCGGTCAGCACGGTCGGGGCATAGTAGTTCGGACCGAGTTCTGTCAGGCGCTTGCCGCCCGTCAGCACTTTCGCGCCTTGTTTGACGGCGTCTTCTACATGGCGAGCGATCTTGTCGATCGCGCGTGCGTTGATCATCGGCCCGATCTGCGCTGCCGGATCGGTTGCGGGCGCAACCTTCAAGGCGGCGACGCGTTTTGCGAGCAGATCGGCGAAACGGGCGTACACGCCGGACTGCACATAGACGCGGTTCGGGCACACGCAAGTCTGCCCACCGTTGCGGAACTTCGCTGCCATGAGACCGGTGACTGCGGCGTCGAGATCGGCGTCGTCGAATACGATAAAGGGCGCATTGCCGCCCAATTCGAGTGAGAGCTTCTTCAGCGTTCCCGCCGATTCGCGCGCAAGGTGCTTGCCGACCGGCGTGGAACCGGTGAACGTGATCTTGCGCACGCGCGTGTCGGCGAGCCAGTCGGCGACCGCGGCGATCCCGTGTTCACGCGAAGCCGACAGCATGTTCAGCACGCCATCCGGCAAACCCGCTTCCTGCGCGAGCGCCGCCAGCGCGAGCGCGGTGAGCGGCGTGTCTTCGGCGGGCTTGGCCACCACCGTGCAACCCGCCGCGAGCGCGGGCGCGATCTTGCGCGCGATCATCGCGAGCGGAAAATTCCACGGCGTGATCGCCGCGACCACGCCGAGCGGTTCCTTCACCGCACTCATGCGTTTGCCGCGCTGCTGCTGCGGGATCAGATCGCCGTAAATGCGCGTGGCCTCATCGGCGAACCACGCGACGTACGACGCACCGTAGGCGACTTCGCCACGGCTTTCAGCGAGCGGCTTGCCTTGCTCCATGGACATCAGGCTGGCGAGGTCTTCGGAATTGGCGACGATCAGCGCGTGCCAACGGCGCAGAATCTCCGCGCGCTCGCGCGGCAGCTTATCGCGCCAGGCGGGGAAAGCGCGGGCTGCGGCATCGGCGGCGGCGCGCGCGTCTGTTGCGCCGCTGTTCGCGACTTCGACGATCAATTCGCCGGTGGCGGGGTTGGGGACGGCAAAGCGGGCGCGGTCGGCGGCATCGGTCCATTTGCCGTCGATCAGATTTTGCGGGCGGATCAGTTCGTTGCGGGTCAATGCGAGAGACATCGAGTTGCTCCTTCAGATTGCCATTGAGGTTAGACGTGCCGCCTATGGGGCAGCCCGGCGGTACACATGTAGTCGATTGATGGGGTGATGCTACGCGTGCGTCACAGTCGATGAAATCGCCAATCGACGCATTCACGGTGTGGGGAGCGCTTTTTTCGGTCCGTCACAGCATTTTCTGCTAAATGCGGGGTGACGCGCTTTCGGCGTCGCTTGTCCGCGGATTCGTACTGTCAGCGCATTCGCCGCGGCCCCGTCGAAGCGCGCACGACGAGTTCCGGCGGCGGCGCGAGCACCATCGGCGGTTGCCGTTCGGGCGTTTGGATCAGACGGATCAGACTCTCGATCGACAAATCCGCTATGGCCTCAGTCTGGATCGCAACCGTCGTCAACGCAGGATGCACCTGATGCGCCAGTTGAATGTCCGTAATGCCGATCACCGACACGTCGTCCGGCACCGGACGCCCCAGCGTAGTCAACGCCTGCGCCGCGCCGATTGCGAGCAGGTCGTTGGTCGCGAATATCGCCGTGAGGTGAGGGCGGTTCGCCATCAGTTGCATGCAGGCGGCGTAGCCGGCGTCAATCGAGTCGCGAATCTGCAGCACCGCGGCGGCGTCGGTTTCGATCCCCGCCTCGCGCATTACCGCGCGAAAACCGTTGGAGCGCGCATCCTGCAAGCCGCCGCAACCGTCACCGATCAGGAGGCCGATCTCGCGGTGACCCAGTTCGAGCAGATGCCTCGCGGCAAGCTCGCCGGCATGCGCGAAATCCACGGCGATGCAAGGCAGCGCGGGGGGCGTCTCCGGGTGCTCCCACATGGCCAGCAGGATCGGCGCGCTGTGCATGGCCGAGGCGCACAGATCGTTGATCGCGATGTCCGTGTTCATGACGAGGACACCGTCCGCCAGGGTTCCCGCAATCTGGTTCAGATACGCGCGGCCGATCTCCGCGTCGTCGTCAGTATTGCAAACCATCAGGAAGTACCCCGCTTTGCGCGCAGCGCGCTCGGCGGCCGACACGAACTCGGGATAAAACGGGTTCGAGATGTTCGACAGCATCAAGGCCAAGGTCGACGAGCGCCCCTCGGCCAGCGCGCGCGCGTTCAGATTGGGACGGTAGCCGAGATCGGCGATCGCTTTCAGCACGCGTTCGGCGGTTTCCGGGCGGACCTTCTCGCGATTGCGCAGAACGTTGGAAACGGTTGCGGCGGTAACGTGCGCGCGCTTGGCAACTTCGGACAGGGTGACCATTTTCTCTTTAACCCATATTCAGGGAATGTGATTCAAATGTTGCAAGCGATTGGCGACATTGATAAGTTGCTGGAAAACACAGCGGAGACACCCACCATGGCTTTTTCCCTCAACCTCAAATTTAAGCGATTAAATGCGTGCCGCACAAGGGGCGGCCGTTTATTTTTCGGCAAAATTTAAGCGGTTAAATCCAGGAGGCAGCATGGCTACGATTCGTCTTACGAATGTGCAGAAGTCGTACGGTGACCATCCGCCGGTGATTCGGCGCGTGAATCTCGAGATCGCGCAGCACGAGTTCTGCGTTTTTCTGGGGCCCTCGGGGTGCGGCAAGTCGACCCTGTTGAGAATGATCGCCGGTCTCGAAGACCTGAGCGACGGCGAGCTGCATATCGGCGGCCGTCTCGTCAACGATGTTCCCGCCGCGTCGCGCGGCGTTGCGATGGTGTTCCAGAGCTACGCGCTGTTTCCGCACATGACCGTGTTCGACAACATGGCGTTCGGATTGAAGCTTGCGAAGCAACCCAAGGACGTCATCGACCGGAAGGTGCGCGAAGCCGCGCGAATTCTGCAATTGGATGACTTCCTCGCACGCTATCCGAAAGCGCTCTCGGGCGGTCAACGGCAGCGTGTTGCGATCGGCCGGGCGATCGTGCGCGAACCGGGCGTGTTCCTGTTCGATGAACCGCTTTCGAATCTCGACGCGGCGTTGCGCGGCCAGACGCGCGTCGAAATCGCGCGTCTGCACCAGCGTTTTGCGAATGCGAGCGTGGTCTATGTGACCCACGATCAGGTCGAGGCCATGACGCTCGCCGACAGGATCGTACTGCTGCACGCCGGCACGGACGCGGAGCGCTTCGGCAGCATCGCGCAGACTGGTGCGCCGCTCGAGTTGTATCACCATCCCAAGTCGCGCTTCGTGGCAGGCTTCATCGGTTCGCCGCGAATGAATTTCATCGACGCCGTGGTCGATTCGGTCGAGCCGGGCAAGGTGGCAGTCACGCTGACAAAAAGCGGCGAACGGCTGATCGCTCATGTCGACGGCCAACGTCTTCAGCGCGGCCAACCCGTCACGCTCGGCGTGCGCCCGGAACATCTGCGGCTCGACGGCGACGAGCAGTTCATTCAATGCGTCACGGTGCTGTCGGAACGGCTCGGGGAGCACAGCTATATTCACGCGGATCACGCCACCGGCACGCTCATCACCAAGGCCGCAGGCGATACGCCGATCGGTTCGGGCGAGCGCATCGGCATTCACGTTCCGCCTGCCGCGTGTCATCTGTTCGACGCAGAGGGGATCGCATTGAAGCGCAGCACGTTCGAGCCTGAGCGTGTCGCCGCTTAAGGCATCCAAGGCACCTCAGGCACCTTAAGCATCACCCAACTCGCCCAACTCTATTCCGCCACAGAGCGGGTACATCGTCTGGCAGCGGTTCGCTGTCAGCCAACAAGGTAGTCAAGGAGACATAAGATGATTGCTCTTCGCCTTCGCCGTCTGGCACACGCGTCGATTGCGGCTGCTGTGGTTGCCGGCGCACTCTGTTGCGCCACGGCCGACGCGGCCACGCTTACCGTCAACGTATCGGCGCGTGGTAATCAGCGCTCGACGTGGCAGGACGCGTTCGACAAGTTCAAGAAAGCCAATCCCGACGTCGATCTCAAGGTGACCTACATCACCGAGGAAGCGTACAAAGTGCAGATGGGTGGCTGGCTCGCCACCGATCCGCCCGATGTCGTGTCGTGGCACGACGGCGAGCGCATGGCGTATTACGCGCAACGCGGCCTGCTCGAAGACCTCTCGTCGGACTGGAACAAGAACGGCTGGTCGCAGCAGTACGCGTCGGTGAAGGACGCATCGACGTATAAGGGCAAGCAGTACGCGGCGCCGCTCGGCTACGACGCATACGGATTCTTCTATCGCAAGGACCTGTTCGAGAAGGCCGGCATCAAGAGCGAGCCGAAAACATGGGATGAATTTCTCGACGCCTGCAAGAAGCTCAAGGCAAGCGGCGTGGCGCCGATCGCCGTTGCCGCGCGCGATAGCTGGACGCTTGCCGCGTGGTTCGACTATCTCGACCTGCGCATCAACGGCAACGCATTCCATCAGCAACTGATGGCCGGCGAAATTCCGTACACCGATGCGCGCGTGAAAAAAGTCTATGCCGCGTGGAAGACGCTGATCGACGATCACTACTTCATCGACAACGCGCTCTCCTACGATCTCGATTCGATTGCGCCGTTTCTCGTGAATGGCAAGGCATCGATGATGCTGATGGGCACGTTCTTCTCGGCGAGCATTCCGGCGTCCATCAAACCGGAGACCGGCTTCTTCCGCTTCCCGGCGATCGACGCGAAGGTGCCGATGGCCGAAGACGGCCCGGTCAACGTGCTGCTGATTCCGGCGAAGGCGAAGAACAAGGCCGATGCCCACAAGCTGCTGGCCTTCATGGAGCAGCCGCAGATCAATGCGGATCTCGCGAAGGGCTGGGGGCAGTTGCCGTCGAACAGCCAATCGGCGGAACCTGAAGACGAAATTTCCAAGGTCGGTTTCCAGACGCTCGCGAACACGAAGGGCGGCATCGCGCAGTTCTACGATCGCGACATGCAGAAGGAAATGGCCGACGAAGGCATGAAGGCGATGCAGCAGTTCTACAGCGATCCGTCGCAACTCGACGCCGTGCTCGTCCGCCTCGAAGCGACCCGCAAGCGCATCTACAAGTAGTAAGCCCCTGGAGCGCCAGTGGCATAAACAGCTGGCGCTCGCCTTCGAATCCTGACGAGGCCCGATCATGTCTCATTCCGCAGCGCGCCGCTTACCCGCGGCTCAGCACCGGCACGTCTCCACGACGCGCCGTCATCAGCACCGCGCCGCGTTTTTCTTCCTGTTGCCGGGTTGTGCGATGTTTTGTCTGTGCGTGGTCTACCCGATCATTAGCAGCATTTCGCTCAGCTTTTATCACTGGGATGGAATGACGCCGAAGACGTTCGCGGGCTTCGATAACTACATCGAGTTGTTCCACTCGGACACGTTCTATACGGCGCTCAAGAACAACCTGATCTGGCTCGCGCTGTTCCTGCTTGCGCCGCCGCTCGGCCTGCTGTTCGCGTTATATCTGAACCAGCATATCCGTGGCATGCGGATCGTGAAGTCGCTGTTCTTTGCGCCATTCGTGCTCTCGGGCGTGGTGGTCGGCCTCGTGTTCAGCTGGTTTTACGATCCCGGCTTCGGCTTGCTGCGGCTGATCGTCGGTCACGGTATTCCTGTGCTCGGCGATCCGCATACGGTGACGTTCGGCATCATCTTCGCCGCGCTATGGCCGCAGACGCCGTTCTGCATGGTGCTGTATCTCACCGGTTTGACAGGTATCAATCCGGAGGTGGTCGAGGCGGCGCGCATGGAGGGCGCGAAGGGCGTGCATCTGCTGTGGCACGTGATCCTTCCGCAGTTGCGGCCCGCCACGTTCATGGCCGTGGTGCTGACCGTGATCGGCGCGCTGCGCAGCTTCGACCTGATCGCGGTGATGAGTGGCGGCGGTCCGTTCGACAGTTCCACCGTGCTCGCCTATTACATGTACGACCAGGCCATCAAGTACTACCGCGAAGGCTATTCGGCGGCGATTGCTGTCGTGCTGTTCGCCATCATGCTTGCCTACATCGTGTTCCATCTGCGCCGCATGTTGCGCGAAGAACGCTGATTTCCAGGAGTCACGAGTCATGTATCCGCTTCCCGTCCAACGCTGGAAACCGTTCAATCGCGCGCTCTATAAGGCGTCTTTGCCAATCGCGCTGATCATCTGGCTTTTGCCGATGCTGGCTGTGCTCGTCACGTCGATCCACTCGTCGGATGAACTGTCGCAAGGCGACTACTGGGGCTGGCCGAAGCATTTCGCGCTCATCGAAAACTACGGCACGGCGCTCACGCAAACGCCGATGCTTCATTACTTCGCCAACAGTGTGCTGATCACGGTGCCGTCGGTGATCGGCGCGATCGTGCTGGCGTCGATGGCGGGTTTTGCTCTGGCCACCTACCGGTTTCCGGGCAATACCGCTGTGCTGTTCGCATTTGTAGCCGGCAACTTCGTACCGATTCAAATCCTGATGATCCCGGTACGCGACATGGCACTGAAAGTGGGCCTGTTCAATAGCGTGTGGGCGCTGGTGATTTTTCACGTGTCGTTTCAGACCGGCTTTTGCACGCTGTTTCTGCGCAATTTCATCAAGCAGTTGCCGTTCGAGATGATCGAGGCTGCCCGTGTGGAAGGGGCGAGCGAATGGACGATCTATTTACGCATTGTGCTGCCGCTGATCCGTCCCGCACTCGCTGCGCTCGGCATCCTTGTCTTCACGTTTGTCTGGAACGACTACTTCTGGGCGCTGTGCCTCACGCAAGGCGATGAGGCCGCGCCGATCACCGTGGGCGTCGCCGCGCTCAAAGGCCAATGGACCACGGCGTGGAATCTGGTCGCCGCGGGTTCGGTGCTGGCCGCGTTGCCCTCCGTGCTGATGTTCTTCGCCATGCAAAAGCATTTCGTTGCCGGCCTGACTTTCGGTGCAAGCAAGGGCTGATCGCCCGCTTGCCGCTATCAACCAAAGAGACGTTCTCATGCAACTTGGTGTTTGTTATTACCCGGAACAATGGCCGCGTTCGATGTGGGCCGACGACGCAAAGCGTATGGTCGAACTCGGCATTACGCACGTGCGGATCGCGGAATTCGCGTGGAGCCGGATGGAGCCACGTGCCGGCGAATTCGCCTGGGCATGGCTCGACGAGGCCGTCGAGACGCTGGCGGTTGCCGGACTGAAACTCGTGCTGGGCACACCGACCGCGTCGCCGCCTAAGTGGCTGATCGACACGCATCCGGACGTGTTGCCGGTGCGTGCGGACGGCACGCGGTGGAACTTCGGCTCGCGTCGCCATTACGATATTTCCAGCGAGATATATCGGCGTGAATGTGTGCGCATTGTCGCGGCGATGGGGGCGCGCTATGGACGGCATCCGTCTATCGTCGCGTGGCAGACTGATAACGAGCTTGGCTGTCACGAGACCGTGCCGAGCTATTCGAGCGCCGCACTGACGCGTTTTCAGACGTGGCTGCAGCGTCGCTATGAAAGCGTCGATGTGCTGAACGACGTGTGGGGCAACGTGTTCTGGAGCATGG
This sequence comes from Paraburkholderia sp. IW21, assembly GCF_041321145.1. Classification (NCBI taxonomy): domain Bacteria; kingdom Pseudomonadati; phylum Pseudomonadota; class Betaproteobacteria; order Burkholderiales; family Burkholderiaceae; genus Paraburkholderia; species Paraburkholderia sp. IW21. Next base: position 414,421 of record NZ_JBGGWA010000006.1, on the reverse strand, counting down.
AGTACCCCTCGTTCGAGGCGATCGGCTTGCCGAACCTCACGCCCACGGATGCCAATCCGATTCATCTGCTCGATTTCCGCCGCTTCATGTCGGATGAGGTGGCGAGCTTCCATCGCGAGCAGATCGAAGTGTTGCGTCAGCACGCGCCCGAGGCGGACCTGCTGCATAACTTCATGGGCTTTTTCACGACCTTCGATCACTACCGCTTTGCCGAAGACAACGCGCTCGACGTGGCCGCGTGGGACAGCTATCCGATTGCACGCACCGAATCGATCGCGCTGCCTGAAGAGCAGAAGGCGCGCTACGCACGCACCGCGCATCCCGACGTCTCCGCATTCGATCACGACCGCTATCGCGCGATCGGCCGCGGGCGATTCTGGGTGATGGAGCAGCAAGCGGGACCGGTGAACTGGGCGCCGTGGAATCCGGTGCCGGCGCAGGGCATGGTGAGGCTGTGGGCTTACGAGGCGTTCGCGCACGGCGCGGAACTGGTGTCGTATTTCCGCTGGCGCCAGTGTCCGTATGCGCAGGAGCAGATGCATTCCGGCTTGAATCTGCCGAATAACGAACTGTCGCCGGGTGGCCTCGAAGTGCAGCAGGCCGCGCGCGAAATCGCCTCGTCCGCCGCGCTGTCCGGCCTCGGCGCGCCCGCGCGCGCGGCCACCGCGGTCGTGTTCGACTACGAGACGCAGTGGATGTTCGAGATTCAACGTCACGGCAAAACCTTCGACTATCAGACGCTGGTGTTCGACTACTACGAGGCGTTGCGCGAACTCGGCCTCGATGTCGACATCGTTTCGAGCAAGGCCGATCTGTCGCAGTACCGACTCGTAGTTGTGCCGAGCATGGCGGTGATCGACGACGCATTGGTCGATCAGATCGAAATGAGTTCGGCGCAATGGGTTTTCGGTCCGCGGAGCGGTTCGAAGACAACGGCATTCGCGATCCCGTCGAACCTGCCGCCGGGCGCTTTGCAACGCGTTCTGCCGATGCAGGTGCTCGAGGTCGAAACGTTGCGGCCGACGCTCATGCCCGCGCTTTCGATCGAAGGCACGCATGGTGTAGCGATGCGTTGGCGCGAGCATGTTCGCGCCAACGGCGAGACGACCGTCGACGCACAGTTCAACGACGCATGGCCGGCAGTTCTCATTCACGGACGGGTTCGCTACGTGGCGGGTTGGTTGTCGCACGCGTTGCATCGTGCGGCTTTGCAGCAGGCGGCGAAGGACGCCGGCATTAAGACACACCTGCTGGCTGACGGCTTGCGCATTCGCCGGCGCGGCGATCTGACCTTCGCATTCAACTTTGGCCCTGAGCAAGTGCACGTTCCCGCAGCGGCCAATGCGACCTTTGTGCTTGGGCATCCGCAACTGAAAACCGGCGATGTCTGCGCGTGGCGGGACGCGTAGACCCTTGCGTCAACAGGACGGCCACGCGTTGACGTCGCTGGATGCGTTTCGCAAACGCTAAAGTACTCAAGCAGCGAAATATCCGTGCGGATCGCAGGCACTACTGCGTGGATGTCTGCGATTTCCGTTGGTTTGCACAGTTCGATGTGAACGCCATGCTGGCCTGATCGGGCCTCATGTGGGGCGCGACGCTATTTCACTCGCGCTCAGCTTTTTCTTGACGTCTTGGCGATAAATGGCGTCGGTACGTGCTGACACGTTTCGCTTCCGCACTTCGGGCAACGCGGATGAGCGCTCTCGTGTTCAGCGAGATGTTCAGCCTGCTCAAACAAGTAGCCACACTTCTCGCAACGATATTGGTACGTTGGCATGTGCACTTCTCCAACACAAATCCAGCAGGCTGGCCTGGTACGATTCACCAGCACTGTCCGGTACTGTGAAAATCCATTCTAGTGCAGAAAATGCACGGGCATGCGTCTCCGGTTCGTACTAGGCTTGATTATGGCGAAGGCGGTCGCCATCCGGCGAAATGCAATGAACTGACATCCGCCTGCTGGCGAAAACCGCCTCTCCCCCGGTGTTCCTGGCGGCACAGAGCGAGGTCCGATATGCAACTGCTTACGGTAACAATCGTCAAACCTGAAGAGACGAACTTCATCCTCGGGCAAAGCCACTTCATCAAGTCTGTCGAGGATCTGCACGAGGCAATGGTCGGCACCGTTCCGGGTATCAAGTTTGGTTTGGCCTTTTGCGAAGCGTCGGGTAAGCGCCTTGTGCGCCGGTCTGGCACCGACGCCAAGCTGGTCGAGTTGGCGTGCCAGAATGCCACGGCCATCGGCGCGGGCCACAGCTTCGTGATTTTTCTCGGCGATGGCTTTTACCCCGTCAATGTTCTGAATGCGATAAAAGCTGTGCCGGAGGTATGCCGGATATTCTGTGCGACGGCGAATCCCACGCAGATTCTGGTTGCCGAGACAGAGCAGGGGCGCGGCATCCTGGGTGTGGTTGACGGGTTGCCGCCGCTCGGCGTGGAAAACGAGGAGGACGTTCAATGGCGTAAGGATCTGTTACGCGCTATCGGTTACAAAGCGTAGGCGCGGTTGCTCTCCTCGCGCGACCTGCCGGCCCATCGAACTCATGGAACCTTTACGTCTGCAGCCCGGCAGCCTGTGGCCGGCCATTCTGCGTCAGACCGAGCATGCGCTGCGTCGTGGCGCACTGCGGCCGATCGAGACAATCCAGACGCTGCTTGAAGAACGCGGCATACGCTTTCTCGTCCGCCAGGTCTCCAGCCTCGCGCGCAAGGAGGAAACCCGACAGGCGCGCAAGGTCGAGGCGGGGGCGTGCAGCGCTGTGAATCCGTTCCTTCCTTACGACCTCGACCTCTTTGTAGCCGATCTGTCCGACACTCACATCGCGTTGCTCAACAAGTTCAACGTCATCGACCATCATCTCCTGATCGTCACTCGTTGCTTCAAACCGCAGGAAGCGCTGCTCGAGTTCGCGGACTTTGTTGCATTGACCGCCTGCATGGCCGAGTTCGACGGCCTCGGGTTCTACAATGGCGGCGCGCAAGCTGGCGCGAGTCAACGCCACAAGCATCTGCAGATTATCCCGCTGCCGCTCGGAGCATCAGGTCCACCGCTCCCCATTGAATCCATTCTTTGCCCCGGGTGTATGGAAGGTTCGATCGGCACTGAACCAGGGCTGCCTTTTCTGCACGCGTTCGCCCGTCTGGAACTCGCTCCCGCCGCCTCGCGGCATGCAGCGCACGCCGCGTTCGATTGCTACCATGCGTTGCTCGAAGCGACTGGCCTGCGAGCGATCGAGGTGAATGGCGAATTGCATCAGTCGGCACCGTACAACCTGCTTGTCACCCGCCGATGGATGCTGCTCGTTCCAAGGTATTCGGAATGCGTCGAGGGCATTTCAGTGAATGCGCTGGGGTTTGCCGGATCGCTTTTCGTGCGTGACGCAGCACAGATGGAAATCGTCAAAAGGCTCGGTCCGATGTCCGTGTTGCAACGCGTCGCGATCCCTGCCGCCGTGGGTCAATAGGGCCCATCTGAACCAGCGGCGCGCACTCTCCCAGTTTCAACGCTTGGGTCCCTTCATACCCTCGGTTTCCATGGCCGCATGCCGTTCCTCGCACGCTTCAATAGGATCCATGGCCTCGTCGACGATGGAAGCAGTCGCGCGTTCTGTGGCCGCCATCGCTTCATCGAGGGTGGCGTCGAGTTCTCCGTCGTCGTTATCCGGAGGCTCCAGCATGTCTCGAAGCATGTCCGCTAACTCTGGTGTGTTCCACGGCGCGCCATGCTGCTCTTTCTTCTTTATGTAGTGCCTGACTTCTGCGTCTTGCTCTGGCGTCAAGGGAAGACCACGAAAAGTGCTTTTGGGGTCGGAATTGGTCATGATATTGCTCCGGGATATATCCCGTTTCGAGTGTAGCCCTGTTTGGGTCACAAGGGCTAAGCGACCGCTCCCGCCGCCAACTCAGTGCCCAAACGACTCCGCTTTGGGCCCGGTCGCCGTCGCCCCATGCGGCCGTGCCGCCTGCTTGATCAGCAGGGCCACGCACGAAATCAGACCCGCCACCGCGACCATCGCGAAGATGCCGGCAAACGTGAAGTGGCGGCGTGTCAGTTCGGCCACGAGAAACGATCCCGCGATCCCGCCAAAGCGCCCGATGCCCAGCATCCACGCCACGCCCGTACCGCGTCCCTCGGTAGGGTAAAACGTCGCGGCCAGCGCGGGCATCGACGATTGCGCGGTATTCATCAGCACGCCCGCGACGAACACGATGAACACCAGCGCGCCGACATTGCCGACCGCCTGGCCGATGAAGTACACGCTCACCGCAGTCAGCGCATAGCAGGCCGCAATGATGCGGTTCGCGTTGAAGCGGTCCATCAGCATGCCGCACAGCACGGCGCCCACACCGCCGAGCGGGAACAGCGCGGAAATCAGCGTCGCGCGTTGCGGCGTGAGTCCGGCGTCCTTCAGCAGGATCGGCATCCAGTTGATCGATGCGTAGAAGATCACGAGGCCCATGAAGTAGGCAATCCACAGCATCACCGAACCGATGATGTACGAACGCGACAGCACCACGCCCATGCCCTTGCCGCCGGTTTGCGGCGCTGATTCGGTCATGACGAAGCTGCCGGCCTGCGCCGCTTCGCTCGAAATGCGCGCCAATGCGGCACGAATCCGTTCGACCGGCTGGCTGTTGGCCACCATGTAGCGGACCGACTCCGGCATTTTCAACAGCAGCACGACCATCAGCAGCAGCGGTGTGATGCCGCCGAGCAGCAGCACGCTGCGCCAGCCGAAGTGCGGAATCATCCACGCGGCGAGAAAGCCACCGAACGCCGCGCCCAGCGGAAAGCCGCAGAACATCAGATTGATCACGGTCGCGCGGCGGCGATCAGGGCAGTACTCGCCCATCATCGTCACGGCGTTCGGCATGGCCGCACCGAGGCCGACGCCGGTGATGAAACGCAATATCGTCAGATGTCCGATGCTGTTCGAGAACGCTGAGCCGAGGCATGCCACGCCGAACAGCAGCACCGAGCCGAGCAGCATCGACCGGCGCCCGAGCCGGTCGGACAGCGGTCCTGAGCCGAGCGCACCGCACGCCAGCCCGAACAGCGCCGCGCTGAGCACCGGCGCGAGCGCCGGTCGCGTGATGCCCCATTCGGCGATCAACGAAGGCGCAATGAAGCCGATCGCGGCCGTGTCAAAACCGTCTAGCAGGACGACGATGAAACACATGAAAAAGATGAGCCACTGGAACGGCGAGAAGGGATGTTCGTTGATAAACGTTTGAACGTTCACGGCGGTGCTGCGGCTCATGATGGTCTCCTGACTGCAGAATACGGGAAGGCTGGCCGTCACGGCTCGCCGTCGCGAGCCTTCCGTTCTTTTACGATCGTGTGCCGCCTAGAAGCGGTGCACGATGCCTACGCCGGCAGCGAACTGGCTGCGCGACGACGACGGTGCGCTCTGGAAGCCATCGCCGATCGTTGCCGTAGCGGTGATGATGTGGCCCGAACCGGCCGTGCCGAGCGTATTGCCGTTGGTGCGCTGGAACGCCTGCAATGCATAGAGGCCGGTGCGCTTCGACAGTGCATAGTACTCGGACAGGTTGACCTGCTGGTACTGCGCCGAACTCGTGATGCCGTTTGCCTTCGTTGCGCGCGTGTAGCTATAGCCCGTCGCGAAGTCCCATGCAACCGTCGGCTTCCAGTGCAGCACGACGCCGGCCGTGTTGAAGATCGCCGTATCGCGGAAGCTCGAGCCTACACCCGGAATGTACTGCACGTTCGAGTAGGCGGCCGACACGTCCCAGCCGTTGCCGAAGTTGTAGCCGCCGGTCACCGCGAAGCGCTGCTGCGCCTGCGCCGTCTGATAGCCGTTGGTCACCGCCGACACGCCCGGTTGCGCGCCGTTGTTCGACACGGTCGAATCCGCGCCGTACGCGCCGCCACCCAGCGTCGAATTGTTGATACGCATGAAGCCGACCGCGACGCCAACCGGGCCGTTGAGATACTGAACCGCGCCGCTCCACGTCGAGCCGCGGTTCAGGCTGCCCGGCACGCCGCCCAGTGAATATGAACCGCTGAACGTGAAGCCGTACAGTTTCGGCGATGTATAGACCAGTGAATTGTTCGCGCGGTAGATCGTGTCGAGCGCGTCGACGTCGCCCGGGTGCGCGCCGTAGTAGCCGGTGAGCCACGTCGTCGGGCTATACGGCGAGAGCAGCGAATAGTACGCCGTGTATTGACGGCCAGCGGTGAACGTACCGTAGGTCGAATTCGTCACGCCCACCCATGCCTGGCGGCCGAACAGCGCGTTCGTGTACTGCTGCGCGCCGGTGGTGGAATTGAAACCGGACTCCAACTGGAAGACGGCCTTGGTACCGCCCCCGAGATCTTCCGCGCCCTTCAGGCCGAAGCGGCTGCCCGCCCATACGCCGTTGATCATCTTGACGGCGGATTTACCGCCCGAAGTCGAGCCGAGGGACGTCTGGCTGCTTTGATAGCCGATACCCGCATCCACGATGCCGTACAGCGTGACGCTGCTTTGGGCGAAGGCAGGCGCGCTGGCCAAGGCGGCGATCGCGCAGGCGATCCGGGTCATAGCGATGTTGCGATTCATGAGGTGCTCTCCAATTCGACCTGCCTTGACCAGCGAGAAAGTCAGGCGACCCGGTCGTCAAAATTTTTGTGAATTTGTTCGTATATAGAACTACGTTTCTTTGTGCGAACACGCGGAACTGTAAGTAATTTGACAATGACGGGCAACGCGGGATTACCCGACTATGTTGCAGATGCACATCGAATCGGGTGGAACACAGGGAGTACTGGGGGATGGCGGGGGACAGCGGGAATGACTGCGGATGCCGCGGCGCAGCGCGTGCGCCGGGAGTGGGGTGACGAGCGCCGGTGGGAGCGGCGCTCTTTGTTATCGGGCGTGAAGCGGCCGCGTCCCGCGAGGACGTGCATCATTTCGGCCTGCTTGAACCTTCATCTTCACGTTACCTTTTGAATGTGCATGCGCCGATTCATCGGCCGCTCGTGTTCGTATTTGTGTTCGTGACGGTTTGTTCGATCTTGCCGAGCCGCACGACGGTGACGCCTGGACGCAGTTGCCGCAGGGAGGGCATCACCAGCATGCAGTTATCGTAAGGCGTGACCACCGCTTCGCCATTCGACCAGCCGATCACCGCGCCGGCATCCGGAATAATCTCCAGGCCGGTGTAGGGTGCGGCAAAACGAAAATCCATGCTGGTCGCGACCACCGGTTGCGTCACGCGGACAATGTGCTGAATGGGCGGCAGCGGCGCAAGCCAGCCGTCCGGCAGATCGGCTTCGTCGATCACGCCCGCCAGCAGCAGGAAACGAGCGGTCGTGTCGCGCGCCACGGCTACCGCGCTATGTTCCCAGTGCTGTCCGCATTCGATCAGCAACGCGTTTTTCGCGCTATCGGCGGTGCCAAAGCCTTCGTAGTCGCGCATGCGGCGGCCTTCGGGATGGCCCTCGTCGCAGATCACCGTGGCGGGTGTGCCGAGACGCACCGCCAGCGCGATGCCTTTCTGCAGCGGTCCTGCCACGATCAGCGGCTTGCTCTTTTCGTGCATGGAATGCAGATCGAGCAGCGCGTCGACCGTGTCGATCACCGGTCGCATTTCGCGTGCGCGGGCCAATTCGCTCGACGTGCGCGACGTATCGTCGAGTACTGCCGCAGTCCACACGCGATTGAAGTCCTGATCGACGAAGCGGGCCGCGTCGGGCTTCGCCGGATCGAAGTGCTGATAAGCATCGACGTTCGCAAAGGAAAGCGTGAGGCGTCCGCGGCGCGGCCTTAGAGCGCGGCGCAGCAATTCGTCCACGACGATCGCCCCGCACACTTCGTTGCCGTGCGTCAGCGCGTTGATCATCACATGCGGTCCCGGCTCGCCCGAGTCGAACGTATGGACGTAGGCGATACCGGACGACGATTGCTCGTGTGCCGAAATATCGGGGAATTCGACTTCGATGGGATAGGCTTCGATGCTCATTCGAGAGTGTCCTCAGAGAGGTATTGGTTCGAAAAGGTCAGGCGAGTTTTGCCGCGATCGCGTGGCCGACTTCGGTGGTGTTCGCCTTGCCGCCAAGGTCGCCGGTATGCGGGCCTTCGATCAGGGTTGCTTCGATCGCCGCGAGAATCGCGTCGTGCGCTTCGCGTTCCTTGCCCTCGTGATTGCCGAGGAAGTCGAGCATCATCGCGGCGGACCAGATCATCGCGATCGGGTTGGCAATGTTCTTGCCGGCGATATCAGGCGCCGAGCCGTGCACCGGTTCGAACAGGGAAGGAAACGTGCGTTCCGGGTTCAGATTGCCGGAAGGCGCGAGGCCGATCGTGCCGGTGCAGGCCGGCCCGAGATCGGACAGGATGTCGCCGAACAGATTGGTTGCGACCACAACGTCGAAGCGATCCGGGCTCAGCACGAAGCGCGCGCAGAGAATGTCGATGTGCTGCTTGTCCCACGTCACATCCGGGTACTGCGCCGCGATGCCCGCCGCGCATTTGTCCCACCACGGCATGCTGATCGCGATGCCGTTGCTCTTCGTTGCGACCGTGATCTTTTTGCGTTCGCGCCGTTGCGCGAGATCGAAGGCGAACTTCAGCACGCGCTCGCTGCCGTGCCGCGTGAACACGGATTCCTGCAGCACGAATTCACGCTCCGTGCCTTCGAACATCACGCCGCCCACCGACGAATATTCGCCTTCTGTATTCTCGCGCACGATCCAGAAGTCGATGTCGCCGGCTTTGCGGCCCGCGAGCGGCGAAGGCACGCCGGCGAAGAGCCGGGCCGGGCGCAGGTTGATGTACTGATCGAATTCGCGCCGGAACTTCAGCAACGACCCCCACAGCGAGATATGGTCGGGCACCGTGTCGGGCCAGCCGACTGCGCCGAACAGAATCGCGTCGGCGGATTGCAGTTGGGTTTTCCAGTCGTCCGGCATCATCTTGCCGTGCTTCGCGTAGTAGTCGCAGCTGGCCCATTCAATGTGCTGATACTCCAGCTCGATGCCGAAGCGTTTTTTCACTGCGTCCAGCACGCGAATGGCTTCCGGCATCACTTCGACACCAATGCCGTCGCCGGGTATGACCGCAATCCGATATTTCTTCGACATGTTGCTGCTCCTCCGTTGGGGCTTTCGACGATTCAACGATTTGACAGCGGTTATTTTATTCCTGCTGTTTAAGCCTAAAATGGTCGCTTTAGTTAAGCCACTGTGCACGATTCGTGTACAAACTCATTTGCGATCAAGCGACCTATGAATGCCGTCCCGTCACCCGATCTCGGCGATTTGCGCGTGTTTTGTGAGGTGGCGCGCAAATCGAGTTTCAGCGCGGCGGCGGAGGCACTATCGGTGTCCGCGGCGTACGTCAGCAAACGCATCAATGTGCTCGAGACTACGCTCGGTACGCGTTTATTGCACCGTTCCACGCGGCGCGTTGCGATTACCGAGGCGGGCGAGCGCGTCTACACGTGGGCAGAAAAGATTCTCGACGATGTCGATCAACTGGTGGAGGACGTCTCCACCACGCGCCGCATTCCCGGCGGCAAGCTGCGCATCTCCAGCAGCTTCGGCTTTGGCCGCCGTTTCGCCGCGCCCGCACTGGCCCGCTTCTCCGAACGGTATCCGCAACTGAGCGTGCGGCTCGATCTGTTCGATCATCTCGTCGACGTGGGCGGTGAAGGCTTCGACCTCGATATCCGCATCGGCGACGAGATCGCACCGCATCTGATTGCCAAAAGGCTCGCGTCGAATCATCGCGTGCTGTGTGCGTCGCCCGGCTATCTCGCGCGGCATGGCACGCCGCGGCAACTCGCCGATCTGTCGTCGCATGCGTGTCTCGCGATCAAGGAGCGCGACCATCCGTTCGGCCTCTGGCGTTTGACGGTGCGCGGCGAAGCGGCGTCGATCAAGGTCACGGGACCGCTGTCGACCAATCACGGCGAGGTGGCGGTGCAATGGGCGCTGGCCGGGCGCGGCATCGTGTTGCGCTCGATGTGGGATGTGCGGCCGCTGCTGGATAGCGGCCAGTTGCAGCAGATTCTGCCCGAGGTCACGCAACCGGCGAACCTGTGGGCGGTGTATCCGGCACGGCTCGCGCAGTCGGCGAAGGTGCGGGTGTGCGTCGACTTTCTGAGCGAGGAGTTCGCGCAATGGAGTCCGCCGGCGGAAACACCGGCGGTGCAGACAACCTAATTGTGGTTCTGCGAGAACAGCGTTTCGAGCGGGTAATGGCTCTTCACGAACGGCGACTTGATTATGACGTAGCTGAAGTACTTCTCGATGCCAATATCGCGTTCCAGCAGGCCTTCCACGATGCTTTGATAGTGGCTCACGCTGCGCGTGACGAACTTCAGCAGGTAGTCGTAGCCGCCGCTTGCCAGGTGGCACTCGACGATTTCGTCGACATCTTTGATCGCATTGACGAACTTGATGAAGTCTTCCCGCCGATGATCGGCGAGCGTGACTTCGGTGAACACGATCTGCACGTCGCCGAGCTTCTCGAGTTGAATCTGCGCACCGTAGCCGATGATGTAGCCGGCTTTCTCCAGACGCTTGACGCGAATCAGGCAAGGACTGGGCGAAAGGCCGACCGCGTCGGCAAGCTCGACGTTGGTTATGCGGCCTTTCTTCTGCAACTGTGAAAGTATGCGCAGGTCAATCCGGTCTAGCTTGCAGTCGCTGCTCATCGTAACGTTATCGCTCCGGCGATGGGTGAAAGAGGGTCTCGAAGGGGGTCCTCTACTCTAGCACGCAGTGGCATGAATTTTGACCTTCAGCGCGGCCCGGACATCGGCTTGCGCGAGAACGTCGTCGAGGGTTTTTTCGAGGCGCTCGAACATCAGATCGCACTCCGCCTCGGTGTACGACAGCGCGGGCGCAAAGCCGAGAATATTGTCGCCGAACGCGCGGAAAATCAGGCGGTTTTCATATGCGGCGGCGGCGATCCGTTCGGACAGTTTCAGCGACGGATCGAAGCCCGCCTTGCTGTTTTTATCCGATACCAGTTCGAGCGCGCCGAGCAGGCCGCGGTGACGTGAGTCGCCCACCAGCGGATGCGCGAGCAACGCGTCGAGGCCGCGGGCAAAACGCGGTGCGCGCGCCACGCCGTTCGCGAGCAGACCGCCTTCGTGATAGAGACGCAGCACTTCGAGACCGATCGCCGCGCTGACCGGATGCGCCGAATACGTGTGGCCATGGCCGACAACCGCTTCGGCGTCGCCGTCGGCAATGCCTTGATAGATTTCGTCGGAGATCAGCACGGCGCCCATTGGCGCATAACCCGCAGTCAAGCCCTTTGCCACCGTCATCATGTCCGGCTCGACGCCTTCGCCCTCGCAGGCGAACAGCGGACCGGTGCGGCCGAAGCCGGTGATGACTTCATCGGCGACGAACAGAATGCCGAGCTTACGGCAACTTTCGCGCATCGCTTTCAACCAGCCGACCGGCGGTACGATCACACCGCCCGAGCCTTGAATCGGTTCGCAGAAGAACGCCGCGACGTTATCCGCGCCGAGCTCGGCCACCTTCGCTTCGAGCGCGGCCACCGAGGCGGCGATCAGCGCGGCGTCGTCGGCGAAATCGTTGCGGTACGCGTAAGGCGACGGCAGATGGTGCTGGTTCGGCAGCGGCAGATCGAAATGGCGGTGGAATGCGGGCAGCGCGGTGAGCCCCGCGCCCATCGTCGACGAGCCGTGGTAGCCGCGTTGCAGCGCGATGATGTGCTTCTTCGACGGACGGCCCGTGGCGTTGAAGTAGTGCGTGATGAAACGGATCGCGGAGTCGACGGCATCGGAACCGCCGAGCGTGAAATAGACGTGCTGCAGCGAAGCGGGCGACACATCCACCAGCTTTTGCGCCAGTTCGATCGCCGGCGCCGAGCCGAAATGGAAATAGCCGGTCGCGTAGGGCAGTTTCTTCATTTGCTCGGTGGCGACGTCGACAATGCTTTGCTGGCCGTAGCCCACATTCACGCACCACAGGCCGGAGAAGGCGTCGAGCAATTCGTTGCCCGCCGCGTCGCGCAGAAACGCGCCGCTGGCGGACTCGAGAATGGTGACACCGCGGGCTTCGTGCGCGCGGTAATTGATAACCGGGTGGATCAGATGCTTGCGGTCGGCTTCGATGAGCGAATGAATCGGCATGGTGGTTTCTCGTCGCGGAAAGGGGCTGTTGACCGTTCCATACTACTGACCCACGACGATTGCCTGCTCACCTAAACAATTGCCTGAAAAGCGCGCACGACGCGTTTTGATGCATGGCATTAGCATTTTCTGCTGCGGACGCTGAAAAGCTACGGCGCCTGGGCAATTTAGTCCGCGCCGCGCTCAATATCCCAAGGTCCGGTCAACCTGACCGAGCATCGGCAGGCCTTCGCGATGGCGGCGCAGATTGTCGAGCACCACTTCGACGGCGCTTTCAGGCCGCGTCGCGCTGGCGATATGCGGCGTGATGCGTACGCGCGGATGCATCCACAACGGATGCCCGGCGGGCAGCGGCTCGGGATCGGTGACGTCGAGGATCGCGTTGTGCAGGTGGCCGCTGTCCAGCGCCGCGAGCAGGTCGTGCTGATTCAGATGCGGACCGCGCCCCGTTTGAATCAGCGACGCCCCGCGCGGCAGCTTCGCGAACAACTGCGCATCGAGCAGACCGCGCGTGGCAGGCGTCAGGGGCAGCAGACAGATCAGGATGTCGGTGCGGGCGAGAAATTCGTCCAACGCGCCTTCACCCGCATAACAATCCACGCCCTCGATCTCACGCAGTGAACGGCTCCAGCCCGCGCATGCAAAGCCGAATAATCGCAGCTTCTCCAGCACGGCCGTGCCCAGCACGCCGAGGCCGAGCACGCCAATGCGGCGGCCGCTGGCCGGCTTCAGAGGCAGTTCACGCCAAATCTGCTGCTGTTGCTGAAGACCATAGTCGAACAGATCGCGATGAATCGTCAGCACAGCCTGCGTGACGTACTCGACCATCCCTTCAACAATGCCCGGTTCGATCATCCGCACGACCGGCACATGCGCCGGTACGCCCGACAGGTCGAACTGGTCGACGCCCGCGCCGACGGAGAACACGACTTCCAGGTTAGGGAAGCTGCGGGTGGCATCTTCCGGCGGTTGCCAGGCCGCCAGGTAGCGGATCTCGGCCGGATCGCCGAGATCGGGCCAGATATGGAACGGCAGATCCGGCGCCTTTTGCGCGAAGAGTTTCGCCCATTGCGCGCCGCGCGCCGGGTCGGCTTTATAAAGGAAGGCCATGATGGATCAGCAGATCGCCTGGTTGATGATGCCGTATTGCAGATAAGGCGCGTCTTTGCCGCCGCCGCCCGCGAGATCCACCGGTGCGGCATGCCGAACCATTTTGACGACCGTATCCACCCGCGGCAGCCCCATCTGCTCCAGCCATTCGGTCAGCCCGCTCTCGCCCGGCGTGTCGATGCGCACGAACACGCCTTCGTTGAGCGCCAGCCAGTGGCTGATCAGCGCCTTGGCGCGGCTCGAATCCTCCGACGCGGGCGCGACCACCGGTCCGATCGCAAAACCCCGGCCGAAGCGGCGGAACAGAGCGAAGCCGACCAGTTCGCCGTCGCGATCGAGCGCGATACCATCGGCCGCGCTCAACAGCGCGGGCAACACTTCGCCGCGGTCCAGGCCGCTCGCCTGCGAGGCCAGTTCGACCAGCCGCGCCGTATCGTTCGAGCCGAGCGGGCGCAGGCGCTCGCCTGGTGGCAAGGAAACCAGCGGCGGCTGAAACGCCGCGCCCTGATGCTGATCCAGCGTGCCGGCCGTGCGAAAGCCGAGCTTTTCATACAACGGCTGGCCCGCGGTGGTGGCGTGCAAAAACGTGACCCGGCTGCCGAGTTCTTCCAGCACCAGATCCATCAGTTTTCTGCCGATGCCACGCCCTTGCTGGGCGGGCGACACGATCACCATCCCGAGCGAAGCCCGGTCGGTGCCGTATTTCCAGCACAGAGCCGTGCCGATCACGCCGCTCGCGTCCTCCGCGACGAAGCCGGCACCCAACTGCGCGACGAATCTCCAGTCGTCCGCGCGATGCGGCCATTTGAGTTCAACCGTTAGCGCGTGGGCGGCGGCGACGTCGTCGTGGGTGAAGCGTCTATAGGTAATCGAATCGGACACGCCGTACTCCCTGAATGACTAAAGACTTACGCCGTCACTGTGTCATCCGGTGCGCGGTGTGACTAGGACGATCTTTTTATCCGGTGCGCTCGAAAGGGCCGCATCGCAAATCGATGCAAAACGCCCAGTCTGGGCACGCATTACAAGCGTGTTCTGCTGCGCGGGGATTTTTGTCGGCGACATATGCCACGCCCGCGGCTCTACGATTTTGTCATGGCGGCGGCGTTGTAAAGACGCGCCGCGAGGGACCCCCAGCCAGTCACACAGGAAACCTTTCTTATGGATAGCTTCAATCCGGACGACGTCGCGATTCGCAGCGGGCATTTCATCGGCGGCGAGTATGTAGATGCTGACATGCGGGGCGGCGAACGCCGCATCGAGGTCGCGCGCCCCTCGGACGGCGTGATCTACGCATCCGTGCCGCTCGCCGACGCCGAGAGGGTGGATCGCGCAGTCGAGAACGCCTGGCAGGCTTTCAGAAGCAGCGGCTGGGCGCGCATGGCGCCGCGCGAACGCGCAAAGATTCTGCGCCGGTTCGCCGATCTGGTCGAAGCCGATGCGCCCGCGCTAGGCCGTCTGGAAGCGCTCGGCTCGACACGTCCGATCGCTCAGGCAATCGGCTGGGACGTGCCGTTCACCGCCGAGGGCATCCGCTTCTACGCCGAATTCGCCGACAAGCTGGGCGGCGACGTGGCGGCCACCGATCACGATCATCTCGGCATGACGATCGCCGAACCCTACGGGGTGATCGGTGCGATCGCGCCGTGGAATTTCCCGCTTGTGATGGCGTCCTGGAAGATTGCACCCGCACTGGCGGCGGGTAACGCAGTTGTGCTGAAGCCTTCCGAGATGACGCCGTTCTCGGTGTTGCGGCTCGCCGAACTGGCCGTGCAGGCGGGCGTGCCGGCCGGCATCTTCAACGTGATTCAGGGCGATGGCCGTGTCACCGGTGACGAACTGGTGCGCCATCCAAAGATCAGCAAGGTGACTTTCACCGGCTCCACGCGGACGGGCGCCGCGATCATGGCGGCCTGCGCCAATAGCGGCACCAAGCCGGTCACGCTCGAACTGGGTGGCAAAAGCCCGCAAATCGTTTTCGCCGACGCGCGCCGTCTTGACGATGTGGCGCGCCGGATCGCCGGCGCCATCACGGGCAATGCCGGCCAGGTGTGCGTGGCGGGCTCGCGTCTGCTGGTCGAGCGCAGCCTTGCGGAGCCACTAGCCGATCGCATCGGCAAGATTTTTGCCGAGTTGAAACCCGGCGCGACGTGGGCCGCCGGTACGACACTCTCGCCGATCATCTCCGAGCCGCAGGCGGCGCGTATCGAAGGGATCGTCGGGCGCACGCTGGATGCGGGCGCGACGCTGCGCCATGGCGGCGTGCGGGCCGACGGCGGTGTCGCCGGCGTGTTCTACACCCCAACGCTGCTCACCGACGTCACCGCCCACTCCGAAGCCGTGCGCGAAGAAATATTCGGTCCGGTGCTGACGCTGCAAACCTTCGACACCGAGGAAGAGGCGCTCGCGCTCGCCCAGCATCCCGAGTACGGCCTCGCCGCCGGCGTGCATACAGCCGACCTTGGCCGGGCACTGCGTTTCGTGCGCGGCCTTGAAGCGGGGACGGTCTGGGTCAATCGCTACGGGCGCACCTCCGATTTCATGATCCCCACGGGCGGCTACAAGCGCTCCGGCGTCGGCAAGGACCTCGGCCACGAGGCCTACGAGGCGAACCTGCGCTTCAAGAGCGTGCTGATCGATTTGCGGCCTTGAATGCGTGCTGGCTTTCGGTGTGCGCACCGCAAAGCCAGCACCGGCAGGGCTTCCAGCCGCCTACCGCAGACTGTGCTGCGCAACGGCCTCAAAACGCATGGTTTGTATCGCAGGCGGCGCTCGAATCAGGAACATCTATGTTTTTGCGCTGATTAAATCTTTTACAGGAATGAGCTTTGTCGACCGGAGTTAGCGCGTTACTCCGATCCCATGCAAAGCTTGTTACTCCGGTCCCATGCAACAAAGTTGCTCTGTTTTCGCCACTGAGCTCACCGCGAGTTCACCCCAACGATAGGACTGCACCATGATCGAATTCGAACCGAAATACATCACCTTCGATTGCTATGGCACGCTCACGAAGTTCCGTATGGCCGACATGACGCGCGAAATGTTCGGCCACGTGCTGAACACCGAAGATCTGGAGAAACTGGTCGCGTTCTACGCGGGCTATCGCCGCGACGAAGTGCTCGGCGCATGGAAACCGTATCGCGACGTGGTGGTCAACGCGTTGCGCCGCGCCTGCAAGCGCCTGAACGTCGACTTCGACGAAAAGGAAGCAGAGAAGATCTACCTGGCCGTGCCGACCTGGGGTCCGCATCCGGACGTGCCGGAAGGTCTCTCGCGTCTCGCTAAGAAGTACAAGCTGGTGATACTGTCGAATGCATCGAACAACCAGATCCAGAGCAACGTGGACAAGCTCGGCGCGCCGTTCCATGCGGTCTTCACCGCCGAGCAGGCGCAGTCGTACAAGCCGCGCATGCAAGGCTTCGAATACATGTTCGACCAGCTGAACTGCAATCCGGAAGACGTGCTGCACGTGTCGTCGAGCCTGCGCTACGACCTGATGACCGCGCACGACCTGGGTATCAAGCACAAGGCGTTCGTCAAGCGCGGCCACGAACCATCGACGCCGTACTACCAATACTACGAAGTCAACGACATTCCGCATCTGGCTGCGGAACTCGGCCTGTAAGCGCCGGTTGCGCGCACAGTTGACTCGCTACCGCCTCGCTCATTGCCCATCTCAAGGACAGACCGGATGAAGCTCGATTCCTATTGGCTCGACACCGCACCGCCGTTCGTTTCGGCGTGTGAAGGACCGGTCGAAGGCCAGGCCGATGTCGCCGTGATCGGCGGCGGCTTCACCGGGCTGTCGGCGGCGCAGGCGTTGGGTAAGCGCAGCGCCTCGGTGACGGTGCTCGACGCGGGGCGGATCGGCGGGGGCGCATCCGGGCGCAACGGCGGCCAGGTCAATACCGGCGTCGCGCAGGATTTCGTCGCGCTGGTCGCGCAACTCGGTGTGGAGCGGGCGAGTGCCTGCTACCGCGCGTTTTCGGATGCGGTCGACACGGTCGAGCGTTTGATTCGCGAGGAAAACATCGACTGCAATTACATCGCCACCGGCAAGCTGAAGCTGGCGTCGAAACCGCATCACTTTGCGCATCTGGAGAAGACGGCGGAATTGATCCGGCGCGAAGTCGATACGGATATCGAACTAATCGGTCGTGAGCGTATCCGCAGCGAAATCCAGTCGGACAGTTTTTACGGCGGACTGCTGCAACGGCATGGCGGCCAGATGCATATGGGCAAGTTCACGGTCGGCCTCGCCGATGCCGCAGTGCGCCATGGCGCGAAGCTCTACGAAAATGCCGCGGTCACCGCTATCGCGAAGGACGGCAGCGGCTTCAAGGTCACCACCGCACGCGGCGAAGTGCGCGCGAAGCAGGTGCTGATCGCCACCGGTCCGTCGCGGCATGGTCCGTTCGGCTGGTACCGGCGGCGTCTCGCGCCGGTGGGTTCGTTCATCGTCGTGACGGAGCCCTTGCCGCCCGCCCTGTTGATACAGGTATTTCCGAAACGGCGCGCGTACACCACCACGCGCCTGATGCATAACTACTTCCGCGTGACACCCGATTCGCGTCTGCTGTTCGGTGGCCGCGCGCGCTTCACGGCGTCCGAGCGGCCCTCCGACGCGAAGAGCGGACGGATTCTGCAACAAGGTCTCGCCGCGATGTTCCCGATGCTGGCGCACGCTCGCATCGACTACTGCTGGGGCGGCCTCGTGGACATGACCGCCGACCGTCTGCCGCATGCCGGGCAACACGACGGGATTTACTTCTCGCTGGGATACAGCGGCCACGGCACGCAGATGTCGACGCACATGGGCCAGGTGATGGCCGACGTGATGGACGGCCACGAAGAGCGTAATCCGTGGCGCGAGTCCGAGTGGCCCGCGATTCCGGGCCACACCGGCAAACCCTGGTTCTTGCCGCTGGTGGGGACGTACTACCGCATCAAAGACATTTTCTATTGATTCTTCATTGTTGTATTTGCCGTTAAAAACCACGCAGCTATCCCTGTCACCCTCGCGGAGAAGTTCGATGAATAAGGAAAACTCGCAATATGACGCTCTTCAACTCGACACCGGGCTGGAGCGATTGACGTCAAAAGGCGCGTCGCGGCGCGACGTGCTGCGCGCGATGGCCGCGGCCGGCATGATGTCGGTAACAGGCGCCGGCTTGTTGACCGCGAGCGGTGCGGCTTTTGCGCAGGCGAAGCCGAAGCAGGGCGGCAAGATCCGTGTGGCGACGCAGTCCGCATCGGCCGCCGACACGCTCGATCCCGCGAAGGGCGCGCTGGGAACGGACTATGTCCGCGGCTTCATGTTCTACAACTGCCTGACTGAACTCGATTCGCATCTCGGCGCGAAGATGGCGCTCGCCACCTCGCTCGATACGAAAGATGCGACGGTGTGGGTCGCCAAGCTGCGCACGGGTGTGCAGTTCCACGACGGTAAGCCGCTCACGCCCGCGGACGTCGTGTATTCGATCATGCGGCACAAGGATCCGGCGACGGCGTCGAAAGCGAAGACGCTTGCCGATCAGATCAAGGAAGTCAAGGCGACGGGCCCGAACGAAGTGACGATCACGCTGGAAGGTCCGAACGCCGATCTGCCGGTGATTCTCGCCACGTCGCATTTCCAGATCATCAAGGACGGCACCAAGGATTTCAAAACGGCGGTCGGCACCGGCCCGTTCAAGGTCAAGGAATTCTTGCCGGGTGTGCGCACGGTCGGCGTGAAGAACGAGAAGTACTGGAAACCGGGTCTGCCGCACCTCGACGAAGTCGAACTGATCGGTATCGGCGACGAATCGGCGCGCGTGAACGCGTTGCTCTCGGGCGACGTGCAACTGATCAACGCGGTGAGCCCGCGCTCGACCGCCCAGATCAAGAGCGCCGGTGGCTTCGCCGTGCTGGAGACGAAGACGGGCGAGTACACCGACCTGATTGTTCGCGACGAAGGCGGTATTACCAGCAACGACGATTTTCGTCGAGGCATGATGTACCTGCAGGACCGCGAGCAGATGCGCCGGGCGATCTTTCAGGGTTACGGTGCGATCGGCAACGACCAGCCTATCGATCCGACCAACAAGTACTACCTGGCGGGTTTGCCGCAGCGTACCTTCGATCCGGACAAAGCGAAGTTCCATTTCCAGAAGGCTAAAGTCGGCAGCGCGCCGATCCAGATTTTCGCGTCGCCGGCGGCGGAAGGGTCGGTTGAAATGGCGATGTTCCTTCAGCAGGTGGCGCCGCAAGCCGGTCTGAATCTTCAGGTGTCGCGCGTACCGTCCGACGGCTACTGGTCGAACCACTGGATGAAGCATCCGCTGGGTTTCGGCTCGGTCAATGCGCGTCCGAGCGCCGACGTGATCTTCACGCAGTTCTTCAAGTCGGACGCGCCGTGGAACGAAGCGAACTGGAAGAGCCCGAAGTTCGACCAGATGCTGGTTGCGGCACGCGGCGAACCGGACGATGCGAAGCGCAAGAAGATTTACGGCGACATGCAGGTGCTGGTGCATGAAACCGGCGGCATCGGCATTCCGCTGTTCCAGAGTTCGCTCGATGCTTACACGACGAAACTCAAAGGCCTCGGCTCGATTCCGCTGGCCGGGCTGATGGGTTTCATGTTCGCGGAAAACGTCTGGCTGGAGGCCTGAGCCGGCCCCGTCTGACTAGCAGTAACGAAGGGTTTCCAGTCTGGCGAACTGGAAAGTTGAACCCGGCAACACGCGCGCCGCGCATCAAGCGGCGTGCGGCTTCAACCTGGAAGGCGACTCTCGATGAAAGCACATGCGCAACGACTCATCGCCGCGCGCCTTGGCCTCGCGCTGCTTACGCTGCTGCTGGTCTCGGCGGTCGTGTTCGCCATCACCGGGCTGCTTCCCGGCGATGCCGCACAACAGGCCCTCGGCCAGGCAGCCACGCCCGAAGCCGTCGCGGCATTGCGGCATCAGTTCGGCCTCGACCAGCCCGCGCTGCAACGCTACGTCGAATGGCTCATTCATATTGTCAGCGGCAACTTCGGCACCTCGCTGTCGAACAACTTGCCGGTCAGCGAGCTGATCGCCACGCGCCTGCCGAACTCGCTGGTGCTGGCCGGTCTGACGGCGCTGGTCTCGGTGCCGGTGGCATTGCTGATCGGCATTTCGTCGGCGATGTTTCGCGGTTCGCTGCTCGACCGCACGCTCAACGTGCTCACGCTCTCGACGGTGGCGGTGCCGGAATTCCTGATCGCGACGATCGCCGTGCTGATCTTCGCCGTCAAGCTGCGCTGGCTGCCCGCGCTGTCGTATCTCTCCGAGGTGCATTCGTTCGGCGCGCTGCTGCGCATCTACGCGATGCCGGTGATGACGCTGTGCTGCGTGATCGTCGCGCAGATGGCGCGCATGACGCGCGCCGCGGTGCTCGATCAGCTCAACTCGTCATATGTCGAAATGGCGGTGCTCAAGGGTGCCTCGCCCGCGCGCGTGGTGCTGCGGCACGTATTGCCCAACACCATCGGGCCGATTGCCAACGCGGTTGCGCTGAGCCTGTCGTATCTGTTCGGCGGCGTGGTGATCGTCGAGTCGATCTTCAACTATCCGGGCTTGGCGAGCCTGATGGTCGACGCCGTCACGAACCGCGACATGCCGCTCGTGCAGGGTTGCGTGATGGTGTTCTGCGCGGCGTATCTCGCACTCGTGCTGATCGCTGACCTGTGTCAAATCGTATCCAACCCGAGGCTGCGTCGATGATGAGCCGACCTACCAATCCCCACGTTCCTCACCCCGGCACGGAGCTGTACGACATGAGCCGCGATCAACCCGCCGTCGAGCCGCCAGCAGTAGACGCGGCCGCGCTGAAACAGGGCGTGTTGAAGAGGCTGGTGCACCGCTTCTCCGTGCTCGGCCTGATCGGTCTCGTGCTGGTGGCTTTCTGGCTGCTGGTCGCGTTTATCGGGCCGCTGGTCGCGCCGTATAAAGGCGGCGCGCTGACGTCGACAGAAATTTTCGGCAGCTATAGTGCGGCATATCCGCTCGGCACCGACTATCTTGGCCGCGACATGCTGAGCCGGATTCTCTACGGCACGCGCTACACGGTCGGCCTCGCGCTGGCTGCCGCGGTGCTCGCCAGCGTGATTGGCACGTTTTTCGGTTTGCTCGCCGCGGTGTCCGGACGCTGGGTCGATGAAATCCTGAGCCGTCTGTTCGATGCGCTCATCTCGATTCCGAGCAAAGTACTCGCGCTCGTCGTGATCGCCGCGTTCGGTTCGTCGATCACGATGCTGACGACCGTTGCCGCGCTTGCCTATATCCCCGGCGCCTTCCGCATTTCGCGCTCGCTCGCGGTGAATCTCATGGGCCTCGAATATGTGCAGGTGGCGAGAGCACGCGGCGAGGGCATTCTCTACATCGCGCGGGTCGAAGTGCTGCCGAACATGATTCATCCGATGCTCGCCGATTTCGGCCTGCGCTTCGTGTTCATCGTGCTGTTGCTGAGCGGGCTGAGTTTCCTCGGCCTCGGCGTGCAGCCGCCGAACGCGGATTGGGGTTCGCTCGTGCGCGAGAACATTGGCGGCTTGTCCGAGGGCGCACCCGCCGTCCTGATGCCGGCCGTCGCGATTGCGACGCTAACGATCGGCATGAATCTGCTGATCGACAACCTGCGGCGTCGTGGCCGTAGCCATGGGGGTGCATGATGGCTGACCGGGACATGATTGAAGTGAAGGGCCTGCGGGTCGTCGCCGGTGCGGCGCCGGGGCCGGTGACGCAGATCGTCAAGGGTGTCGATTTTTCGGTGAAGAAGGGCGAGGTGCTCGCGCTGATCGGCGAGTCGGGCTCGGGTAAGACGACTATCGCGCTGTCCCTGCTCGGTTATGCGCGTGCGGGGTGCTCGATCAGCGGCGGTTCGGTGCGCATCGGCGATGTGGAGGTGCTGTCGCTCGATGCGAAGGGACGTCGCGCGTTGCGGGCGCGGACCGTTGCTTATGTGGCGCAGAGTGCGGCGGCGGGCTTCAATCCGTCGCGCACCATCATGGACCAGGTCACCGAGCCGGCCTTGCTGCATCAGTTGATGACGAAAGACGCCGCGCGCACGAAAGCGATCGACCTGTTTCGCGCGCTCGCGCTGCCTGCGCCGGAGACGATCGGCGACCGCTATCCGCATCAGGTGTCCGGCGGCCAGTTGCAGCGTCTGATGGCCGCGATGGCGTTGATCACCGACCCGGCTGTGGTCGTGTTCGACGAGCCGACCACCGCGCTCGATGTCACCACCCAGATCGAAGTGCTCGCGGCCTTCAAGAAAGTGATCCGCGAATTGGGTACGACCGCGGTGTATGTATCGCATGACCTTGCCGTGGTCGCGCAGATGGCGGACCGCATCGTCGTGTTGAACGGCGGCGCGGTGAAGGAGAACGGCGCGGTCGCGCAAGTGCTCGATGCGCCTGTGGATGCCTACACGCGTCAGTTGCTGGCCGCCACGCGCCGTCCTGAAGGCGCGCTGGACACGCCCGTGGCCACTGGCAACCTCATCCCGCCGCTGCTCGAAATCCGCGGCCTGTCGGCGGGCTATGGCCGGATCGATCGCTTCGGCGCGCCCGCCGTGCGTGTACTCGACGACGTCAGCCTGTCGATCCCTCGCGGCAGCACGCTCGGCGTGATCGGCGAATCCGGCTCCGGCAAGACGACGCTCGCGCGCGTGGTGGCAGGCCTGGTTGACCGCGCAGGGGGCGAGGTGTTCTTCAACGGTGAGCCGTTGCCCGCACAACTGTCGCGCCGCACGCCGGAGCAATACCGGCAGATTCAGATCGTGTTCCAGAACGCCGACACCGCACTGAACCCGAGCCATTCGATCGCGGATATCCTGGGCAGGCCGCTCGCGTTCTACCATCATCTGCGTGGCGCGGCGGCGAAGAAGCGCATGCTGGAACTGCTCGATCTGGTGCAACTGCCGGCGTCGATCGCCATGCGCACGCCGGCCGGACTTTCCGGCGGCCAGAAGCAACGCGTCAATCTGGCGCGCGCGCTCGCCGCCGATCCCGCGTTGATCCTCTGCGACGAAGTGACGTCCGCGCTCGATACGGTGGTCGGCGCGGCGATCCTCGACCTGCTGGCCGAATTGCGCCGCGAACTCGGCGTGTCCTACATGTTCATCAGCCACGACATTTCGACCGTGCGCGCGATCTGCGACGAAGTGATCGTGCTGTATGCGGGGCATCGTGTGGAAGCGGGGCAGCGCGACGTGCTCGCGGCGCCCCCATATCACCCGTATACGGAATTGCTGGTCGATTCGGTTCCCGCTTTGAAACCCGGCTGGCTCGACGCACGCCGCGTGATCGGTTCTGCCGCGCTGCCGCCGCTGGGGCCGAGTGTCGACAATCCCGAGTTGTGCTCGTTCCGCGCGCGCTGCCCGGTGCGCATCGACGGGATGTGCAATATGACGCCGCCGTCCATGAAGAAGCTGCCCTCGGGCGCGGAAATTCTTTGCCATCATCCGACGGCGGAATTGAATCGCTTGCAGACCGAGGAGGCGACACCGGTATGAGCGGACGATTTGTACGGCTCGCGGAGACGGGCCGCAAGACCTTTCCGATTACCGTGGACGGCGTCGTGCGCGAGGCCGCCGAGGGCGACACGCTGATGGTCGCGCTGCTGACCGAGGTGAGCACGTTGCGCGATTCCGAATTCGGCGACGGCCGCCGCGCCGGTTTCTGTTTGATGGGTGCATGCCAGGACTGCTGGGTCTGGACGGCGCAAGGCGAACGCATGCGGGCATGCAGTACGGCCGCTGTGCCTGGCATGTCGATCGTCACGAAGCTGGCTGTTGCCGGGGAGGGTGTATGGCCCCGCGTGTAGTGATCGTCGGGACCGGGCCAGCGGGCGTGCGCGCCGCGCAGGCGCTGGTCGAAGCCGGGCTGCGGCCGACTGTCATCGACGAAGGGCGGCGTGACGGCGGCCAGATTTATCGACGGCAACCGGAGGGGTTTTCGCGCAGCTACGCGACGCTGTACGGCACGGAGGCTGAGCGCGCCGCGTCGCTGCATCAGAGCTTCGATGCGCTCAAAGGCAGTATCGATTATCTGCCGGAGACGCTGGTCTGGAATATCTCGCCGAACACCGTGCATCTGGCGCGCGGACCGCACTATCAGACGCTGACGTTCGATTCCCTGATTGTGTGCAGTGGCGCGACGGACCGGCTGATGCCGGTCAAGGGCTGGCACCAGGCCGGCACATACAGCCTCGGCGGTGCGCAGGTCGCGCTGAAATCGCAGGGCTGTGCGATTGGCTCGCGCATTGTGATGATGGGCAGCGGTCCGCTGCTGTATCTCGTGGCGGCGCAATACGTGAAGGCGGGTGCGCAGGTGGCGGCGGTGCTCGATACGTCGACGTTCATGCAGCGCGTTTCAGCGCTGCCCCGTTTGCTGGCGATTCCTGCCGCGCTGAAGAAGGGCGTTGCATTGACGCGTGTGCTCGCCCACGCGCGCGTGCCGGTTCATCGCGGTGTGCAACCTTTGGAAATCAAAGGTTCGCCACAAGACGGGGTAAGCGGCGTCGAGGTTGCGTTGCCCGGCGGCAAGCGGTTAGCGCTTGCGTGCGATGCGGTCGCACTCGGTTATCACCTGCGTCCCGAAACGCAGCTTGCGGACCTTGCAGGGTGCCGCTTCCTGTTCGACGACAACACGCAGCAGTGGCTTCCGCAAATCGACGACGACGGCCGCAGCAGCATCAAGGGCGTCTATCTGGCGGGCGATGGCGCAAGAGTACGCGGTGCGGATGCAGCCGAACGCTCGGGGCGCCTTGCGGCGCTGGCAGTATTGCGCGATCACGGCATCCACGTCGAAGGCGTGGAGCGCTTGCGCGCCGAACTCGCGCGCTTCACGCGCTTCGCCGCAGGCTTGCGGGAAGCCTTCCCGTGGCCCGCGAAATTCGCCGCTGCGCTCCCGGATGAAACGATCGTCTGCCGCTGCGAGGCGATAACGGCCGGTGAATTGCGCCGTGTCGTGCATGCGATCGGCGCCCAGGAAGCCAATCGCGCGAAAGCGTTTTCGCGCGTCGGCATGGGACGTTGCCAGGGACGCTATTGCGGCCACGCCGGCGCGGAAATCATCGCGGCGGCGGCCTCGGTGCCGTTGTCCTCGGTGGGACGGCTGCGCGGCCAGGCACCTGTCAAACCGTTGCCTGTGGCGCTTGCCGAGGAGGTGGGCGAATGAGCGCGACACCCGCGAACGAAGCCGATGTCATCGTGATCGGCGGCGGCATCATGGGCACGACGACCGCCTTCTTCCTGCGTCAGCGTAACCGTTCGGTGATCCTGCTCGAGCGTGGACTCACCGGGCAGCAGGCGAGCGGTGTGAACTTCGGCGGCATTCGTCGGCAGGGCCGCGCGCTGCCGCAACTGGCGATGGCGAACCGCGCGCTGCGCACCTGGCAACGCGCGTCGGAACTGCTCGGCGAAGACATCGAGTTTCTCGCGTCGGGTCACACGCGCGTGTGCTACCACCAGAAGGACGTAGAGAATTTCGATCAGTATGCGATCGACGCCCGCACCTACGATCTCGACCTCAACGTGCTGCATGGCGAGGCCATGTTCCAACGCTTTCCGTTTCTCGGGCGCGAGGTGCTGGCGGCATCGATTTCACCACTCGACGGTCACGCGAACCCACGCCTCGCCGCACCTGCATTCGGGCGCGCTGCCGCGCGGCTCGGTGCGCGGGTGATCGAGAACACCGAGATCGTGCGCGTCGAAAAAGACGGCGCCCGGTTTCGCGTGGAGAGCGCACGTGGCGACGTGTATTGGGCGGCGCGACTCGTGATCTGCGCGGGCGCCTGGGCGAGCCGCCTCACCGAACAGTTCGATGAACCTGTTCCGCTGACAACAAGCGGGCCGCAGATGGCCGTGACCGAGCCGGTGCCGTATGTGTTCAAGTCGTCGATGGGTGTATTCACATCGATCAAGGAAGAGAGCATCTATTTTCGCCAGATTCCGCGCGGCAATATCATTCTCGGCGGCGGTCCCGGTGGGCCGGCGGACGCCGTGACGTGCCGCGCATCGGTCCTGCCCCGCAACACGGTGCGTCAACTCGCGCAGTTGCGACGGCTCGTGCCCGCGACGGCGCCGCTGCATGTGATTCGCGTATGGAGCGGCGTGGAAAGCTATCTGCCCGACGGCGAACCGGTGATCGGTCCGAGCAGCAAGGTCGACGGTCTTTATTACGCGTTCGGTTTCTGCGGTTCGGGTTTCCAGATCGGGCCGGGCGTCGGTGAAACGTTGGCCGAACTCGTCGACACGGGCAGTACGGAGATTCCGCTCGACGTGTTTTCCGTCACGCGGTTCGCGAAGCAAGCTGCGCCCCGCTCGACCATCGCGACGTCATGAAACAGACCCTTAGCCTCAATGCCGCCCGGGCGTTTATCGAAGCCCATTTCGACGAACCGGTGACGCTCGCGCAACTCGCCGCGCTCTCCGCGTTGAGCGTGTCGCGCTTCGCGACGGTGTTTCGTCAGCAGTACGGTTCATCGCCGTACCGTTACCTCTGCGGGCTGCGGATTCAGCGGGCGCAGACCTTGTTGCTCGAAGGTGTGCCTGGGTCGGTCGTCGCGACCGAGGTCGGCTTTTTCGATCAGAGCCATTTCGGACGGCATTTCAAGCGATGCTGTGGGATGACGCCCAGCATGTTTATCGAGCGCGCCGGGGCGAACGCGGCGAAGCATGGCGGCGTCGTTAAGCCTACTGCGCCGCGTTCAGTTTCCGCCATAAGGTCGTCTTGCTGATGCCGAGCGCCTGGCATACCGCGTCGCGATCGCCGTCGCACGCGGCCAGGGCGGCACGGATTTCGTCCGCTTCCACGTGACGGCTGCGTTCGCGCAACGTCAACGCCGCTTTCTTCGTACGCGCCAGGGGCTGCTCGAAAATTTCAGGCGCGACCGTGCGCAGTATGTCGCGCGTGAGCACGGTTTCTAGCGCGGTGCCATCGGAAGAATCCGCGTCTGCTAGTTCAACCGCGATCCGTTCGATCACATTCTGCAATTCGCGCACGTTGCCAGGCCACGCATAATGCCGTAGCGGTTCACTGAGACCTGTAACAACGCGTCGAGCGGCGTCCGCATCGGGTAAACGAGCCGCCAGCCTCGGCTCGCGTGCCGCGGACTGCAGCAGCAGTTCCGCGGCGAGCGGCAGCAGATCGGTCGGCCGCTCGCGCAGCGGCGGCAAGGCGATACTCAGAATGTTGAGCCGATAGTAAAGATCCGCGCGGAAGCTGCCCGCCTCGATGCCCTCGGTCAACGCGCGATGCGTCGCCGCGACGACGCGAATATCCACCCGCGTCGGCTCCGTCGAGCCGAGCCGCACGACTTCACGCTCCTGCAGCACGCGTAAAAGCCTGCTCTGCAGCGACAACGGCATTTCGGCGATTTCATCGAGAAACAGCGTGCCGCGGTGCGCCACTTCGATCAACCCCGCCTTGCCGCCTTTGCGCGCACCGGTGAACGCGCCTTCCTCATAGCCGAACAATTCGCTCTCGAGCAACGCCTCGGGAAACGCGCCGCAGTTCATGGCGACGAAGGCGAAGTCACGCCGCGCGCTCAGCTGATGCATGCTCTGCGCAACCATTTCCTTGCCGGTGCCGCTTTCGCCGAGAATCAGCACGGTGGCATCCGACTTGGCGTAGCGCTGCACGAGTGTGCGGACCCGTTCGATCGATTCGGATGCGCCGACGATATCGCCAATCCGGTAACGCGCAGTGAACTGCTGCACGCGCTGCCGCGAGCGCAACGTGCGGTCGAGCCGTTCGACCGCACGCGATTCCTGAAACGTCAGCACGGTGCCGGCCGCCGCGCCGCTGCTCGCCAGCGGCCCGCGATGCACGACGTAGCTCACGCCGCGCACCGTGCAGAACGCGTCGCCGTCCGCGTCCGGCAAGCTGCCCGCGAGATCGGGGGCAAGGTCGAGCAGGGCGCGGCCCACCGCGTGTGCCGCATCGATGCCGAGCACGCTGGCGAGGCGTTGGTTCATTGCTTCGACACGCCCTTGCGCATCGAGCGCGACGACGCCGTCGCGCAGATGCTGCAGCAGATTGTCGAGCCGTTGGCGGCGAATCGTTTCGCGGCGGGTTGCCTGCGCGACTTCGAGCGCGGTGTCGAACGCGGCGCGCACCGATGCGCGTGAATAGAGAAACACCGCGCCCATGCCGGCATTCGCGGCAAGGTCGGTCACGAGTCCGGGGCCGACCACGACGTCGATGCCCCGATCGCGCAGATCGAGAACGACGCTCTCCGCGTCCTGGGCCGACTGATACGAAGCGAACGTCACGTCGATTCCGTACGCGGCCGTGAAGCGCCGCACTTCGTCGGGCGTGTCGCCGTGCGTGACGAGGGCAACCTTCGCGCCGTCGCGCCGTGCTCGTGCGAGCGCATGCATGACGTCGAAGCCGGTTGGGTTGATCAGCACCACCGGAACGCCGACACGTGTTTTCAGATACGCGCCGTTGGAGCCGCCTGCGATCACCACATCCGGACGCCCGGTCCCGACCACGTCGACCTCGTGCACGGCATCTTCGAAGCCGTGCGATACGATGCGTAGATCCGCGCGTTCGACATACTCGCCGGCAATGTCGAAGAACAGATCGCGCAAGCGGCTGATGCTGACAGCCCAGATGCGAGGGCGCTGGGTGGGGTCGAAGGGGGGCGTGCTCACGGCAAGGCGGCTCGTTACAAGGTGAAAAAGGCGAGAAGGTCGCTTATTATGCGCCCGTCATTTTCGAATTTGAAATCAGGGTTTCACTTATGAAATCATGAGGCAGTAGAGCCGGGAGATGATTTTTTGTTAAATCAGGCACTTAGCGGCTCGTGTTCCGCATGGCCCATTTTTTGCGTTATATGCCTCCATTTTCGCCGGTCACCGCATTGAAACCCTGAAAGACAAGCTCGGCGCGCTGCTTGCCGCACGAACGCAACCCCACAGTTGGAGACGAAATCATGAGTGAAGCCGATAACACCACGCCGAACGCAGGCGCCTTCAAACCGAAGAAATCCGTGGCCCTGTCCGGCGTGACGGCCGGCAACACCGCGCTGTGCACGGTCGGCAAGACCGGCAACGACCTGCACTACCGCGGCTACGACATTCTCGATATCGCCAGTGCGTGCGAATTCGAAGAAATCGCGTATCTGCTCGTGCATGAAAAACTGCCGACGCAGGCCGAACTGACCGCCTACAAGACCAAGCTCAAGGCGCTGCGCGGTTTGCCCGCGAACGTGAAAGCCGCGCTCGAATGGATTCCGGCCGCCGCTCACCCGATGGACGTGATGCGCACCGGCGTATCGGTCCTCGGCACGGTATTGCCTGAGAAAGACGACCACAACCTGCCGGGCGCACGCGACGTCGCCGACAAGCTGATGGCCTCGCTCGGTTCGATGCTGCTGTACTGGTACCACTACTCGCACAACGGCAAGCGCATCGAAGTCGAAACCGACGACGATTCGATCGGCGGCCATTTCCTGCATCTGCTGCACGGTGTAGAGCCGTCGAAGGAATGGGTCGACGCGATGCATGTGTCGCTGAACCTGTACGCCGAACATGAATTCAACGCATCGACCTTCACCGGCCGCGTGATCGCGGGCACGGGATCGGACATTTACTCGGCGATTACCGGCGCCATCGGCGCACTGCGCGGCCCGAAGCACGGCGGCGCGAACGAAGTCGCGTTCGAAATCCAGTCGCGCTATCAGACGCCGGATGAAGCCGAAGCCGATATCCGTAAGCGCGTCGAAAACAGGGAAGTGGTGATCGGTTTCGGCCACCCGGTGTACACGATCTCCGACCCGCGCAACAAGGTCATCAAGGACGTCGCGAAGAAGCTCTCGAAGGAAGCGGGCAATACCAAGCTGTTCAACATCGCCGAGCGTCTGGAAGCGGTGATGTGGGAAGCGAAGAAGATGTTCCCGAACCTCGACTGGTTCAGCGCGGTCTCGTATCACATGATGGGCGTGCCGACGGCGATGTTCACGCCGCTCTTCGTGATCGCCCGCACGGCGGGCTGGAGCGCGCACATCATCGAGCAACGCATCGACAACAAGATCATTCGTCCGAGCGCAAATTACACCGGCCCCGATGATCTGCCGTTCGTGCCGCTCGCCAAGCGTGTCTAAGGGCGTCCGAGGAAGTTTGAAAAGCGCCAAAGGCCTTTGAACGTATTTTGAACGTGGTGGAGCAAAGCTGACGTGTTTCTGCTCCACTGCGTCCCGGATCATTACTGTGTTGTTCCCTAAGCCATGAATACTGCCAACCGCAAACGCCTTCCCGGCACCCAGCTGGATTTCTTCGACACGCGTGCTGCCGTCGACGCGATCCAGCCAGGCGCCTATGACAAGCTGCCGTACACCTCGCGCGTGCTGGCGGAAAACCTCGTGCGCCGCTGCGATCCGGGGACGCTGACGGCGTCGCTCAAGCAGATCATCGAACGCAAACGCGAGCTGGATTTTCCGTGGTTCCCGGCGCGTGTGGTGTGTCATGACATTCTCGGCCAAACCGCGTTGGTCGACCTCGCCGGCCTGCGCGATGCGATTGCGGCGCAAGGCGGCGACCCGGCCATGGTCAACCCGGTCGTGCCGACACAGCTCGTGGTGGACCATTCGCTCGCGGTCGAGTGCGGCGGTTTCGATCCGGATGCGTTTGCGAAGAACCGCGCGATCGAAGATCGTCGCAATGAAGACCGCTTCGACTTCATCAACTGGACCAAGCGCGCGTTCAAGAACGTCGACGTCATTCCGCCGGGCAACGGCATCCTGCACCAGATCAACCTGGAGCGCATGAGCCCGGTGGTGCAGGTGAAAGACGGCGTGGCGTTCCCTGATACGCTGGTCGGCACTGACTCGCACACGCCAATGGTGGATGCACTCGGCGTGATCGCCGTCGGCGTGGGTGGTCTCGAAGCCGAAAGCGTGATGCTGGGCCGTGCGTCTTATATGCGGCTGCCGGACATTGTCGGCGTGGAACTCACGGGCAAGCCGGGCGAGGGCATCACGGCGACCGACGTCGTGCTTTCGTTGACCGAATTCCTGCGCAAGGAAAAAGTGGTCGGCGCTTACCTCGAGTTCTATGGAGCGGGCACGGCCAAGCTGACCCTCGGCGATCGCGCGACCATCGCCAACATGGCGCCCGAATTCGGCGCCACGGCCGCGATGTTCTACATCGACGAGCAGACCATCAAGTACCTCAAGCTCACCGGCCGTGACGACGAACTCGTCAAGCTGGTCGAGACCTACGCGAAGGAAACGGGCCTCTGGGGCGATACGCTGAAGCACGCGGAGTACGAGCGCGTGCTGAAATTCGATCTGTCGACTGTCGTGCGCACGCTGGCGGGTCCGTCCAACCCGCATCGCCGTTTGCCGGTTTCCGAACTGGCCGCGCGCGGCATCAGCGGCAAGGTGGAGAACGAACCCGGCCTGATGCCGGACGGCGCGGTGATCATCGCCGCGATCACCAGCTGCACGAACACCAACAATCCGCGCAACATGATCGCCGCCGGCTTGCTGGCGCGTAACGCGAACCAGCGCGGACTGACCCGCAAGACGTGGGCGAAGACTTCGCTCGCGCCGGGGTCGAAGGCGGTCACGCTGTATCTGGAAGAGGCGGGCCTCCTGCCGGAACTGGAGCAGTTGGGATTCGGCGTGGTCGCTTATGCGTGCACGTCGTGCAACGGCATGTCGGGTGCGCTGGACCCGGTGATCCAGAAGGAAATCGTCGATCGCGATCTGTATGCCACGGCCGTGCTGTCCGGCAACCGCAACTTCGACGGCCGTATCCATCCGTATGCGAAGCAGGCCTTCCTGGCTTCGCCGCCGTTGGTGGTGGCTTACGCGATTGCGGGCACGATTCGCTTCGATATCGAGAAGGATGTACTCGGTGTCGACGCGAACGGCAATGCGGTCAAGCTGAAGGACATCTGGCCAACCGATGAAGAGATCGACGCGATCGTCGCTTCGAGCGTGAAGCCGGAGCAGTTCCGCAAGGTGTATGAGCCGATGTTCGCCGTGTCCGTCGACACGGGCGAGAAGGCCGATCCGCTCTACGACTGGCGTCCGATGAGTACGTACATCCGCCGTCCGCCGTATTGGGAAGGCGCGCTTGCCGGGGCGCGCACGCTCAAGGGCATGCGTCCGCTGGCTGTGTTGGGTGACAACATCACCACCGACCACCTGTCGCCGTCCAACGCGATCATGGCGAACAGTGCCTCTGGTGAATATCTCGCCAAGATGGGCTTGCCGGAAGAGGACTTCAATTCCTATGCGACCCACCGCGGCGATCATCTGACCGCGCAACGCGCGACCTTCGCGAATCCGACGCTGAAGAACGAGATGGTGCTGGAAAACGGCACCGTGAAGGCCGGTTCATTGGCGCGTATCGAGCCCGAAGGCAAGGTGACACGTATGTGGGAAGCGATTGAAACCTACATGGAGCGCAAGCAGCCGCTGATCGTGATTGCCGGGGCCGACTACGGTCAGGGTTCGTCGCGTGATTGGGCCGCGAAGGGCGTGCGTCTCGCGGGTGCGGAAGCGATTGTTGCGGAAGGGTTCGAGCGCATTCACCGCACCAATCTGGTGGGCATGGGCGTGTTGCCGCTTGAATTCAAACCAGGCGTGAACCGCCTCACGCTCGCGATCGACGGCACCGAAACCTTCGACGTGATCGGCGAACGCAAGCCGCGCGCCGACCTCACGCTCGTGATTCATCGTAGGAGCGGCGAGCGTGTGGAGGTGCCGGTGACGTGCCGGCTCGATACCGCGGAAGAGGTGTCGATCTACGAAGCCGGCGGCGTGCTGCAACGCTTTGCGCAGGACTTTCTCGAATCGACGAAGGCGGCGGCTTAAGGTTTTCACGCCTCTCAAGTCGATTCTGCCGCTTGAATTGTCTTTGTCGATTTAGTCGGCTTGGCCGGTTCAGCGGCGAACGTAACGCGGATTTGGGCGGAATGGTGCAGCGTGCTACGCCATTCCGCCCGCCCTCATCAGGACACTACATTCATGGCCCACACACCTCAGATCAAGATTCCGGCGACGTACATGCGCGGCGGCACCAGCAAGGGCGTGTTCTTCAGATTGCAGGATTTGCCGGAAGCGGCCCAGGTGCCGGGCGCCGCACGCGATGCGCTACTGATGCGCGTGATCGGCAGTCCCGACCCGTACGGCAAACAGATCGACGGTATGGGCGGCGCGACTTCGAGCACGAGCAAGACGGTCATCATCGCGAAGAGCAGCAGGCCCGATCATGATGTGGATTATCTGTTCGGGCAGGTTTCTATCGATAAGGCGTTTGTCGATTGGAGTGGCAACTGCGGCAATCTTTCTGCTGCGGTGGGACCGTTTGCGATTAGCGCCGGGCTTGTTGATGCGAGCCGGATTCCGCGGAACGGTGTGGCTATGGTGCGTATCTGGCAGGCGAATATCGGCAAGACGATCATCGGGCATGTGCCGATTACCGATGGCGCGGTGCAGGAAACCGGCGACTTCGAGCTCGACGGCGTGACGTTTCCCGCTGCGGAGGTGCAACTCGAATTCATGGACCCCGCCGCTGAGGAAGAGGGTGCAGGCGGCGCGATGTTCCCGACTGGGAACCTGGTCGACGATCTCGACGTGCCCGGTGTCGGCACGCTCAAGGCCACAATGATCAATGCCGGTATCCCGACCATCTTCGTGGATGCGGAAGCGATCGGCTATAAGGGCACCGAACTACAGGACGCCATCAATAGCGACGAGAAGGCGCTGACGATGTTCGAGACCATTCGCGCGCATGGTGCGGTGCGTATGGGGCTCATCAAAAATATCGATGAGATCGCGACGCGGCAGCACACGCCGAAGGTCGCGTTCGTCGCGAAGCCTGCTGATTACGTTGCTTCGAGCGGCAAGCGTGTTGCCGCGGGCGACGTCGATCTGCTGGTGCGGGCGATGTCGATGGGCAAGCTGCATCACGCGATGATGGGAACGGCCGCGGTTGCGATCGGGACGGCGGCTGCGATTTCGGGGACGTTGGTCAACCTTGCGGCTGGTGGTGGCGCGCGGGATGCGGTGCGATTCGGGCATCCGTCGGGGACTTTGCGGGTGGGGGCGCAGGCTCGGGAGGATGGCGGGGAGTGGACGGTGACCAAGGCGATGATGAGCCGTAGTGCGAGAGTGTTGATGGAGGGGTGGGTAAGGGTGCCGGGAACGAAAGGGTGATCTGACCTCGCGAGCGTGCCATTGAACTGGCAGTCGGTGACATGTTCGTCCGTTTCACTACCATCCCGGCATCCAGACAGCTGGGGCAGGGAAAGATGGTGCGTCAGATTTCCACGCGTGTACCCACCTCGATCACCCGATTGGCCGGCAGCTTCAGATAAGCCGCGACGTTGCCCACGTTGTGCAGCATGACCGCGAACAGCCGCTCGCGCCACATGGCCATGCCCTTGTCGCGCGTCGGCACCACGGTGGCGCGGCTGAGGAAATAAGACGTTTCCGTGGGCTCGAAGGTGAGGCCCGAGGCCTTGCATACCTCCAGTGCACGCGGCAGATCGACCTCGTCCATGAAGCCATACGTGATCGTGATCTGGTAGCAGCCCGAGTCGAGCCGATGCACGGTCACCCGCTCGTTCGCCGACACCCACGGTATCTCCTCATTGTTCACCGTCAGGAAGACGACACGGTCGTGTAGCACGCGGTTGTGCATCAGATTGTTTATCAGCGAGTGCGGCACGCCATCGGGATCAGCCGAGAGGAAGATCGCCGTACCGCCGACCCGCGTCGGCGAGCGCGCCAGCAACGTCGCGAGAAATGGCTTGAGCGGTGTCGTTCCGGCCCTCACGCTCGCTTCGGCGCGCATCAGTTCCCAGCCGCGTCCCCATGTTGCCATGATCGTGTAGATGATCAGGCCGATGAGCAGCGGGAACCAGCCGCCCTGCATCAGTTTCAGCAGATTGGCGGAGAAGAACGTCGCGTCGATGACGAAGAAAAACACCGTTGCAAAGACACACAGCCACCAGTTGTAATGCCACGCATAGCGCACGACGAAGAACGTCAGAATCGTCGTGATCAACATCGTGCCGGTCACGGCGATACCGTATGCGGAACCGAGCGCGGTCGAAGAGCCAAAGCCGAGTACCGCGGCCACGACGGCAGCCAGCAACGTCCAGTTGATGCCTGGCACGTAGATCTGCCCCATTTCTCTTTCCGACGTGTAGATGACATTCATCCGCGGCAGGAAGCCGAGTTGCATCGCCTGCTTGGTCATCGAATACGTGCCCGAGATGACGGCCTGGGAGGCAATGACGGTCGCGATCGTCGACAGCACGATCATCGGATACAGCGTCCATTGAGGGAACATCCGGTAGAACGGATTCTGGATGGCGCCTGGCTCGGCCAGCAGCAACGCGCCCTGCCCCAGGTAGTTCAACGCAAGCGCAGGGAAGACCATGCCGAACCACGTGAGCCGGATCGGCTTCGCGCCGAAATGACCCATGTCGGCATAGAGCGCTTCGGCGCCCGTCAGCGACAGCACGACCGCACCCAGGGCAACGAAGGCCAGCCACCGGTGGTGCAGGCAGAACGCGAGGCCGGCAAATGGATTGAGCGCCACCAGTATTGCAGGCGCCTTCGCCATGTTGATGACGCCCATCACGGCGAGCACGATGAACCAGAGCACCATCACCGGTCCGAAAATCTTGCCGATGCCGGCTGTCCCGCGCTTTTGCATCAGGAACAGCGTGACGAGCGCAACCAGCGTTACGGGTATCACGCACGTCTTCAGAAACGGCGCGGCGACCTCCAGACCTTCGACCGCGCTCAACACCGAGATCGCCGGCGTGATCACGCTGTCGCCGTAGAAGAGCGCAGCCCCCATGATGCCGACGCCCAGCAGCGTACGGCGCAGCCGCGGCCGGGCCGTCACCGATGAGGCAGCGAGCGCCAGCAGCGCCATGATGCCGCCCTCGCCGTGATTGTTTGCGCGCAGAATCAGCGCGACATATTTGAGCGAGACGACGACGGTCAGCGACCAGACGATCAACGATACGATGCCGACGACATTCAGCGCATTCAGGGGCAGCCCATTGAGCGGGTCGAACACCGTCTGCAGCGTATACAGCGGGCTGGTGCCGATGTCGCCATACACGACACCCAGAGCCGCAAGCGCGAGCACGTGCAACGCCGGCCGGCGATGCGCGTGCTCGCCGGGACGGCCGCCCTCGGACGCGGCAGGTGCTGTCAGGCTCATGTCTCGCTCCAGTTGGCGCTCCTGCACCGCGACGCGCTCGATGTGCTGCCGCATCGCGTGGAACAGATCGGCGCGTGTTCGCGCAATCGATCTTCAAGCCGAATCAATGATCAGATAATTGGCTTGCTGCCTTGATTGTTCAAAGTATAGGGAAGCAACCGTGGAAAAGCAGGGTCGATGTGACAGCCACGTTGATACGCGAACGCACGCCGAGTCGCTATCCAGCGGACGATTAGTCGGCCCGGCACCAACGACCGGAATCCGGGCACACAATGACCGGTTCGCCGTTCAGCAAGACTTGCTCTTCAGCCAGTTGCAACGAGGTTGCGGGGGCGATGTCGAAGGCGACCTTAAGTGCGTGCCCAACATGAGCATCTTCGATAGGAAGCTCCCACGTCAGGAATATCTGGATGCAATCCTGGTCCGGCGCGAAGTCGGCCGCATTAAATCCGCTGGCGCCGCGCTGAATCACGCCATGAGGCTGGCCAGTGTCGAATATCACAACCGTTCCGCGGGTCAGAGGGATGCGATGGTCCAACGAGGGAAAATGCAGGTCCAGTCCCCTGTCCTCGCTCAGGAAGAGATTGCAAAAGGCCGCACCGCCATATTGCGCACCGTCATGGTGGTACTTCGCGCCGCGGCAGGCCATGAGCGCTACGTCACTGAAGGCAAGCACCGCGGGCAATCCAAGCGCGTTCGTCCAATCGGACACTGCCTGCACGCAGCGCGTGTAGTCCGGCCAGCGTGCCCGCGCTCGCGCCAAAGGCATGACCTCGACGTCACCGGCCTCAAGGACCATGCGCGACGACGTTTCCCTTTCCCAATCCGCGAGCAGACGTGCCGGGGGCACAGGCACGTCGACCGTGCCTGATAGCACGATGTCGCTCACGCCTCGACTGCGCATGGCGTCGCCGCTCCAGAAATGGGAGGTCAGCATGTCTCGCACTCGATGCAGTTGAGGAGGGGACTCATCTGCAGCATTGTAACGATTCGAGGGGATCACTTAGGCGCAAACCGGCCACGAAGAGACAGTCGTCCGGCGCTACGGAATGACCGGGCATGGCTCCGTTGCAGTCATTTGCGGCGTCGGAGAATTGAACGGGTTAGAAACTTGCGAAGGCATGCACGAGCCGGTTGAAAGCACCTGCATTCGACACATTCATCCCGTGCGACGCACCGGCGATGGTCTGCCGCTCGGCATAGAGGATCCACTCCGCGAGCTTTTCGACATTGTTCCGAAACATGCGAGGACTCCTTTGCCCTTCAATGAGCAGCGTCCTGCATTTCACGTCGCGTGCCGTTTCATGGGAATAGGCAGGCAACGGATCGCGGAACTGCTTGGGCAGCGTGCCCGCGTTGTCGATTGCCATTGTGCGAAATGCTGCCGGACTCTTGCGCCATGATCCGGGCACGCTCACCGAGTCGACAAAAAGCTCCAGGCCCGCGTCGATCTGCTCGCTTTCAATGAGTTCAGCGACGCGCGCTCGCAGCACATTGGTCCCGGCGGCCAGCGACGTGTCCGGCATCCCGTCCATCTGCAGCGGCCCGCCCGGGTCGGCAAGCGTCAATGTCTTCACGAGCCGGGGATGTTCGCGGGCGACATGAAACGCCACACAGCCGCCGCGCGAATGCCCCACCAGATGCACGGGCCCAAGGTCGATCGCCTCGACGAACTCGGCCAGTTCCGAGACGTGCGTCTGCCAGCCGAACTCGCCCTGGATGCACGCCTCGCTCGCCGGCCAGTAGTGGCTCAGGCTCACCGAGATGCAGCGGAAATGCTGTGACAGCGTTGCAGTCTGCGCGCTCCAGTAGCGATAGTCGCAAAGCGACCCGTGCACGAATAACAGCGGCTCACCTTCTCCGCACTCGATGTACGGCAGGCAAATGCCAGATGCAATGGTCGCAAATGACATGTCGGGTACGGCGAGCACTGAGAGGTCGGTTCGGGCGTTCATTGACTGGCTCCTTTGCGGCCACTATGCCCGATGTCGTTGACTTGGAAAATCGCGTAATATTGATCAAACCCATCTATTTTTCTGATACCAGCAAAATTGAAAGCGCTAGATCTGGATGTGATGACAATGATCGTCGCGGTCGCCGACACCGGCAACATCAGCCGGGCGGCAGAACTCGTGCATCGCTCGCAATCGGCGGTGAGCATGCAGATCAAGACGCTCGAAACCGCGCTTGGCAAGCCGCTTTTCGTTCGCAAGCCGAGAAATGTCGTCCCGACACAGGACGGCGAGGTCCTGTTGACCTACGCTCGCCGCATGCTCGCATTGCGCGACGAGGCTTGGGCTGCCGTGGTTCGACCGGATGTGACCGGGCGGGTGAGCATCGGCGTGCCGGACGATTACGCCTCGTCGCTCCTGCCACCGATCCTCAAGAAATTTTCCGCGACCTATCCGAAGGTCGAGATTCAGGTCGTTGGGCTGCCGAGCGTTGCGCTTGCGCCGATGGTGAAAGACGGTTCCGTCGACCTCGTGTGCGCTACGCGTGTGAAGGGCTTGTCGGGGGAGTTCATCCGGTTCGAGCCGATGGAATGGGCAGCGGCGCCGAGCGCCCACGAAATATGGCAGGAAAGGCCGCTGCCGATCGCTGTTTTCCTACCGGGCAGCGTAGCGAGGGAGAACGCGATTCGTAGCCTCGAGCAC
Organism: Paraburkholderia sp. IW21; assembly: GCF_041321145.1. Classification (NCBI taxonomy): domain Bacteria; kingdom Pseudomonadati; phylum Pseudomonadota; class Betaproteobacteria; order Burkholderiales; family Burkholderiaceae; genus Paraburkholderia; species Paraburkholderia sp. IW21. The sequence continues at coordinate 375,326 of NZ_JBGGWA010000006.1, read as the reverse complement.
GCGAAGATCACCTACCGGACTTCGTATGAAAGTCCGAGCCTGCTCGGCCTGCTGTCGATGGCCGAAGCAGGACTTGCCATCGTGCCGCTTGCGCGATGTGCCGTCCCAAAGCACTTCGTGCTCCTCGGACCGGCGCAAGGCTTGCCCGAGATCGCCGCACTCGAAATGGTGCTCGCGCGTAGCACGGGCTCAAAGCGGCCGCCTTGCGATTTTCTGGCGGAGAAGATTCTTTCCGAGTTGAGACGCTAGCGGCGGTTGTCGATCTGCGCGATCGATTCCGTTATCAACGATGGGGCAAGTAAAACGACGGCGATGTCACCTTGATCGTCGTCGTGTGCGCTTAAGGAATGGCGCGCTATGTCCCGTCTGGCAATTCCGATGTTCGACTACAATTATTTATATGACCCTAATCATGCGTTGGCCGCGCGCGGGCGTCGACGGGCGCATTGACAAGCCGGTCAGCCAGGTTCACGGCAGATCAGCGGTTTAAGCAGCCCCGATCGCAGCCAGCCACGAGTGGCGTCCCGGCAAAGGAGGGGCGATGCATTGGCAACCAGGCTCCCGCATGCACTTCAAAGGCACCGCAATCACGGTTGCGGTCGTCGTGGTCGGCCTGATCGTCGTCGGGCGTATCACCGGTGTCGTGGTCGACTGGCTGTGGTTTTCTTCAATCGGTTATGTCGACGTTTTCTGGACGGTTGTCTCCGCCAAGGCGCTCCTCTTTGCCGCCGTGTTCGCAGCGTCGGCGAGCGTAATAGCCGCATCGGGGTTCCTTGCGCATCGTTACGCGAAGCGTCCCGGTAGCTGGCAAGTGGAAGCGGCCCGTCTGTCAGGTACGCCGGAGTTCATCAGTGAACTGGCAGACCAGCTTGCGCCGCGCATTCCCTGGCGCGCCAGCATTGCCGGCAGTGCTGTCGTCCTGGGGCTGATCATCGCCGCCGGCGAAATCTCCAACTGGGACCTGGCGCTGCGCTTCCTTCATCAGGTGCCCTATGGCGACCGCGATCCTGTCTTCGGCCAGGACATCAGCTTCTATCTGTTCTCGCTGCCCGCCTATCTTGCGTTCAAGAACTGGTTGCTGCAGGTGCTGTTTTGCAGTGCCATCGTTGCAGGCGTGGTCTACGGGGTACGCGGCGACATCACGTTCGAGCGGCCGCCGTGCAGACTCTCGGCTGCCGCCGCCGCTCATGGTTCAGCGCTGCTCGGTGCGTTCTTCGTCCTGAAGGCCTGGTCCTACGCACTCGACCGCTTTTTGCTGCTGTACGGCGATAACGGCGTCGTGGTCGGCGCCGGCTACACCGAGATTCACGTCGAGCTCCCGGTCTTGTGGGTGCTCATCGGCATTGCCAGTGCCGCAGCCGTCGCGTCCTGGGTCAATATGCGCCGGCTGGACTATCGCATTCCTGCCGCCTCGGTGTTACTGGTGTTCGGCACGTCGTTCGTGTTCGCCCTGATCTACCCAGCGCTGTTCCAACGCCTCTATGTCAAGCCGAGCGAGCTGCAACTGGAGATGCCCTATATCAAACGCAATATCGCGCTGACGCGAATGGCCTACGGCCTCAACCAGATCGCGGTAAAGCCGTTTCCGGCCGAGCAGGAATTGAATCTCGCCTCGCTCGAGGCCAATCGCGCGACCATCGACAACATTCGCCTGTGGGATGTGCAGCCGCTGATGGATACCTACGCGCAGTTGCAGGAGATCAGGACTTACTACAAATTTCTCTCCGTCGACATCGACCGCTACCGGCTTGACGCCGGTTACCGGCAGGTGATGCTGTCGGCCCGCGAACTGGAGCCGTCGATGCTTCCCCCGAACGCCCAGACATGGGTGAACCTGCACCTCCTGTTCACGCACGGCAACGGCGTCGTGATGTCGCCCGTCACCGAAAAATCGACAGAAGGTTTGCCCTCCTTCTATCTGCAGGATATTCCCCCCGTTGCCCACGGCGGCCCGGCCATTCGCGAGCCGCGTCTGTATTTCGGTGAAGGTGGTGAAGGCTACGTCATCGTAAAAGGCAGCGTCCCCGAATTCGACTACCCCAAAGGTAAGGACAACGTTTACACCACTTACAGCGGGAGCGACGGTATTGCCATCGGCAGCACCGCGCGCCGTAGCCTCTTCGCCTGGCAGTTCGACGATCCGAACATTCTGCTAACCGACTACGTCACGAACGCTAGCCGCATCCTGCTGCACCGTAACATTCAGGACCGGGTGCGCACGATCGCCCCGTTCCTCAGGCTCGACCATGATCCCTATCTCGTCGCAAGCAACGGGCGCCTTTTCTGGATGCAGGATGCCTATACGACGAGCAACTGGTTCCCCTACGCCCAACCGGGTTTCGACGACGGCGCCAACTACATCCGTAACGCAGTCAAGGTGGTGATCGACGCTTACAACGGTACGGTCGATTTCTATGTCAGCGATCCGGCCGATCCGATCCTGCGGACTTACCAGCGCATCTTCCCGAGCCTGTTCAAGTCTCTCGGGGCGATGCCGCAAGACCTGCAGCAACATATCCGCTACCCCGAAGATCTGTTCCTGATCCAGGCGCAGCTTTATCGGGCTTACCACATGGATGCGCCGGAGGTCTTCTACAATCGCGAGGATCTGTGGCAGTTCCCCAGGGAATTGATCGGCATTGATGGTGGGAATAGTCCCGGCACGCCGATGACGCCTTACTACATGATCATGCGGCTGCCCGACGAGCCGAGCGCGGAGTTCGTCCTGATGCTGCCGATGGTGCCCAGCCAGCGCGACAACATGATTGCGTGGCTCGCCGCGCGTTGCGATCCGCCCGACTACGGCAAGCTCATCGTCTACTCGTTCCCGAAGGACAAGCTCGTCTATGGGCCGTTCCAGATCGAGGCGCGCATCCAGCAGAACACCGAGATTTCGCAGCAGATTTCGCTGTGGAACCAGATGGGGTCGCGCGTCATTCGCGGCCATCTTCTCGTCGTGCCGATTGAGAACTCCATCCTCTACATCTCCCCGCTCTACCTGCGTGCGGCGTCGGGTCAGTTACCCGAGTTGAAGCGGGTGATCGCCGCGTATGGAGACCGGGTGGTGATGAAAGAAACCCTGGGCGAAGCGCTGGCGGCGCTCTTCAAGGAAAGTGCCCCGCTCCTATCGCCGCCGCAGGGCACCGCGGACGCGCGTGCCCGCGAGGCGCTTGCACATTATGACCGTGCGATCGAGCGATTGAAGGCGGGAGACTGGAGCGGCTTCGGCGCGGAACTGGATGCCTTGCGGCCACTGCTCGAGGCGCTGGGCGGCGGTCGTTCGGAGGGGCAAAAGTGATTCGTGGGCGAGTGAACGAGCACCCGGCCATAAAGAAGGCTGAGACAAAAGTCTCATCCGGTCTGATGCTGCGCTGCAGTGTGCTCTTCCGGAACCCGCATGCTAAAAGTCATCCTAAGCGTGCCACGGCGCTGCGATGCGCATCGTGCCTACCGAAGGAGACATTCATGCCTTACGTTCCGCAGGTGAGACATATCGACCGGATCCGCCGGTTGATCGAAGGCCGAATGTCCGATCGCGGCGGCGATGCCAAGCGGCTGGCTTCGTCGTATTGGCGCTCGCTAGAGCAATATCATCTCGATCCTGGTCTGACAAAAGGGCCGCGCATTCTCACCGCGCCGGAATTGCGCGACGTACAAAGCCGGGAAGAATCGGTTCTACGGGCGTCCGGACAGTGCCTTTCGCGTCTGCATGAGACGGTTCGCGAAGCGGACTACTGCGTGATGCTCACTGACGCGCAGGGCGTGACGATCGATTATCGCGTCGACCGGGATCGGCGCCACGACTTCAAACGAGCGGGACTCTATTCAGGCTCCTGCTGGTCCGAGCAGGAAGAGGGAACCTGTGGCATCGCGACGGTGCTGCTCGATTCACAACCGATCACGGTTCACAAAACCGATCATTTCCGCGCCGCTTTTACCACGCTGACCTGCAGCGCTTCGCCCATCTTCGGTCTGGAGGGCGAACTGATCGGCGTGCTGGACGCATCGGCGATCCGCTCGCCCGACGAACGCGAAAGCCAGCGACTCGTGAATCACATCGTGCGTCATAGCGCGGTGTTGATCGAAGACAGTTTCTTTCTCAACGCGACCACCCATTGCTGGGTGTTGCTCGCGCACCGCAACCGCCATTTCGTGGAAGTCCAGCCCGAGATTCTGATCGCCTTCGACGCTCACGGAAACGCAATCGCCGCAAATCGCCGGGCGAAAGAGTGCGTGCCGGGCCTTGACCGGTTGCCGCGATCCGTCTCCGAGCTATTCGACGTCCGCGCCGAACGTCTTCTGGATGTCAGGCCCGGACGGGACATGGTCTCGATGAAACTTGCGGCCAACGGCTCGCCGCTTTATGCGCGCGTTCGGCCGCCTGTTATTCGCGCGCAACGGCAATCGACGCCGCAGCCGCGAAATCCCGCACCCCATGCGCAACCCACTCTCACCGATGTCGACGCCCTTGAGCGCGACCGCATCGTCGCAGCCTTGACGGATGCGAAATGGCGTCCGGTCGAGACGGCCAGGACCTTGGGCATCTCGCGCGCGACACTATATAGACGGATCGCGAAGTTCGGTATTGTCCCGCCTCACCGACGATAGCGGTCCGCATTGACTCAGCGGGCCGAGAACCCGCGCATTACCTCGACGTTTCATTGATCCGTATTGAATGGAGGAGCGACCATGCCTGAAAATAATGCAAACCTGATTATCACCAACGTTCTGGAATCCTTGGAGTCAGCGCTTAAACAGGGTGACACCGCGGCGGCCGTCGCGTTGTTTCAACCGGAGTGCTACTGGCGCGATCTGGTTGCGTTCACCTGGAATATCAAAACCATGGAAGGCCGGGAGCAGATCGGCGCCATGCTCGACGCACAACTCGACGATATTAAGCCCACTAAGCTGAGGGTTGCTGAAAATGAAGCGCCGACCGAAGCCGGCGGCGTATCGCAGGCGTGGATCACCTTTGAAACGGAGGTCGCACGCGGGAGCGGCTTTATCCGCGTGAAGGACGGCCTGATCTGGACGTTGCTTACCACCATGGGCGAACTGAAAGGCCATGAAGAACCCAAAGGCAATCGCCGTCCGATGGGGGCGGAACATGGCGCCCGCATGGATCGAACGAGCTGGAAGGAGCGGCGCGAAGCCGAGGCGCAGGCGCTGGGTCGCGCGGAGCAGCCCTATTGTTTGATCGTGGGCGGAGGGCAGGGTGGGATTGGACTGGGCGCGCGTCTGCGCCAGCTGGGCGTGCCGACCATCATCGTCGATAAAAATCCACGTCCTGGCGATGCCTGGCGCAATCGCTACAAGTCACTGTGTCTGCATGATCCGGTCTGGTACGACCACATGCCTTACTTGCCGTTTCCGGATAACTGGCCGGTTTTTACGCCCAAGGACAAGATCGGCGACTGGCTTGAGATGTACACCAAGGTCATGGAGTTGAACTATTGGGGATCGACGAATTGCAAGTCCGCGCGATACGACGAAGCGGCGGCTGAATGGGTGGTCGAGGTTGAGCACGACGGCGAGACGCTGACGCTGCGGCCAAAGCAGCTCGTGCTTGCCACGGGCATGTCGGGCAAGCCGAATATCCCCTCATTCAAAGGCATGGATGCGTTCAAAGGCGAGCAGCATCATTCGTCGAAACATCCGGGACCGGACGCGTACAAGGGCAAGAAAGTGGTGGTGATCGGCGCGAACAATTCGTCGCATGATATCTGCGCGGCGTTGTGGGAAGCGGGCGTCGACGTGACGATGGTTCAGCGTTCGTCGACACATATCGTGAAGTCGGATTCGCTGATGGAACTGGCGCTCGGTGATCTCTATTCCGAGCGCGCGGTGTCCTCAGGCATGACGACGTCGAAAGCTGACATGACGTTTGCGTCGATCCCGTACAAAATCCTGCACACGTTTCAAAAGCCCGTATTCGACGCGATCCGAGAGCGCGACGCGGCGTTCTACGAGCGTCTGGAAAAGCGCGGTTTCATGCTCGACTTCGGCGATGACGACTCGGGGCTCTTCATGAAATATCTTCGGCGCGGATCGGGCTATTACATTGATGTTGGCGCAGCCGACCTGGTAGCGGACGGCAAGATCAAGTTGAAGAGCGGTGTCGATGTGGTTGAACTGAAGGAACACTCTGTCGTGCTAAGCGACGGCACCGAGCTCGAGGCGGATCTCGTCGTCTATGCCACCGGCTACGGATCAATGAACGGCTGGGCCGCCGATCTCATCTCGCGTGAAGTGGCGGATAAAGTGGGCAAAGTGTGGGGGCTGGGTTCGAATACGACGAAAGACCCCGGGCCGTGGGAAGGCGAGCAACGCAACATGTGGAAGCCCACGCGGCAGCCTGCCTTGTGGTTCCATGGCGGTAATCTGCATCAGTCGCGCCACTACTCCCAATATTTGTCCTTGCAATTGAAGGCGCGCATGGAGGGAATCGCGACGCCGGTTTATGGCCTGCAGGAAGTGCATCATCTTTCCTGACAAGCGGGTCGGGTAACGCCGCGCTCAGAATTCGTCTCGATGGAATGGCCTCTCAACGCGCGCTGACGCCCCCAACGGCGCAGCGCGCGTCAAGTAGCGGATGGGCATATCGCCGCTCGCGCGAAAGATTTTCTTTCGCCGTGGGCAAGATATCGTCGATGGTCGACGAACCCATGAGCCTGCATACTCCTTCCTCAGCGAACCCGGCCGGACGCAATCCACCCACACATAATCGACGAATTAGGGCAATGAATCTCAGAACCATAAGCTTGCTGGCAGTCACCGTTTGTGCGTGCGCCACCACGATCGTTAGCCATGCGGCAGACGATCAGCAGGACCAAGTCAGAAGCGCGGTAACCCGGGCTATACAACCGGTCATGTCGAAATACGGTATTGCCGGCATGGCGGTTGGCATCGTTGCGGGGGACCAGCACTACGTGTTCAACTATGGCTTGGCGTCGACGGAAACCAGAACACCGGTCACGGGCGACACCTTGTTCGAACTGGGTTCTGTCAGCAAGACGTTGACGGCGACGCTGACGTCCTATGCGCAGGTGAGCGGCTATCTATCCTTGTCGGATCCGTCGAGCAAATACCTCACTTCTCTGCGCAATAGCAAGTTCGGCAATGTCAGCCTCCTCGATCTGGGCACGCATACTCCCGGTGGGCTCCCATTGCAGGTGCCGGACAACATCCGCAATGACGATCAGTTGATGCAATACTTCAAGCAGTGGCAGCCCACGTATGCGCCGGGAACCTATCGGACCTATGCCAATCCCGGCATCGGCGCGCTCGGTCTGATAACGGCGAAGAGCATGGGGCAGGGTTTTAACGCGCTGATGGAAAAACATCTGTTTCCCGCGCTCGGCATGAAGAGTAGCTACATCAACGTTCCCGCTGCGAGGTTGACTGACTACGCTGAGGGCTACACGAAAGAAGGTGCGCCGATCAGAATGAGGCCCGGGGTGCTGTCCTCTGAAGCCTACGGCATCAAAACCACGGCCGCCGACATGACCCGCTTCCTGGAAGCCAACATGAATCTGATCCCGCTGGACCCGAAGTTCCAGCGCGCGATCGCCGATACGCACACCGGGTACTTCAAGGCAGGGGCGATGACTCAGGACCTGATATGGGAACAATATCCGTATCCCGTCCAGTTAAAGACGCTTCTGGACGGTAATTCGTCGGCGATGATCTTCAACGCAACGCCGGTTACCGAAATAGAACCGCCCCAGCCTCCTCGGGAAGACGTCTGGATCAATAAAACCGGCTCGACCAACGGCTTCGGCGCGTACGTGGCATTCATTCCGAAGAAGCGGCTGGGGATCGTCATCCTCGCCAACAAGAACTTCCCCATTGATGAACGCGTGACTGCCGCATACCGGATTCTCACTTCACTGGCCAACGACGAACGCTGAGCAGAACCCTCTTCGACGAAAAGCGCTGGCTGCCTTTTTCTTCTATCGGCCACCCGGAGCGTTCAGTCATTTTTGCTTGCTTCGCGCAACGAGCTCAAGATTTGCCGCGTGGTAACCGTTAAACTGGCATGAGATCGGCATCTTATGCGATTAACAGTCCGCGACAGCGCGTTGCGCAACGAAAATGGTTATGACACGCCCGCGATCCGAGACACGGACGCCCGACCTTGCCGTAGCGGGTTTATCCCCCAAACGGGCCGCCCTGCCTCAACCGCGTATCGTCGAACGGTTGCGCGCATCGGCGTATCTGTCGAAGGGGGCGGCCTTGCTCGTCGCACTGGCGGTGACCGCGCTCGCGTTCCTGGCCAGCCGAGGCTTGCGAGCCATGACCGGGCAAGTTGCGCCGATGTGGCTCAGCAACGCCATACTGCTCGCCCAGCTGATCGTCGCGGCGCGGGGACAACGGCGCTGGGTGTTCTGCGGCGGCGCACTGGGCGACTTCACCGCGAATCTGCTGATAGGACGCAGCCTGCCTGCGTCCCTCTCGTTCATGTCGGCGGATATGCTTCAGGTCGCCATTGCGTTCGTGTTTGCTCCGCGTGCGACAACGGCGGCCGAGTTGATCCGGCCCAAACCGCTGCTCAAATTCCTGTTCGGCGGCGTGCTGCTTGCTCCCGTCGCGTCAGGGCTTTGGGCGACGCTGTCGCTGCAAGGCAAAATCGGCCATTTTCTGCTGCCTACGCTAGTACCCTGGTTCATCTCCGATGGGTTGAGCCTCATCATCATCACGCCCGTTGCGGTGGTGTTCTGGAACGGTGAGGTTGCGCGGGTTCTGCGCGGCGGCGGTCGCGTCAAGACCTGCGCGCTACTAGCGTTGGTGGGCGTCGTCACGACTTGCATATTCGGTTTACAGCAGGGCGTTCCCTTGTTGTACTGGACACTTCCGCCACTTGTGTTGCTTGCCTTTCAGGCCGAGATTGCGGGCGTCCTGTTGGGCTTGCTGCAGTGTCTCGCGATCAGTCTATGGTTTACGGCACACGGGTCCGGCCCGCTATCGGCCTATCCGTTCGAGAGCATGCAGCATCGCGTTTTCGCTTTGCAGCTGTTTTTTGTGGCCGCACTCGGTGTGGCGTTGCCGATCAGTGCGATCCAGATGCAACGCAACCGCATGATTGCGCTCCTTCGCGACGGCGAGCAACGTTACCGGACGTTGGCGGAGAACGCCACGGACGTGGTGATGAGCATGCAGCTCGACGGCACGCTGACGTACGTGTCCCCGCGCGCGTTCACGACGTGGGGCTGCGTGCCCGAGCAGCTGATCGGCCTGCAGTACGCAGATCTCGTCGATCCGGCCGACCGTGGCGCATTGATGGCGATGATCGAGCAGGTGGTGGCCGGCTCGAGCGAAACATCGCAGATCAGCCGTTTTCCACGCGGAAGCAGGCCGCTATGGATAGAAACCCACATGCGTCCGATGATCGATCCGCTGTCCGGCACACTAAAAGGACTCACCGCGACGGCTCGGGACGTGACGGAACAAAGGGCTATCGAGCAACGCCACGCCGATGAGCGTCGCGAGCTGGAGGGCCTCGCGTTCCGGGACAGTCTCACGGGACTATTCAACCGCCGCTACTTCGATCGCGAACTCAAGCTGCGCTGTCTGCAGGGTCCGCATATCAGAACGTATATAGCTGTCGTCATGATCGACGTCGACAATTACAAAAGCTATAACGACCACTTCGGGCATCAGAAAGGCGACGAATGCCTGCGGACCATCGCGCACTCGATATCGTCTTCCACCGCAAGTCGCACCGACATGGCGGCCCGCTACGGCGGTGAGGAATTCGCCTTGATTCTCGGGGCCGACGAAGCGGATGAGGCACGCGCAGTCGCCGAACAAATCCGCGAGGACGTGGAAAAGCTACGGCTTCCCCATCCGCCGAGCGCCTCGGGCATCGTCACCATCAGCCTCGGTGTTTGCGTGCAGCGCAACGACAAGTGCGGCGACGGAAGCAGCGTGTTAGCCGGCGCGGACAGGGCGCTGTATTCGGCAAAACGGCTGGGCCGCAACCGCACGTGTGTGGCCTGATGGCGTGATCACGAATCGTGGCGCCCGTAACATTCAGTGCGATAGCGCGGATCGCTAAGCGGCGACGCCTTCGCCGGGCGGCGCGGCGCACACCACGCCGCGCTCATCGGCTTCGTGCGTCGTCGCATCGGCCGGCGTGGCCATGCTCGCCAACGGCAAGCGCACCATAAACTCCGAGCCGCTGCCCGGGCCGTCGGAGAACGCTTCAACTGTGCCGCCAAGGCTCGCGACAATATCGCGAACCACCGACAACCCGAGCCCGAAACCGCTCACGCCCATCGCGCAACCCGCGAGCCCGCGCTCGTAGGGCTTGAAGATGCTTGCCAGTTCGCCGGGCGCGATGCCGATCCCGTTGTCGCGCACGCTGATATAGCAGTAACGTCCGGCGCGAGACGCCGCCACCTTGACGGTATCCGCAGCCGCCGAGTACTTCAGCGCATTCACCATCAGGTTGACGAACACTTGCGTCAGCTTGCAGAAGTCGCCCTGCACCCGCAGCGGCACATTGCTTTGCGTCAGATGAATGGGCGCATGACCCGGCACGCCCGCTTCGGCAATCTGAACGCAGTGGGCGATCAGATCGTCGACATCCACCTGCGAAGGATGCTCGGTTCGCGTGTCGGGTAACGCGTACGACGACGCCTCGAGCACCGGTTCATGCGAACTCGCGAGCTGATCCTGAGCCGGCGTCATCAGCTGCTGGGCCAACTGACCCAGCAGGTTTGCTTGCCGCGAGAGCAGCAGTGCGAACCGCTTCAATTGGTCGTCATGGCCATACTGAGTGTTCAGCAGACGGGCGAGCAGACCCAGCGGCGTGATTGCATTGCGGATCTCGTGGCCGATCATCGGACCGATGGGCGATTCGTTTGCTTCATCGTAAGGCCTGGCACCCACGGGCGCGATCCGCGGAGTCGTCGCGTGTGGCGGCGCGGCTTGTGCGCGCGGAAGGCCGATGCGTTCGCCATGCGGCGGCTCGATCGTCGCATCGTGCAAGCGCTCGATTTCGCGCGTCTGCGCGGAGCGAAGCTGTTGCACGCAGTACGTGCACAAACCGATGATCGGCTGCGCCGCGAGCTTCTGCTTCAGCGTTGCTTCATAGTCGAGCAGCGCGGCCCAATCGGTGTTTTCGTTGCAGACGGCGTCGCCCGCCACCCGCAGCCCTTCGAAGCCGCGTCCCAGCGCGTCGTTGATCGCCGCCGACCACAAGCTTACCGTGGCGCCGCCGTTGAAGCCGCTCCTCGGCCGCGCGTAGAACTGCGCGCCGTCGAGAATCTGCAACTGGCCTGAGTCGATAAAACCCGCGAGGGCAGGCGCGGTCCGCGTGAGCATATAGCGGGCTTTGTCCGGTCCCAGTAACGCGGGCGCAACCCACACGCCCACTTCATGATTCGCGAGTCCGGCATGGAGGAATTCCGCGGTGACGCCAAGCAATTCACTACGCGATTCGTAGAAGTGACACAGATGGGTGCCCCACGAGATGGGCCCAAGTGCGGAAAAACCGCTTTCACGAATTCCGGTGGTCATCGTTTCCCTAAAAATGCGTGGGTCTGGAACCACAGTCGCGCTAAGTTGAAGCCATGCCCCGCGCGCTCACATATGAATGTCGCGGCACCTCACGCGAAGGTCCGGCGATCCTGAAGGACAGGCCTCAGAACGGTCGCGCACAGGCTCGATGTGCGGGGATTCAGGTGGTGTTGAAAGTACGCGACGGAGATTTCAGAAAGAATAGATATTTTCCCTAGGCATGTTTTTTAATTGGAAAACGGCTATTCGTCATACGTACGTAAAATTCGATCGTTAGGAGACGCAATGACTGGTGCCAGGCAATTAGCCGGTAACGTCAGACAAATAGACGGCGCGTGCGCGCCACGCCCTGACCCTCTGCATAACGAAAAAACTCACACGCATACCTCAGCCGGAAATCTCGTTGCGCGAGAGGTTTGGCACTCATGTTTGCGTAATGCGATCACTCTGACGGCAGGCTGTCGTGCCGCCGCCTTGACGATGACCTTTTGAGAGAAATGAGATTGAATAGCCTATGTTTTTGGCCTCATTTCTCCCATTTGTCCGTGTCATGCCGCGCCTAACATCGGTTCGTGTTGACGGCTCTATATTTGCCGATTTCTAAGTGCGCAAACGTTTGAATTATGGGCTGATTGCGTTCCATGAACGCGCATGGATCAGGATGCGGCCGCGCCTTCAACACTTGAACAAAAGTCCGTCTCATCGCTCTCCGACGCGACGCGGTTCTTTTGGCACTTATACAAAGTCCACCTCAAATACGGAGTTCTCATGCTGCAATTTATGAAGTTACTGTCACGCGACGAGCGCGGCGTTAGTGCGCTCGAATATGCGGTGCTCGCCGGGATCGTGGTCATTGCGGTGGTGGCGGCCGGCGCAATCTTCAGTGGCTCTGGCGGCTTGCCTACGCTGTTCTCGAATATGGTCACGAAAGTGACCAACGCGCAAAACGGCTCATAAACCCTCCATAAGTGCTGGGCCGCGCGGACACACTGATGCCCTGACGCCCCGATGGGCGTCGGGCATCCGCCGGACAGCCGCCTATCACGGAGAAGGCACCTCATGCTGTACGCAGTGAAATCTGCCACGTGTCTCGTGTTGGGCGCGCTGGCGGTGCACGACCTCCGCGCCCGGCGCTTACCCAACCGTAGCGTGTTGCTCGTTGCCTGTATGTATGGGCTCGATGCCGCCATCGCCGGTGCGAGTGTCGCCTCGCTGGGAGCCCACCTGGCGGCTGCCGTCGCTGCCTTTGCATTGTTCGCCGTGCTATTTCGATGCGGATGGCTGGGCGGCGGCGACGTCAAGCTGGCCGCCGCAGTTTTCCTGTGGGCTGGACCCACGTTCGCGTGGCCTGTGTTTTTCATCGTGTCTTCATGTGGTCTGGTCCTCGCGCTGACCATGCTGACCATCGATCTGTGCCGAAGCCGCTCGACGGGCGTCCGGTTGGCATCGGTGCAGCCTGTGCCCATGCGCGGCATGCCATATGGTGTCCCGCTTGCGCTTGGCGGCATGGCGGCCGTCTGGCTGCCCGTGCTGAACGCGCTGTAGTTAATTTGTCGGACTCCTTGACGCGACCATGCCCAGCCTATTGAAAACCGTCATTCTTGTGATTTGCGCGGCCGTCGGGGCGGTTACTTTCCGCGCGCTGTTTATCGCGGCATCGCAGCCAGGTCCGGCGCGTCCCCCTGTAACGGATCGCGTGCGGGTCGCGGCCGTTGACCTGCCCGAAGGCATGCTGTTGCGCGACAGCGACCTCGCCTGGAAAGACCTGCCCCACAAGCAAGTACCGCCGGAGGCGCTCGTCAAAAACCCAGGCGGCGCGGGCGACGGCGAGGACTTGAAAGGAGATGTGCTGCGTCATGCCGTCAAAGGCGGCACGCCGTTAGGCATCGCCGATGTCATTACCCCTAACGCGCCGGGTTTTCTCGCCGCGGCGTTGAAGCCGGGAATGCGTGCCACCTCAGTCGCGATCGACGACGTATCCGGCAACGCGGGCCTCATCCAGCCCGGAGACTACGTGGACGTGCTGCTGACCCAGCAGCTCGGCGGCCCGGCCGGCACACCAGGCGCCATGGCTCGGGCAGTCGAGAGCGAGACGGTGGTCAGCCGGGTCCGCGTTCTCGCAGTCGGTTCGGTTTTCCAGCGACCCAAGCCGGACGCGGCAGACGCGAATACGCGGGCGCGCACCGTCACGTTCGAAGTGTCGCCGCATACCGCGCAGGTGATCGCCGTCGCGACGCACCTGGGTTCGCTTTCACTTGCACTGCGCAGCTTTGCGACGAGCGATCGCAATCCGTCCGTGAGCGGCACCGACGCGCTCCCTCAAACGCCGCCCGTGTGGGCCGGCGACGTTTCGCGCGCATTGTCGGGCGGGCGGGTCGCCATGCGCGTCGCCACAGCGCCGTCCGCGCCGCACCCGGTGATCGTCTACCGCGGTTCGAAAGTATCGGACGTGTCGGAGAATTCACATACGCCGGGTGGCACGGGCGTGGCCGGACTGCCGCCGCTGCCGCCGGGTCCGCCGACGACGATCGCTGGGCAAGGCACATTGTCAGAGCAGCCCACTACTCAACGCTGAAGCAATGGGCCGCGGGTATCGCGGCCCCTGTTCGACAGGAAGGATCCATGTTGCATTGTGTCTATTCGGTGACCCGCTTGCGGTTGATGATCGCATTCGGACTGTGGATCGCGCTGACCCATGGCGCGTTCGCGGCGAGCGTCGATCCGTCCATGTCGATCGCCGCCGGCGGCGGGGAAATGCTGCATCTGCCCGAACCCGCTGTTGCGGTGTTCGTCGCCGATCCGGATGTCGCGGACGTGCACGTGCCGACCTCGCAAACCGTATTCGTGTTCGGCAAGAAGGCCGGCACCACGACGCTGTTCGCACTCGGCGCGAACAATCGCACCATCCTGCGCGAAACCGTGGTGGTGAGCGTCGACACGCTTTCCATGCAGCGCATGCTCGATGCGCGCTTTCCTCGCTTTCAGCTGAAAGTGACGTCCGCGCCGGGCTCGCTGATGGTGACCGGGCGCGTGCCGGACGCCGCCGACGCCGACGCTGTCATGCAGTCCCTCAATCCCTATCTTCACGACAAGGAAACGCTCGTCAACCGGCTGACGCTCACGCGGCCAATCCAGGTTAATTTGCGCGTGCGTATCACCGAGGTGGACCGCAACGTCACGCAGCAGCTCGGGATCAACTGGAGTGCGCTCGGCCAGAGCGGGAATTTTATCGGCGGCCTGTTCAATGGCCGCGCGATAACGGGCGGGACGACCTTTCCGTCACCAGCGACGGTTCTTCCGTCAATGGCCGGAACGATCCTTTCCTCAACGGGGGCGTACTCGATCCTCGGCGCGTTCCACGCAGGCAAATGGGCCATTGACGGCGTACTCGACGCCCTCGATCAGGAAGGGTTGATCACCATGCTCGCGGAACCCAACCTCACGGCGATGTCCGGCGAGACAGCCAGCTTTCTTGCGGGCGGCGAATTCCCGATTCCGGTTCCGCAGGGCCAGAACAATGCGATCACAGTCCAGTTCAAGCCTTACGGCGTGTCGCTCGATTTCACGCCCACGGTGCTCGCGGATAACCGGATCAGCCTGAAAGTGCGTCCGGAAGTCAGCGAGATCGATCCAACCAACAGCGTGGTGATCGACAGCATCAAGATCCCCGCGCTTACCGTGCGCCGTGTCGAGACGACAGTCGAATTGGCGAGCGGACAAAGCTTCGCGATTGGCGGCTTGCTGCAAAGCAATACCAGTGACGTGCTTTCGGAACTCCCGGGTCTGGCGCGTCTGCCGGTGTTAGGCAAACTGTTCTCATCGAAGAACTACCTGAACAACAAGTCCGAGGTGGTGGTCATCGTCACCCCTTACATCGTGCAGCCCACGGACCCGGGCCGGCTGCGTCAACCGCTTGATACCGTGACCCAGCCGGGCAGCGACATTGAGTATGTGCTGCACAGCAAGCTGGGACTGGACCCCCTGTCGGGCAATGTGCCGCGCCTGGTTGGTGCCGCGGGCTTCGTCTACTGATTTATGGGAAATTCCGCCATGTTCCTTCGATTGATCAGTATTGGATTGCTGCCGCTCCTGCTGTCTGGATGCATGTCCGCCCACCCGCCACTCGGTCTGCCCGACGCATCGATCATTGGATTCGACGGCCGCGCGGCCATGGCGCCGAACTGCGCCACGCTGGTTCAGCCGTCGCACCTGACCGACGCGGGAGTGGAGCGCCCGGGCATGCCGTTCGGCTGCGCGACTTATACGAATCTCGCGGTCATGCTCGCGCGGCCGGCTGATCTCGTCGATCCGGTCCCATACGGCGGCGCCGATGCCGCAACCGCGGCGGGCGCCGTTCGCCGTTTCCACGAAGGCCGCGTGCAGCAGCCAAACGCCACGTCGACCACGACGCAATTGACTCACTGACGGGCACGATCCGCCATGAACGCCCTGAAAATTCTTCGTCCCACGATCCCCGCCGCAGCACGCGTGGCGGATTTGCTCGCCGTCTTCTCCGACGCCAGCAGCGTCGACGCCGTCAAGAGCCTGATCGTCGATCAGGCGATTCCCGACGCGCACGCGCAGATCGGCGGCATCGACGATGCGATCCTGCTTCTGCAGGAACTCGAACGGCCACCTCGCCAACTACTCGTCGATGTCTCCGGGTCCGAGATGCCGCTATCGGACCTCGCGCGTCTGGCCGACGTGTGTGCGCCATCGGTCACGGTGGTGGTCATCGGCGATCGCAACGACGTGGGTCTGTTTCGGAGTCTGCTGGAGATCGGAATCCAGGACTACCTCGTCAAGCCGGTAACCGCGGAACTGTTGCGGCGCGCGCTGGCGGGCCGGGATGCCTCAGCCCAGGCGCGTACGGGCAAGGTGATCAGCTTCGTCGGCGCAAGAGGCGGCGTGGGCTTGACGACGATTGCTGTTTCTCTCGCGCGCCATCTCACCGATAAAACGCTCAGACACGTGGTCTACGTCGACCTGAACCTGCACGGCGGAGCGGCCGATTCGATGCTGGGGGTGCGCAGCAGCAACGGCTTGCCCCAGTTGCTGCAGGACGCGCGCGAAGTCGATGTCCAGTCGCTCGATCGCGCGCTGGCGGGGGTTGACGATCGCCTCTTCACGTTGTCGTCCGAACTCCCCTATGACGCCGAGTTCGCGATACGTCCGGGCGCGATCGCCGGCATGATCAACACGCTCAAGCGCCGCTTCCACTATGTCCTGGTCGATCTGCCGGACCGCGGCGGCCGCATGGTGGAAGAGGCGCTCGATGCGTCCCAGGTGGCCTGCATTGTGGCGGATCCTTCTGTCTATGCGGCGCGCGAATGCATGCGCCTGCTACGGTTTGCCGGGGAGCGCTCAGGCGATCCGGTCGTGTCGCTGCTGCTGAACAATCCGCTCGAACCCGTCGCGGGGCGCGTGCAGCCGGCTGACTTCAAACGCGCGCTCGGGCGCGGCGTACTGCACGAATTGCCTTACGACCCGAAGACGCTGGCCCGGGCGGAAAACCTCGGCGAGCCGGTGGTCGATCGCAAAAGACAACCCGGGTTCGCCGCCGCGATCGAACGCATTTCGAACGACCTCACCGGCCGCGAGTCTCCGCCGCCGGTTCCCTGGTATGTACGACTGAGCAAGTTCGGGAGGTCCGCATAATGTTCGGCGCCAGGAAACACGTTCCCGAGTCTCTTCCCCGCACCGACGCGGGGGCGACGCAATCCGCGACGCCCCCGCCGGCGCCGGTGCATCCTCGCACGCCGGTCGATGGACACGAGGCGCTGATCCGTTCGGACAACTTCAAGAAAATCCGCGCGATGGTCTTTGCATCCATGAACATGTCTGCGGCGCTGATGAAGACCCGCGACCAGGTGCGCGCCGGTGTCGAGGAAATCGCGGTGGAGGCGGTGGCGCGCGAACAGCTGAACGTCGCGCCCACGGAACAGGCCTTGATTGTCAGCGAAATCCTCAACGACATGTTTGGTGTCGGGCCCATCGAACCGCTTCTGGCCGACGACACGGTGACGGATATCCTGGTCAATGGCCCCGATCAGGTCTATGCCGAGCGGCACGGCCGCCTTGAACTGACGCCGCTGAAGTTCCGCGATAACGCGCATGTGATCAACGTCGCGCAGCGTATCGCGGCGGCGGTAGGCCGACGCGTCGATGAAAGCAGCCCGATGGTGGACGCGCGGCTCGCCGACGGCAGCCGGGTCAACGTTGTGTTGCCGCCCATCGCGCTGCGCGGCGCATCGATCTCGATTCGCAAGTTCTCGAGGCGCAATATCACGCTTGCCCGCATGGCCCAGCAGGGCAACATGTCGCCGGAGATGGTCCGCGTGCTGAAAATTGCCAGTGCATGCCGCCTCAATATCATCATCTCCGGCGGGACAGGCTCGGGCAAGACGACCTTGCTCAACGCACTGTCGCATCACATCGACGAGCACGAACGTATCGTGACCATCGAGGACGCCGCGGAACTGCAACTGCAACAGCCGCACGTGGTAAGCCTCGAAACGCGCCCGGAAAACAGCGAGGGGCTCGGCGCGGTGTCGCAGCGAGACCTGGTGCGCAATGCGTTGCGGATGCGGCCGGACCGCATCATTCTGGGTGAAACACGCGGCGCCGAGGCGTTCGACGTGCTTCAGGCGATGAACACAGGCCACGACGGCTCGATGACGACCATTCACGCGAACACGCCGCGTGACGCGGTCACCCGCCTCGAAAGCATGGTGATGATGGCGAACGGGAATCTGCCGCTGATGGCCATTCGGCGCCAGATCGCGAGCGCCGTTCATCTGATCCTGCAAATCGAACGCATGCGCGACGGCGTGCGCCGCGTCACGCGCGTGACCGAGCTGGCCGGCATGGAAGGCGATGTGATCATCACGCAGGATCTGTTTGCATTCCGCTACGACGCAAGCGCCTACCAGGAAGACGTCAAGGGCACATTTGAATCCTCGTCGCTGCGACCGGTGTTCGCCACGCGCGCTGCTTACTATGGGGTTGAAGCGGCACTCATGGAGGCGCTGCGGCCATGACCCCGGCGGACATCGTCGCAGCGGGCGCGTTTGTCGCGATCGTGCTGGCAGGCATGCTGATCTCGTCGTTGCGCGATCTGGCACGCCGTCGACCCCGGCGCCTCATTCAGGACCGGATGACCCAGCTTCACCGGATGCGCGTGGCAAGCCTTCAGCCCGAGACCGCGGATGCGAGCGGCGAGCTGTTCGAACGGCCAAAAGACTATGGCATGTTCCAGACGTGGTTCCAGCGACGCGTGCAACGGATCAAGGCAGTCAGTGGGGCGAGCGGTATTCGCCTTGTATGCGGGGGCTTTATTGTCAGCGCGTTGATTGCGGCTGTCGTGGTGCGGTTCGCACCGCTTCCGGGGTGGTCGTATCCGTTCATCTATCTGGGTACACCCCTCATCGCGGTCAGGCTCACGTACCGCGTTCTGATCGCGCGCTTTCGCACGCGGTTTCTCCAGGTGTTTCCTGACACGCTCGATCTCATCATCCGCGCGGTGCGCGCCGGTATCCCGGTCGTGCAGGCGATCAGCACCGCGGGGCAGGAAGCGGAAGAACCGGTTCGTTCGGCTTTCCGGACGATGGGCGACAGCCTGCTGTTGGGTGCCGACCTGAAAGAAGTGCTCGACAAAGCGGTCGGACACCTGCAGATCGCCGATTTTTCTTTTTTCGCGGTCTGCTTGCTGTTGCAACGTGAAACGGGCGGGAATCTCGGAGAAACCCTCGAGAACCTCTCAACCATCATTCGCACCCGCCGGGACATTCGCCTGAAAACCCGAGCGCTGACAGCGGAGGGACGCATTGCGAGCAAGATTATCTCGGCGGTGCCATTCGTCATCACCGGCTTCCTGTATGTGGTCAACCGGCCGTACGTCGATTTGCTATTCCACACGCGCGCCGGCCACAAGATGCTGACGCTGGCCACGGTGCTTCTCGTCGTCGGCCTCTCGATGATTCAAAAAATCTCCCGGCTGGACACATCGCGATGAATTTCATGAACACCGATACGGCTCGCGATCTGGCGCTGCTGTTCCTGTTGTGCGGCGGACTGCTGCTCGCGTTTAAATGGCCGCGGGGCGCCCGTCATCGCATCGCGCATCGCGCGCGTCACGCGGCGATGCGCGCGGACGCGCAGCACGCGTTGCGCACGGACGAACAGGTGGCGGACCTCTGGCAACGGCTCCTGAAGCGCTTCGCGTCGCTGGGCGAACGCGTGCCGTTGGGAGATTCGGCGCAGCGCACCAAGCTGGGCGAGCAACTGGTCCGGGCCGGCTTTCGCGAGCGCAAGGCGATCTCGGTCATGATAGGCATCAAACTTCTGGTCGGCGCCCTGTTGGCGCTGGCGGCCATTGTTCTGGGTCCGTTCGTGCCGCGAATCGGCGAGTATTTTGTGTTTCGCGCGTTGATGATGGGCGGCATGTTCATTGTCGGGATGATACTGCCGGAGTTCGCACTGGGTTCCATGATCAGCCGCCGACAGAAGGCAATCGCTTCGGGTCTGCCCGATGCGCTCGACCTGCTGGTGATTTGCACCAATGCCGGCAACAGTCTTGTGGTGGGCGTGAAGCGCGTGGCCCGCGAACTGAAGACGATCTGTCCGCCGCTCGCCGACGAGTTTGCCACCACCGGCGACGAGTTGCAGATCGGCGGCGATAGTGCTGTCGCGCTGCGCAACCTCGCGGCACGGATCGGCCTGCCGTCGGTGCGCGCGCTCGTCACCACCCTGGTTCAGTCACAACAATACGGCACGCCCATTACCCAATCGCTGCGCATGCTGTCACGAGCCGAGCGGACCGCGCAGATGATGGCGCTCGAGGAAAAGGCCGCGAAACTCGCGACCAAGATGACGCTGCCCATGATGCTGTTCATTCTGCCCACGGTCGGCCTGATTGCGGCCGGTCCCGCGGTGATTCGCCTGATAGCGGTCTTCAAATGAAAAATCTTGCAAACCTCCGGCATACCCTTGCGATCTCGCTGCTGCTCGGCAGTGGTCTGCTGACCGGCTGCGTCAGCGGAGGGAGCTTCAACCCCCGGCCCATCTCCTCGCAACGCAACACGCCCGGAGCGAGCGACCTGCGCATCGCGGAGAGTGCGTTGCAGGCCGGCGACTTCGAACTCGCCGCCACGCTATTCGAACGCACCCTCGCGGCGCACCCCGGCTCGCTCGATGCTCAGCTGGGCCTGGGCGACGCCATGTATCAGGCCGGCGACCTGGAGCGCGCGCGCGCGCTTTACCAGCAGGCAGCGTTGCAGACGCCAGTGCGGCCGGCCGCGCAACTCGGTCTCGCGCGGGTCGCGCTGCGGCAGCGCCGGCTTGGCGATGCAACGGCACTATACCGTGGGCTGCTCACCGCTCAGCCTGACAATCCGGTGGTCTGCGAGGGCCTCGGCACCGTGCTGGACCTGCAGGGCCGCCATGCCGACGCGCAAGCGGTCTATCGCGCGGCGCTGGCGGTCCATCCGGAAGTACAAGGCTTGCGTGTGAATCTCGGCCTCTCGCTCGTTCTCGACAACAAGCCACGCGAAGCCGCGAATACCCTGCTCGACGTCGCGGGCCTGCCGGACGCTCCGATTCAGGCGCGCCAGAATCTCGCCCTTGCGTATGGCCTGCTGGGGAATGCCGATGCCGCGAAGAGAATTCTGCTCGCCGACCTTCCGCCTTCTACGGCGGAAGATGACCTGCGCTTTTATCAGGTGCTGCGCGACAGGTTTGCCAGCTACAGCGCAGGGGCAACGCATGCCGATCCAGCGGCCACGGCGGCCACGGCGACGACAGTGACAGGCGTCGCCCCCCTCACCATCGGGATGCCGAAATGAATTCGCATGCCGCCGGCGCCAAACGATCGGGTGCCCGAGGAGGGGCGCCTCGCGCGACGCGTGTCGGCGAGCGCGGAGCGGTCGCACTCGAGTTCGTGCTGGTCTTTCCGTTCCTCATGCTGGTGTTGTTCGGCATTATCGACGTCAGCCTCCTGCTGTGCGACAAGGCGGTCATCACCAATGCCTGTCGGGAGGCGACCCGCGCCGGTGTGGTTGTGCGCATTCCACAATTGTCGCCTAGCCAGATTAGCAATGTCGCGCTGAACTACATGCAAAAAAATCTGGTGACGGGTGGCACGGCGACAACGCCCACCGTCACCGTGGACCAATCCGGCGGCACGTCTCCCGGCAACCCGTTGACGGTCACGGTCAGTTATCAATATCAGGGCCTCGTTCTCGGCTCGGCCTTCAGTTCACTGACCGGCCCCGTCACGCTGACGGCCAAAACCGTAATGGGCTACGAGTGAGACCAGCCCGATCCCACGGTGCCGCGCTCTCCCGGAATCGGGAACCTCGGCGGGTAAGCGGGCAACACGGCTCTATCGCACTCCTCTTTCTGCTGTTCCTCGTCGTCTTGCTGAGCTTCGGTGCTTTCGCCGTCGACCTCGCACGGGTGAGCGTGGCGCGCAACGAACTGCAAAACGACGCGGACGCCGCGGCTCTCGCCGGCGCGTCCGCGTTATTGGCCACCACCAGCAGCGGGCCGAACTGGGCGCTCGCGAAAACCGCTGCCAGCAACGGCGTCTTGTTGAACCGCTCCGACGGCCAAACGCTGAAAGCGGGCACGATTCTGACCGGCTATTGGAACCTGTCCGGCAGTCCGGCAGGGCTTCAGTCAACGACGATTTCGCCGGGCATCGACGATGCGCCCGCTGTGCAAGTTTCCGTGACGCGCTCGGTCAACCAGAACGGAGGCGCGATCGCCCTGTTTCTTGGCGGGTTGTTGAACCTGGTGAGTGCGCCCGGCAGCGCCACAGCGGTCGCGGTGGCAGCCGCGCCCGGCACGATCGGCTCGGGTGGGCTATTTCCGGTGGTATTGGACCAATGCATCTTCGACCAATACTGGAATGCGACGACCAATCAACCGATGATCGATCCATCGACAGGCCAGCCCTACGAATTCCGGATCACCAACGGCCAGGTCTACGGCAGCGTGTGCTCGGGCGGGCAGTGGACGTCGTTCCTGACCAACGCGAACAATGTGCCGACCATCAGGACACTGATTTCGAACGGCAATCCGTCGCCGTTGAGCATTGGCGACAGCATCTGGATCGAACCCGGCGCGAAAACGACGCTCTACAACTCGGTGCCGCTCGACATCACGGTCGTCATGCCTGTCGCGACCCAGATCAATAGCAAGACGTACGTTCCCATCGTCGCTTTCGCTGCGTTCCACATCGATGCGTCCGTGGGGGGCAGCGGCAAATACATTCAGGGGCACTTCGTCGGCGGTTACAGAATCCCTTCCTCCGCATCCGGCGTGGGGCCCAATTACGGCGCGTACGTCACGCCGCGGCTCGCGCAGTGACCTGAGCGCGCGCCTCACCTCTCCAGTTCGCGTTGGGTCCGCTCGGGCAGGGCATCGCCAATGGGTTCGGCATGTCGTCGCCGAAGCAAAGCGGCTTCTGTGAATCAGCAAGGCGATGAGCATGCGGAAGGTCGCCTTTCTCGACCGCGCCGCACGCGCGCATGGATATTCCCGGTAGCACGGTGGTAATCTTCCCCCGCTGCGGGCATGTCGCACGACGGCTGGATCCGGCTGATACCGTCGCCGCCGTCCAGCGATTCCCGCACGCCTGAAGCGCTCCTCCGTTAGCTAATCCGTTCAATCAGCCAACGTTAAACCGGCCGGGGCGGCATTTTCCGCACCGGCATCCAACATCGACCGAAAAAGTGATCATGACGAGTTCCATCTACAGCGCATCCGTCCCAGTTTTCAAGCAAATGCTGACTGCAATGTCCGAGGTGCTGAAGAAAGCCGAAGCACACGTCACCGAAAAGAATATCGATCCGAACGCGCTGCTGCAGGCGCGCCTGTTCCCGGACATGTTCCCCCTCGTGCGCCAGGTGCAGATCGCCGCTGATTTCGCCAAGGGCATCAGCTCGCGGCTGGCCGGTGTGGACGTGCCCTCGTGGCCCGACACCGAAGTCACGTTTGCCGACCTGCAAGCGCTTATCGCCAAGGCATTGGCCTACATCGGTACGCTCGACGCCGCCCAATTCGACGGTAGCGAGAGCAGGGAAATCGTCCTGCGCCCGGGCACGCCGAAAGAGAAGAAGCTGGTCGGCAGCGCCTATCTGCAAAACTACGGCCTGCCGCAGTTTTTCTTCCACGTCACGACGGCTTACGCGATTCTGCGCCATAACGGCGTCGATATCGGCAAGCGCGACTATATGGGCGCTTACTGATCGTTGGCGCGGGGGCCGGGCAGGCCCCTCGTTGGTGGTTCTCGTTCCGGGCGAACAGAGAGATTACGGAAACGCAGGAATGGTCGGATCCGTTCCCTGGATATCTGCCTCCGCGTGGTGAAGCTTGATCATCTTCTCAATCTCCTCCACGCGATCGTGCGAGACGTCGATCATCATCAGCAGTTCCCCCCGCTCGACTGCGTGTTCGAAGCGCCTCAACCGGGTACTCGGCACATCGATACCGATCATGGTGGCCGTCCAGGCACCGAAGCCTGCGCCCGCGAGCGTGATCGCTACAACAGCGCCGCCCGCAATGGTCAGACCCGCAGGCGGAAAGACCAATGCAACCAGCCCAGCCAGCATTCCCGTCGCGCAACCCGCCGCCGTGCCACGTGCGAGCGCAGGCAGCAAGTCGCTGCGCTGCACAAGCGTGGCTTCCGGCAAATCGTCGAGCCGCACATTATGGTTGGCTATAACGTGGATATGACGCCACTCGATCCGCTGCAACAGAAGTTCGTCCACAATCATCCGCGCACATTGCGCGTTCGGTAGCAGAAAATATATGCGTCTCATGGCGACCTCTCCGACGGTGAATCAGGGAACATCCTGACCCGTGAAAACATTCTTGCG
The DNA here is from genome assembly GCF_041321145.1 of Paraburkholderia sp. IW21. Taxonomy (NCBI): domain Bacteria; kingdom Pseudomonadati; phylum Pseudomonadota; class Betaproteobacteria; order Burkholderiales; family Burkholderiaceae; genus Paraburkholderia; species Paraburkholderia sp. IW21. The sequence continues at coordinate 350,922 of NZ_JBGGWA010000006.1, read as the reverse complement.
CGGATCAAGCGCAGGAACAAGTGGGAACGTTCGCAGACAGAAATGGGTAGAGATCTGCCGTGCGTGCGAGCGCGCCGTGTGTGCCCACCACCGCGGCGGCACGCAAAACGAGTGGCCGGGAAATCGTGGATCGCTCATTGGTCGGTGGGCTCGGTTGTCGCTATTCCGCTTGCCTGCGGAAACGCCTCCACGAAAGCAGCAACGGCACGCATATCGTGTTCCGACATGTTTGTGCAGACCGCCTTCATAGGTGCGCCGCGAGGCCTGTCGTCGCTGTGCTGGAAGATCAATAACTGCTTCTCGATGTAGTCGGCATGCTGACCGGCAAGGCGCGGAAACGGGCCCGCCCCCTCGCCGCGCTGACCATGACAGGAAACGCATGCGACCACGCCTTTGTCCGAAAGACCGGAAGTATAAATTTTCTGCCCTTCGTCGATGAGCATGGGATCGCCGGGCTCACCCAGAATCGCGTGTTGGCTCGCGAAATACGTGGCTATCTCTTCGATTTGCCCGTCGCTCAAATGAGTGAAGCCCCACATGAATCGTTTGGCGTTGGGGTCGACCCGGCTATGAGTCTTGAAGTCCGCCAGTTGATTCATCAGGTATTCTCGCTGCTGCCCCGCCAGTTTGGGAAAGGTGGGCGACACCGAAACGCCGTTCACGCCATGGCAGTTCGAGCACACTTGCAAGGCGATCGTCTTTCCGGCGACAGCGGGGTTGTCGACCGATCGGGACCGCTCGATGTCGTGACAAGCCGATCCGACAAGCAGCATCCCGAGAGAGATGAGTTGCGCTACTTTTTTCATGTCACGAGCCTCCAACTGCCGTTACCGCTTTGGGGACCGACGCCGCTGCATGACAAGACACTGCGCGATCCATTCACCGTTAAACGACTCGCCCGCGCTTTTATTCCGTGAGTCTGAAGGATCCCTTCAGGTGACGAAAAATCGGTCGAGACCGGGCAAGCCAATAATGTCGAAGCACGTGTCACCAGGACGCCGCCCAGACGTATAGAAACAGCGTGTCGTTGTCTCTTGCGTGGCGCCCATTACCGTCGTAGTTAGTCGTGACGCCAAGGTATTTGGTGAAATGCGTGTACTGCAAGCCAATCCGAACGTACTGCACCGGGATCCAGAAAATCTCGGGCGTCCAGCCTTGCGTGTTAGGGGAGAAGTTCGCGCTGCCGCCGTACGCCGCGCTGTCGGGGCTGCCCGTTGTATTGAAGAAGGACAGACTTATTCCGTACTTCGACTGATAGACGTACGATGCCTTAAGCCGCAGCGTGTTCAGATTTCCCGACGTGCTATCGCCTAAAACCAGATTGTCAGGGTCATGGATGTTCTCTCGAACATAGCGCGCTTGTGCGGTGATCGTGTGCGGCTCCAGCAGGTACTCATACTGTGCATCCAGGCCATAGTCGCGATAGCGGGTCACACCCTGGTCGAATATGGGGAGCGCGTTTGAGTCGTTGGGATAGACGTTCACGTTCAAGGCGAACATGCCGAACATGACGCTATGTGGCCCCCAGTCGTGAGTCAGGGCGATGCGCGCGTATGGGTTATAGCCGCGCAGATAGATCTGCGGGTGGGCCAGGTCCCCGGGCTTGTTGCCATGACTCAGGAACGACCAGATGCCGTCGGCGGTGCTGTAGGCCGTCAACTCCGCGTAAATCGTTTTGTTCCAGTACAGGTAGCCGCCCATGCCTACGACCTGCTGGGCCAATCCTCCCTCAATGATCGGCAGGTTCTGGATGCGCGCAACCGGGCTGATCGACGAGGAAATATAGGGGTAGCTCCAGGCCGGCGCGCTATTCCAGACGTCCTGCACGGTCGGATTGTTGTGGAGGGTCAGGCCAAGCACAACGTCGTTGGCATCCCCGATGATCCTGTCCACGTAGCGGAAGTCGGTGTTGTCCGATCCCCAGTGACCCTGCCATCGGCCGTTGGCGTCCTGGTGATCGTAATTCGAATACGTGAACTGTGAGAAGCCGCCAATCTTGTCGGTTATTTTCCCCGCGAGGAAAATGCTGGCCGCATCGAATATCGGCAGGCCATCTTTGGGATTGATGGGCATCCCGTTTGAGTCGAGGTTGTTCCTTGTTTTGCTCAGATCGGCAGTCGCCATAGCGGCGATCGGAATAGTGCGTTCGCCAAAGGTATAACCGTTTAACTTGAACTGTCGCCCATAGGGTGTAAGTTCGGGAAATTGGCCACCGGCGTGACAGGCCACGCAACTTTGCCCCGTCTGGCGCGCGAATATGGGCAACGCGAGGGCGGCAGAAGCCTGCAGCAAACAGAGCGCTGCCAGCCCGGCGATCCAGGCGCGGCGAAGCATACAAGAGAACGTCCGGTTGCCGGCAAGAGCGTCCGTCATAATCGTTTCTCCTTCTGCGCTGTCACACCGAGTCGCACTCTTCCTTAACAAGACGGGGCTGCTCGCTGCACGGCGTCATTAACGACAACAGGGCTTTCACGCAATTTCATTCTGTGCACGCATGACTCAGATTTGTATGGGTTAGCCTCCTATTGATGCGGTAGGTCAAACGATCGACGTTTCGCTTGAGCAGTCTTGTTGGCCTGCCATGGAAAAGTGAATTTCCGGCGCAGTCGTGAAGAGACGTTTTGTTCCTGATGGTGGGGGAGGCCGGACTTACAGCTTGCCGTAGCTATGCAGCCCCGACAGGAACATATTGACGCCGAGGAACGCGAAGGTCGTCACCAGCAGGCCGGTCAGCGCCCACCATGCCGCGACTGCGCCGCGCAGCCCCTTCATCAGGCGCATATGCAGCCAGGCCGCGTAGTTCAGCCACACGATGAGCGCCCACGTTTCCTTCGGGTCCCAGCTCCAGTAACCGCCCCAGGCTTCCGCCGCCCATAGCGCACCGAGGATCGTTGCGATCGTGAAGAACGCGAAACCGACGGCGATCGACTTGTACATCAGGTCGTCGAGCACGTCGAGCGACGGCAGGCGGTCCGCCAGCACGCCGCGCTCTTTTGCCAGATACGCGACGCCGACCATCGCCGACAGCGCAAAACTGCCATAGCCGATGAAGTTCGCCGGCACGTGGATCTTCATCCACCAGCTTTGCAGCGCGGGAACCAGCGGCTGGATCTGCTGCGCGTCGCGGGAGACCGAATACCACATCAGGAAGCCGACCGCCGCGCTGATCACCAGCAGCACGAATGCGCCCAGTGCGCGGGTGTTGTAGTGCTGCTCGTAGTACAAATAGAGCAGCGCGGTGATCAGGCTGAACAGCACGAACACTTCATACAGGTTCGAGATTGGAATATGGCCGACGTCCGCGCCGATCAGGTACGACTCGTACCAGCGCACCATCAGACCGACGAAGCCCATCACCACTGCGGCCCATGTCATCTTCGAACCGATCGCGGCGCCGGTCGGCGAGCGCGACAGCAAGCCGATCCAGTAGAACACTGTAGCGAACACGAAAAGCGCGCACATCCACAGAATCGCCGACTGGCTCGACAGGAAATACTTCAGAAAGAACGCGCTATCCGCGCGCGTCAGATCGCCGTGGTAAATCTGAATCGCCAACAGCGACAGTGCCGCGATGCCGACCATCAGCGGACGCACCGGCTTCCAGCGCCAGCCGAGCACGACGAACACCGGCACGGCGCAGCACAGCACCAGCTTGTCGTAGTAATTCATGAACGGGTGATAGCGCGACAGCGCGAACCCCGCGCCCGCGACCATCGCCAGCGCAAACAGCCAGTCAGTGATGCCGAGGCGCTTCAGGAACGGGCGTTCGTCGAACAGATCGGAATCAGCCGCAGAACCGGGACCGATTTTGGGGCGAGCGGAAGAAGCGTGAGTCAGTTCCATGATCTCACCAAGTGGAGTATTGCGGGTCAGCGGATGTCGGCGCCGGTCATACCTCCGCTTAACTGCAGTGTGCAGGCAAGCGACAAAGCACGGTATGGGTCAATACTCTCCCGCGTGGGTAGGGAACTCCACCCAGGCCTGAGAAGGGCATAGGCCGAGGTCGTCATCGACGTCGCGACGGGCCCAGGCGCCCAGAGACCCGGATTGAATTGCCAGTGTCAAACAAAAGCCGCCTACTAAAGTGGACGCGCGGCGCAACGGAAAGACATACCCGTTCTTCCCAACACCTTTGTAGGGCATCTACCCATCGGAGCCGTGGACGGCGCACGCGATAATCGTCTGCATCACACTAATCGTTCGGCAACTCCGTCAAGGTCATGCCTCGTCTTTTCCATTGGAAGATTGGCGGCATTCTCAGATTGCTTGCAATCGCGATGGCAACGCTCGCACCGACAGTTTCGCAAACCCTCTCGGCCGATCAACGTTTCGATCTGATTTCGAGTACCTTCTGTTCCGCTCGAAATACTCCTGATGCTGAGGCACCCGACAAGCTATCCATCCAGAGAATCCAGGACCTTCCAGCTGATAGCCGACATGCGGAAAACACTGTACACGTCCGCTATCCCATGGATAGAATCCTGAAAATTTTTTGACTACCATGAAGCTGCGCATCCGCAAACACACTGTCGCATGGCTTGGCCTCATCGCCATGTGGCTTGTGGTTTTCGCGCCGCTCGTGAGTCAGTTGATCGTTGCGTCCCGTGCCGATGTGCCGGTCGGTGCCATTTGTTCGGCAGTCGACAGTGACGCTCCCGCTGCACACCATGTGTCCCCGAACCCGCTCGCGGCGTGCGGGTATTGCGATCTAATCGCTCACCAAGTACCGGCTCCGAGCGTCCCTCCGGCAGGCCTTTTTGCCAGAATACTGCTGGCGGATGCGCAAGTATCGGCACCGCCCCCGTTTGTCCCTTACGCCGCCGCGTTTCCATCGGGCCGGCCTCGCGATCCTCCCGTTCTTTCCTAGCCGTCGTTTTCGCCGACTGCCGCTTCAGCTTGCTTGGTGATCAGGCCGTGGCCGCAGTCGGTCGTCTCAGGGAAACACGCACGTCCTTCCACCTGAGGAGGGTGGACGACGCGCATCCGTATCAAGCGGAGAGGAAACCATGTCTACTAACCAGAACGCCCTGTTGCGCGCTACGCTGCCCTTTGTCATGAGCGTGATCTTGCCCACTATGGCGCATGCATGTGCCACTTGCGGCTGCTCGTTGAGTACCGACGCAGCGATGGGTTATTCCGCAGCCCCGGGCTGGCGAATCAACATCGAATACGACTTCATTAACCAGAACCAGTTGCGCCGCGGTACCGGCTCAGTGTCGAACACGCAGCCGGCCAGCATCAATGACGCGGGCGGTAGCCAGGAGGTGGAGCGCCAGACGATCAATCGATACATCAATCTCGGCATCAGCTATAGCCCCAGCGCGAGCTGGAACTTCAGTGCTCTCATTCCCTACATTTACCGCAGTCACACGACGTACGGCAACGCGACTACCGACCAGCTCACTCCCGACAATCTGAGCGGCGCAACCAGCAAAGGCCTGGGCGACATCAAGCTCATCGGCAGCTATCAGGGCTTTCTGCCGACGCATAATCTTGGCTTGCAACTTGGTGTCAAGTTACCCACGGGGCGGTATGGCGGTCAGAACGTCAACACGGGCGCAACTGTTGGACACAACCCGGTGTTCTTCTCGAATGGCCCCAATATGGCTTCGGGCCAGGCGCTCGACACCAGCTTGCAGCCCGGTACCGGTAGTACGGACCTGATTGTCGGCGCCTACTATTACCAGGCGATCAGCCAGAATTTCGACGCGTTCGTTAACGGCCAATTCCAGTCCGCAATCGTCGAAAATCTCGATCATGCCGGCGCGACGTACCGCCCCGGAAATCTGGCCAGTGTTAGCGTCGGCCTGCGCTACGAGGCGAGCCCGAAGTGGGTTCCGCAGTTGCAGGTCAACGTGACCCGCAAGAGCCATGACCAGGGAACGCTAGCGGATACGGCTAACACGGCGGGAACCGTCATTTATCTCAGCCCCGGCATCACCGTCAACGTATGGAAAAACCTGGAAGTGTATGGCTTCGTACAGCGCGCGATATACAGCAAGCTTGACGGGTATCAGTTGTTTCCGCGCTGGACGGGTAACGTGGGGATGAGCTATGCGTTCTGACGCACCGCGCGCGCCGCTGGCGCATGAAGACCTCGCGTCCTCGATATTGACGGCGCGGCGGACGTGGTTGCGTACCGTGCTTGGATTGTCTCTTGGGGCGGCGACCGGGTTGGGCTACCCTTTGGCGACCCACGCCGGCACGCTGGCCGTTGGTCAACCCGCTCCTCCCCTCGTGCTTCATACACTGGATGGCCGGAGCATCAGCACGGCTGATCTGCTCGGCAAAGTGGTGATTCTGACTTTCTGGGCCACCTGGTGTGAGCCGTGCCGTGAGGAACTGCCTCTTTTGTCCGCCTACGCCGCGCGCAACGCAGATCGGGGTCTGTACGTGCTTGGATTCAGTCTGGATGGAGCCGACGAACTGTCCGCGGTGCGCGAGGTTGCCGCTGGTTTGAGCTTTCCGGTGGGATTGCTGGGCAGCGCGTGGGCGGGCGACTATGGGCGCATGTGGCGCATTCCGGTGAGCTTCACGATCGGACGAACGGGGCTCCTGGCGGACAACGGGTGGGACGACAAATATCCCGTTTGGACATCCGAGCGCCTGCAACGCGTTGTCATGCCGCTTCTGAGGTAATGGAGGCCCAAACCAAGACCTGGACAGAAGGGCCATGGCGCCCGTGCGCGGTGGAATTATCGGCGGATGCACCGTTATTGATAAAAGTAACTTGAACACCTTGATCGCGTCGATTGCTCACGAATGCAAGGACCGCCACGAAGGCGGCCCTCCTCTCGCTTCAGCGAGTCTCTCAGAGTTCCAGCGCGGCAATTCCGGCACGCGCGATTTCAGCGTCTTCCTCCGACTTTGCACCCGATACGCTGACCGCACCGACCATCTCGCCCGCCACGACAATCGGCACGCCGCCTTCGAGGAAGCCCCTCATCGGCGCACTCAGGAAGGCGACACGCCCCTGCTTGACGAGATCCTCGTAGAACTTACTCTCGCGACGGCCCAACCCGGCCGTGCGGCCCTTCGCGAGCGCCATCTCGATTGAACTGAGCGTGGCACCGTCGAGGCGGTTGAGGTGCAGCAGATGGCCACCGTCGTCGAAGATCGCGATCGTCACTGGCCAGTTGCGGGCCAGTGCATGCCGCTCGGCGGCGGCGGCGATTTTCTTCACATCGTCGTTGGTCAGTACGGTCTTGGTTCTCATCGCTATCGTGGTGTCGTTGGGGAATGGATGCGCAGTCGAATGCGCGGTTCTACACGGCCGGCGTGGCTTCCTCGGCGGCGAGCGCGGCCTTGACCGTGGCGCGGGTGCCGATGCGGTCCATAAAACGTGCGAGCGCCGGCCAGCGCTTGATGTCGATCGAGAAGTGCGGCAGCCACGACAGCACCGTGTACAGGTAGGCGTCTGCTACGCCAAACCCGCCGAGCAGGTAGTCCTTGCACGAGAGCGTGGCGTCGAGGTTGTCCAGGCGCTTGTAGAACTTTTCCTTGATGATGTCCTTCACATCCTCGGGTATATCGCTGCTGAACAGCGGGCTGCAGCCGGCGTGGATTTCCGAGGTGACGAAGTTCAGCGTTTCCTGGAGCCGCACGCGTTCCCAGGTCCCGTTTGCCGGCGCGAGCTTGGCTTCCGGCTTCAGGTCGGCGAGGTACTGGAGAATCGCCGGGCCTTCGGTCAGCACCTCGCCGTTGTCGAGCAAGAGCGCGGCGACATAACCCTTCGGGTTGACTTCGAGGAAGCTGCGGCCCTCGGAGGTCTGCTTGGTCTTGTTGTTGACGCGGACCAGTTCGAACGGCAGGCCGAGTTCGCGCAGGACGATGTGCGGCGACAGCGAGCAGGCATTGGGAGCGAAGTAGAGTTTCACGAGCTTGAATCCTTCCGTAACGTTGAGATGTGCCGGCCACGGCGGTGTGAGCTGCGCCTCGTGCCGCGACCGGTAGGTGAGACGATCCTAGGGCCAGCCGAAGCGGCACGTAAAGTTAGCATTCGAGCGAGGCAGCATTAGCGATCCTTATGACCTCGGCGACATGCCCGTCCGCCGCCACGGCGCGCACCGCGGGCTGGCCGCTGCCCGGTGCGCGCCGGGCAGCGCTGCGCGGTTCCAGCGACGCGTGACGGTGCGCGGCGAGCCGCACCACGCTGCGCGTGCGTCGCAATTGATCGAAGAACGCGTGCACGGCAGGCGAGAGCCGGCCCGCCTCGGAGCAGACCAGCCCAAACTCGCGATACATCGGCGTGGCGAGGTTCAGCACGCGCAGCCCCTGGCGCGCGACCGGCAGCATCGATTCCGGCACGAGCGACAGGCCCATGCCTTCGCGGATCAGTTCGAACGCGGTCGACCAGTCGCGCACCGAGATGCGCAGATCGGACAACGTGTGGCCCGCTTCCTCGAACAGCCGCCGGCTGTTCAAGCGGCAGCCGCCGGTGGCGAGCACGTACGGCTCGCCCGCCAGTTCATCGAGCGAGACACCGATCCCGCTCGAGCGCCGGGCGAGCGGATGGCTCGTCGGCGCGACCACCACCCACGCGTCGCGGCCGAGCGTGAACGCCTCGCGCCCGGCGCCGGCGTTCATCACCACGCCGACGTCCACCGTGCCGTCGGCGAGCCAGGCCTTGATTTCGTCGTCGGTGCCGTCGAGGGAGACGACGTTGATGCCGGGATACTGCTGCCCGAATGATTGCAGGAAGCGTGGAAGCAAGCTCGTGAAGACCGACGGGAACGTCGCCAGCTTGATGCGCCCCGCATGCAGGCCGCGGGACGCATCGACCAGCGTCTTGATCGATTCCCACTCGACCAGCATGCGCCGCGCCTGCGCGATCACCTGTTCGCCGATCGCCGTCACTGTGGTGCGGCGCCGATCGCGCAGCAGCACCTTCACGCCGAGCATGTCCTCCAGCTGGCTGATGGCCTGGCTCGCACCCGATTGCGTGATGCCAACCTGCGCGGCGGCCTTCGAGACACAGCCCGCATCCGCCACGGCCACCAGCAAACGCCAATGCATCAAGTTCATCATGATCAGTAGTCCGACTTATGATTGAAAGTTGAACAATTAATTTTCCTCGACGGCAGGGCGGCGGGTAAGGTCGTGATTCGTCCATCGAGCCCGCCACCATGACACTTGGCCTTTCCCGCGATCCGTCCTCCGTTCCCGCCTCTGCCTCGCCTGCCGTGGCGCGCGCCGCGCTCGTCTCCGTCGCGCTCGGCTCGCTGATGGTCGCGCTCGACGTGACGGCGCTCAACGTTGCACTGCCGAGTATCGGGTACGCGTTCGCGGTCGGCATCGACCGGCTCCAGTGGATCGCGGGTGCTTACACGCTGGTGTTCGCGAGCCTGCTGCTCGCGACTGGCTCGGCCAGCGACCGGCTCGGCGCGCGCGGCACCTTCGTGACCGGCCTGATCGTCTTCATGGGCGCGTCGATCGCCTGCGGCGGCGCGCCCAACGTCGGCGCACTGATCACGGCGCGCGCGGCGCAGGGCCTGGGCGCGGCTATCATGCTGCCAAGTTCGATGGCGCTGCTCGCCGCCGCCTATCCCGACACGGCGCGGCGCGCCCGCGCGATCGCGCTGTGGGGAGGCATCTCGGCGGTCGGCCTGGTGGCCGGCCCGGTCGTCGGCGGACTGCTTTGCGAGCTGGCCGGCTGGCGCGCGATCTTCTATCTGAACGCGCCGTTCTGCCTGGTCGCGATCGGAGCCGCGCTGCGTTGCGGCGAGCGGCGCGCCGAGCACGCGCGCGCCTTCGATCCGTGCGGCGTGGCGCTGTCGGCGGTAGCGCTCGCCGCCATCACGTTCGCGCTGATCGAGGCGCCCGTGCTCGGCTGGCGCGCACCGGTGATCGTCACGACGTTGGTCGTGGGCGTGGCGGCCGCCTGCGCGCTGATCGCCTTCGAGCGGCGCGTCGCCGAGCCGATGCTGCCGCCGCAACTGTTCGCGTCGCCGGCCTTCACGGCCTCGGTCGGCGTCGCGTTCCTGCAGACCTTCGCCTATTTCGGCACGCTGTTCGTGTTGCCCGTTGCCTTGCAGGTGCAGGGCGGCGAGCCGCTCGCGGTGGGCCTGCGGCTCGCGCCGATGACGATTGCCACCGGCGTGGCCGCCACCCTCTCGGGGCGCCTGGCCGAGGCGTTCGGCCCGCATCTCGTGATGGCGCTCGGCATGCTGGCCGGCGCCGTCGGCGCGCTCGTGTCGTGCCTGTTCGGCGTGGCGCAGGGGCCGTTCGTGCTGGCTGCCCTGCTGCTCGGCATGGGCGGCGCGACGCTGCCGCTGATCGTCGCCTCGGCGCTCGCCGCGGTGCCGTCGCAGCGTGCCGGCATCGCCTCGGGCGTGGTCAACGCGGCGCGGCAAAGCGGCGGTGTGCTCGGCATCGCATGCCTCGGCGCGCTGATGAACAACGGCCGTGTCGATGCGCGACTCGCGCTGCTGGTCATCGCGGTCGCGTTCTGCGGCGCGGCCGCGCTGAGCTTCGCGCGTCTTTATCGCCCCGCGCGCGCGGCGGGCTCCGCCCAAACCTGACGGGCCGCTCGACGAAGGCGGAATCGCCGTGCTCGGCGCGTGCCTCATCACGTTCCCCAGCGCCGCACGGTGCCGCTGTCGAGCCCGAGTAGGTCGAGCATGCGGCCCACGCTGTGGTCGACGATGTCGTCGATCGACTGCGGCTTCGCGTAGAACGCCGGCACCGGCGGCATGACGATCGCGCCCATCTCGGTCACTTGCGTCATCGAACGCAGATGGCCGAGATGCAGCGGCGTCTCGCGCACCATCAGCACCAGCGGGCGCCGCTCCTTGAGCGTGACGTCGGCGGCGCGCGACAGCAGGCCGTCGGTCACGCCCGTGGCGATCTCGGACAGGCTTTTGATCGAACACGGCGCGACCGCCATTCCCATGGTGCGGAACGAACCGCTGGAGATGGCCGCGCCGATGTCGCTCGAGGCGTAGTGGACGCTTGCCAGTTCCTTGACCTGCTCGGCCTTCCACGGCAGTTCGTGGGTCAGCGTGACGTGCGCGGCTCGCGTCATGACGAGGTGTGTCTCGATCTCGAGGCGCCGCAGGCATTCGAGCGTGCGGATCCCGTACAGGATGCCGCTCGCGCCGGTGATACCGACGACCACGCGCCGCACGGGTGCGTGCGCGCTCATGCTTCAGCCTCGCCATCCATCGCGTCGAAGCGCTCGACACGGGGCGACTCGCCTGACAGCCCGAGTTCGCGCCAGCGTTTGGCGACCTGCCGGTAGACCGATTCGCGCAGTAGCGTGCGGCGCGGGAAGGTCTTGATGTGACGGTAGTCCTTGCAGGCGTTGATGAGCGCCTTGGAGCCGTACAGCCGCTTCTCTGGCGGGTTCTGCGAGGGGTCGAGCGGCGAGCCGCGCGTGTTGCGCAGGATGTCGATGTCGTCGGCCGGATTGGTGCGCGTGCCCATCGCCCACAGCACCTGATCCATGTCGGTCGGGTCGACGTCGTCGTCCACGGCGATGATCCATTTCGTGACGTAGGCGCCGCCGGGCACCTGGGCCGCGAGCGAGAGCGCCTGCGCGGCGTGGCCCGCGTAACGCTGTTCGAGACTGATGACGACCGGCGCGAACGCGCCGGCCGCGGCCGGATGCGCATAGACGCCCTTGATGCCCTGGATGCCGAGCTTGTCGAGATCGGCCCAGATCTTCGCGGAGCGGATGGTCGAGAAGAAAGCGCTCTGTTCGTTCGACGGATAGTCGGCCATCAGCGCATTCGTCAGAATCGGCCGGTGGCGGAAATGCAGCGCCGTTACCTCGATCAGCGGGCACTCGATGTCCTTGGTGCCGTAGTAGCCCGTGAATTCGCCGAACGGGCCTTCCTCCTTCGTCGCGCCGGGATGGATCAGCCCTTCCATGACGATCTCGGCCGCGGCCGGCACTAGCAGGTCGGACTGCGTCGCGCGCACCACGTCGATGGCGCGGCCCTTGATGCCGCCCGCAAAGCCATATTCCGACACGCCCGGCGGCAGTGATTGCGAGCCCGCCACCATCAGCAGCGGATCGACGCCCCAGGCCGCCGCGACCGGCAGCGCCTCGCCGCGTGCCCAGGACTGGTGGATATGACGCAGCGCGTCCTTGCCCGGCGCCAGCGAAAGGCCGACCTTGCGCGGCCCCTGGATCATCATCCGGTAGGTGCCGATGTTCAGGTAGCCCGATTCGAGATCGCGCGTGATTACGGCGTCGGCCGTGCCCGCGTAGCGGCCGCCGTCGCGCGGCCAGTGCTGCGGGATCGGCAGCTTCGAAAGGTCGATGTCGGCACCGTACAGGCTGTTCTGGTAGAGCGGCGCCTCGGCGGCCGGCCTCTCGCGCGGATCGATCGCGACGCGCAGCTTGTCCTTGGTGCGGCGGATCAGTTCCAGCGTGGGCGTGGCCGGGTCTTCCTCGAGCGTGATCGCAGTGCGCGCGACGCTGGGCCCGAACAGGTTCCAGAGATGGCGAAAGCCGTAGGGCTTCGCGTCGGTGTCGAACAGCACAGCGGGCGAGGCTTGGGTCTTCGCGAGCAGATAGGTGATCGCGCTCATCTCCTCGCGCGCGTCGACGGCGGCGTCGATCCGTTGCAACTCGCCGGCGCGTTCGACGCGGGCCAGCCAGTCGCGCAGGTCGGCGACCGGTCCGGTGTTCTCAGTCATGCGGGACTCCGTATTCATTGGGATGGATGGTGCGAAAGGACGATGCTTCCGCATCGCCCTTTCGCACCCGGCAACGCTGATCGCCCTATTTGCCGTCGATCGAGTATTTGCCCGGCCCGAGCGCGCACAGGAAGAGGAAGCCGGCCGAGATGCTGATGTTCTTGAAAAAGTGGACGAAGAAGGCGTGATGCTCGGCCGGATTCGTCGCATTCCAGAACGCATGACCGATGATGCCGGTGCCGATCGTGTAGACGGCGAACAGCGCGGCGAGCGGGCGCGTCCAGAAACCGAGCAGCAGCACGAGGCCGCCGAAGAACTCGACGACGGTCGCGACGATCGCCGTGAGTTCGGGCACAGGTGCATGAACCGAGCGCAGGTAGGTGAGCACCGTGGCGTGATCGGTCAGGTAGGTCCAGCCGAAATAGAGGTAGAGCGCGAGGATCATGATCCGCGCGAGCAGGATCATGGCGTCGCGCTGGTTTTCGAGGAAGTGGTAACGAAGCGTTGTCATTGTTGTGCTCCTGTGCGGGGTAAAGCGCCGGTCCGGCACCCGCCGGACCGGTCCATGTCAGGCCGTCGCCAGCGTGGCAAAGGCGTTGCGATTGACGGCATTGTCGAGTTGCGGCTCGCCGTCGAATACGCTCAGCGCGTTGGCGGCCGCGAGCTGCGCCATGCGTTCGACTGCCTCGCGTGTGACGCCCGCCAGATGCGGCGAGTAGATCACGTTCGACATCTCCAGCAACGGGCTGCCGGGCACGGGCGGCTCAGGCAGGAACACGTCGATGGCCGCGCCGGCGAGATGTCCGTTCGACAGCTTCTCGGTCAACGCGTTTTCGTCGACGATGCCGCCGCGCGCCGTGTTGATGAGGAACGCGCCATGCCGGAAGCGGGCCAGGCGCTCCGCGTCGATCAGGCCGATCGTCTCATTCGTCTTCGGGCAGTGCAGCGTGACGAACTCGGCGCCCGGCAATGCCGCATCGAGATCGGCGACCGGATCGACACCGGCCGCGCGCAGTTCGTCATCGGCCACGTACGGGTCATAGACGCGCACGCGCATGCCGAAGGCCTGGCACAGTCGCGCGACGCGCGAGCCGATCCGGCCGAATCCGACGATCAGCACTTCACGGCCGCGCACTTCGCCCGGCAGATAGCGGTAGCGTTCGTGCCAGCGGTTCATCCGCACCAGCGCGTCGAGTTCGTGCACGCGCTTGGCGAGCGCGAGCATTGACGACAGCGTGTGCTCGGCGACTGTGTCGCAGTTGGCGCCGGTGCAGATCATGACCGGGATGCCGGCCGCGCTCATGGCCGGCACGTCCACCGCGTCGTAGCCGACACCGATCCGCGACACCACCTGCAGGCCGTTGGCGGCTGCGAGTTCGGCGCGACCGAAGGCGGTCAGGCCGAGGATCACGCCATGCACGGCCGGCTGTGCGGCCAGCAGGGCGCGAAACTCGTCCTGCCCGATCGTGTTGGCGAATTCGATCACTTCGACATTCTCGCGGGCGGCGAGGATGTCTTTGCCGGTCTGGCCGAGAATGTGCGCGACCAGCAGCCGTTTCTTGCCGCCGTCGGCGTTTGCCTGGGAAGCCGTCATGCTGTCACCTCCTTTTCCTGCGTGGCGAAGAATCCGCCGTCGTTGATGCCGATCCGGTGCATGACGCGCTCCGCCTCACGCGGCAGATCGGTCGCGCAATGGATCACCGAGCGGTTATCCCAGATCAGCAGATCGTTCGCCTCCCAGCGGTAAGCGAAGATATGCTTGGGCTGGAGCACGTGCGCGAAGATCTCGTCGAGCAGCGCGCGACTGTCTTCGTCCGAATATCCCTCGATATGCGTCGTGTAGCCGGGGCTCAGGTAGAGCGCTTCGCGGCCCGTGTGGCGATGACGCACGACGGTCGGATGCGAGACGGCCGGGAACGTCGTGGCGAGGCGCTGGAAGATCTCCTGCACCGATTCACCGAGATCGCTCTGCTTGACCTTGTAGGTCCAGCGCACGTCGTGCTTCGACTGACGGCCTTCGATGCGCTCGCGCAGGCGCACCGGCAGCGTGCGCAGCGCCTCCTGCATGTCGACGAACAGCGTGTCGCCCTGGCCCTCGCCGTCCGGCACGCGCTGCGCGTGCAGGAAGGTGAGCGGCAGCGGTTCGGTCAGATACGAGGAATCGCTGTGCCACATGTTGCCGAGCTTGCGCGCGCCCATCGATTGGCCGGTGGCGCCCCCGTTCCGGTTGTCGATCACAAGGATGTGCGGGTAGTCGGGGTCGTGATAGTTCTTGAGCCGGAACTGTTCGGGTTCGCCGAAATGCCGGCCGAAGCCCAGATACGCGTCGCGATTCATCGGCTGGTTCTTCAGCGCGACGACCTTGCGCGAATACGTCAGCTCGCGGATCGTGGCGATGTCGCGCGCCGTTGCCGTGGCGATGTCGAAATCGACGATCGCCGTGGCAAACGATTGATTCAGATCGATCTGTTTCAAGTGAATGCTCCCGAAACGGACCGCGTCAGACGAGTGCCGGTGCGACTTCGTCGGAGCCCGCGACGGCCACGCCGTCGGTCTCCGCCGCTTCCTCGCCTTCGCGCGCGCGCAGCAGGGCGGACAACTCGCGGATGTCGTCCGGATCGTGCGCGGCTGTGACAGCCATGCGCAGCGCAGCCTCGCCGCGCGGCACGGTCGGGAAGAACACCACCGACACATAGTGGCCGCGTTCCAGCAGATATTTGCCCGTTGCGATCGCGCGCTCCTCGTTGCCGATGCGGTAGATGCGGATCGGCAACTGGCTGCCGATCGTCTCGGTCGGGATCACGTGGTCAAACAGCGCCAGGTTCTGCTGCAGCGAACGTTGCAGCATGCCGAGCTCCTCGCTGACGTGGATCTCGGCCGAGGCCAGCGCCGCGCCCACCGAAGCCATGCTCGGTGCGCACGAGAAGCCGTAGGTCGGCGCATAACGGCGCACCGCGTTTTCGATGTCCTGCGAGCCGAGCATCAACATGCCGCCTGCCGCGCCGTAGCCCTTGCCGAGCGAGGCCGCGACGATCGTGCGGTGATCGAGTGCGCTGAGTTGCGAGCGAACGAAACCCTCGCCGCGCTTTCCGACGACCGAGATGCCGTGTGCGTCGTCGAGATAGACGAACAAGCCGTACTTGTCCTGAAGCGAGCGCAGTTCGCGCACGGGCGCTGCGCCACCCATCGAGTAGGCGCCGTCGCCGACATAGGCGACGAGCGGATGGCTTTGGCACAGGCGCTCGAGACTTTCGAGATCGTTGTGCTCGATCACGATCACGTCGGTTTCCTCACGCAGCACGGGGATGTGATATTGCAGCGTGACGTGGGCGAAGCGATCGAAGACGATCAGCGGCTTGACGCCATTCGTGAACAGGCCCGCCGCGAGCAGCGGCAGCGCGCCCATGTTGGCGGCTGCAACAGTCGGGAACACCACCACGCCGTTGACCCGGAACAGGTTCGACAGCGTGCTTTCGAGACGGGCCAGCGGCTCCGCCGACAGGCGCGTGCGCGCCACCGAGAAGTGCACCGACCTGATCTCGTCGGCTGCGGCGCGCGCGGCGGCGAGCACGCGCGGATGGCTGTCGAGGTTCATATAGCCGCAACGTGTGTAGTCGACCACCTGCTGCCCGGTGCTCGCGATTTCGATGCGGCGATAATCGCCCACGCGGCACGATACGCCCATCAATCCTTTCTCATATGCTGCATTGAAATGCGGTCCGCTGATTTCCGCCATTCTTGCTGCATTACGTGCCCTCGGTTTAGCCCGCGCACCGATGGCAATATCATTAAGACTATTATTGAGATTATTCATTGGTATATCCCTTGGTTGAATGCGCTGCTTACTGGTGATTTACTGCAGCGATACGGCGCGAAGCATCGCAAGAAGCCGGCTTTCCGGCAAATGACATCTTGCGTGCTACGATATGAGAAAATGTCATGGGCAGAGTTTCAGTGCGGCGACTCGATGGTTTAATGACAAAATGACATATTTCCGACCAGCAAAAATAAGATATGCCGGGGGGCGGACCGATTAACAGCGTTCGAATCTCCCCCGCTGAAACTCCGTTTCTTTACCTGTATTTGCTAAACGGTGCGATCCAATGGCGGGAAAACTTCCATCACTAAATGGTTTGAAAGTATTTGAATGTGTGGCGCGTCATATGAGTTTCACGAAAGCGGCCTCCGAATTGAACGTCACGCAGACGGCGGTCAGCCATCAGGTGCGGCGTCTCGAGGATGAACTGGGAATCCGCCTGTTTCACCGTTTCAAGGAGCGGCTCGAACTGACTGCCTCGGGGCAGGCCTATCTGCAAGGCGTGAGCCTCGCGTTCGATCAGCTGCGCTTTTCCACCGAGCAATTGCTCGAAGGCTGCAACAACACCACGCTCACCATTTCCACGCTCGCCACGTTTGCGTCGAAGTGGCTGCTGCCGCGCCTGGGCTCGTTTCGTCTCGAGCATCCCGAGATCGACATTCGCGTAAGCGCCTCGACCGAACTCGTCGATTTCGTGGTCGGGGGCGCCGACACGGCAATTCGTTACGGCAGCGGTGAATGGAAAGGGCTGCGCACCGACTGGCTGATGGCCGACGAGATTTTCCCCGTATGCAGCCCGAAACTGCTGACGGGCAATCATCCGCTTACGAGCCTCGACAATCTCGCCCATCACACGCTGCTGCAGGTGAGCGGCGTGACCAGTGACGACTGGAGCATCTGGCTCGAGGCGGCCGGGCTGCCGGCCAACCTGACGGGTGGCGCGCGCCTGACCTTCGATCTCGCGCTGATGGCCATGCAGGCCGCCGTGGATGGCCACGGCGTGTGCATCGGCCGGCGCGCCTATGTCGAGGACGACCTGCGCGCCGGCCGGCTGGTCGCGCCGTTCGGCAAGTCGGTGACGACCGATCGCGCGTTTTATCTCGTCTCGCCGCGCGATCTCGCCAACTGCGCGAAAGTCGTGGCGCTACGCACCTGGCTCATCGACGTGATCGGCCATACGGAAAATCGGCCCACCACGCAGGCCGCCGATTTCCGCGGCGTTCCCGACGTGCGAACCGGTCGATGAATGCGCTTGCGGGCGCAACGGTAATCAAGCTAAACCATTCGTCTCGTGTGACGATAGGATTGGGCGACTTCGATCCCCTCGCAATTTTGTGGTTTGAACCAACGAAGCCCGACGCGGCTTTGTCTTGGGGCTCCCAAAACAGCTACGGAAATCATGGTTCGCTGACTGCTCGCCTGGCGCGAAGCGCTTCATGCGCGGGAGTGTGGCAGAAGGCTACCGACGTCTTGCCCGAACCCAGTAAGCAGGCAGCGACAGCGACACGTCAGACCGGCAGCAAGCGAACTCACGCTGTATTCCCCGCTCGCTTACGCCTGCTCTTCCCTTATTGCCGGGCGTTGAGGTATCAGCGTGACGCTCGCAATAATAAAGACCAGCAATATCAGCGATGCGTACAGCCGGCTGACATGCAGACCACCGTTAGCGACGGGTTTGTCGAGGAAATCTCCAAGCGTCGCGCCAAGCGGGCGCGTCAGGATAAACGCGGCCCAGAAAAGCAGCGTATGCGAGATACGCGACCAGAAATAAAGAGCGGCCACAGCCGCGAGGCCGACGCCGAAAATCAGCGCGCCATATTCGTATCCGAGACCGAGGCCGCCGCGGTCCGAGCCTGCTACCCAGTCGCCAAGCGCCGTACCCAGTGTTTGCGAAAACAGGATGGTGATCCAGTAGAACCATTCGGCCTTGGGCGTCGTAATGCTCTGGACCGACACCGTGCCTTCCGCCTTGTACCAGATGGCGAGGCTCGCAAGCAGCAACGAGAACACGATGACGACGCCGCCCGGATAACCCACGCCAAGCGATCGATCGAAGAAGTCGGCCATGGTCGTGCCGAGCGTCGTGGTCGCGACGATCGTTGCCCAATATAAGAACGGACGAAACCGGTCAGTCTTAATCTGTCCCGAAACGAGTCCGATAAAGATGACCGCAAAAATAGCCGAGCCGATCAGATAGCCCAGGTTGAGCGACATCGTCACCCAGTCGCCGCCCGTTTCGCCAAGCGTGGTCGCGGCAATCTTGACAATCCAGAAGCCCAATGTGACTTGCGGGACTTTGCTGACCGCATGTTCCAATATTTGCCGTGTTTCGCTTTTCATATTGAATGCCTTTGTTCGTTGATAAACACAAACCAAGGCCAAGCATCGCTGATGGTCGCTTAACAGCCGCTTAAGGACGTCAAAAAGGGGAGTTCAGTTGTTCCACTGTGAACTCGCCCCGAGACGAGGGCATCGCTGCACAAATCGACAGCAATTGGGATGCGCTATCGGCAAGGACCTCGCGGGTGCGAGATTATGTTTCGGCCAGTACCTGTTGGATGACTTGCTCGAAGGCCTCGACCGGTTGTCCGCCGGTCACCAGATGGCGACGGTTAAAGATAATCGACGGCACCGAGTGGATGCCCAACTCCTGAAATTGCTGTTCTTCCGCGCGAACGTCCTGAGCATAGTCTCCGCTACGCAGGACCTCGCTTGCTTCTTCGGCGTCGAGTCCCACGGATTGTGCTGCTTCGACCAGGACATCGTGGTTGCCAGGGTCCTTGCCCTTGGAATGATAGGCCTGCAGTAGCGCCAGTTTGAGCGGCAACTGCTTGCCTTTGATACCGGCCCAATGCAGCAGGCGATGCGCATCGAAGGTGTTATAGACGTACGTTCGCGGGCCGAAGGTAAAGCCAACGCTTGCGCCACGCTCGCGGATCATGGCTTGCGTTTCGGCGATCTGCTCCGGTGTGCGTCCGTATTTTTTGCCGAGATAGTCGACAATGGCCTCGCCGTCCGGTCCCATCTGCGGATTCAATTCGAAGGGATGCACGACGATTTGAGCATCAACCGCTTCGCCAAGGCGCGATAGCGCAAGCTGGAGCGAGGAGAGGCCGATCGCACACCAAGGGCAGGCGATATCGGAGACGAAATCGATTGTTAGAGGTTTTGTCATGGCTTTCCTGACGGGGATAAGCGGCGGGGCGGCCGCGTTGATGCGGGGTTACGGTTACTCGCAGAGTAGCTGGAATTTTCAATGCTTGCAGGGCTGCGTTTCGGAAGTAGTTCAAGGCGCGGGCTCAATACATCGGCTCGGGCGTCGTACGGCCGCAGTCGTTTCATCCCCAGCATAGCAGCGGATGCCGAACCCACGTCTGCTGTGATAACGTGCGAAAACATCGCGGCTCGAACAGGAAAAGATCAAGATGATTTCGCATGTTTTTATCGGCGTTAATGACTTTGACCGTGCCTTCACATTCTATTCGGCCGTCATGGGCGAACTGGGACATAAACTGAAGTTCTGTGAGCGAGATAAACCATGGGCGGCCTGGATGGCCGAGGGAATGCCGCGTCCGCTCTTGCTTATCGGCAGGCCATATGACGGCAACTCAGCAGAACGTGGAAATGGTCAAATGGTGGCGTTGCTTGCACCTGACCGTCGTTCAGTCGACAACGCATATGCTAGCGCGCTGGCAAACAAAGGTTCTTGCGAAGGGCCGCCCGGCTTAAGAGCACACTATCACCCGGACTATTACGGGGCGTACTTCCGGGATTCCGAGGGAAACAAGATTTGCGTTTGTTGTCACGATCCGGTGACGCGTTAGATTTCCATGCGCTCGACCAGAACGGCCGTTATCAGAGGAGCCCGGCGCGCCTCCGCCACGGAGGCCCGGAGGCGGGGCACTGATGCCGAGTCCGGCCGACCTCGTGAAGCCGTGCGCACTCCTGCCTTTGCCAACGCTATGGTGAACGAAGAACTGAGCGAACGTTCGCCACCCCGCAGCGGCGAATGTCAAAAAGTACTCCGTCAATGACGGCACCGCAAACAACGGAGTACATGCCTGTGCCAGCGTCGTCAGTCCGGGATCTCGGGCTCGACCAACTTTGCCAACTGGACAAGCGACTCCTGCCAGCCGAGGTAGCACATCTCCACAGGAATGACTTCGGGCAAGCCCTCTTGCGTAATGGTGAGCTCGGTTCCGCAAGACACCTGCCGCAATGAAATGGTGGCGTGCATCTGGCCGGGCAGGTTCGGGTTGTCGAATCGGTCCGAGTAGCGGATCTTCTCGAACGGCACCAGTTCGACGTACTCGCCGCCGAACGAGTGACTATTTCCAGTGCTGAAGTTACGGAAGGACATCTTGTAGGTGCCCCCCACGTGGGCATCCATGTGGTGAACCTGACAGGTGAACCCGTACGGAGGAAGCCACTTGGCTATCGCATCGGGTTCGAGGAAGGCTCGATAGATGCGTTCGGGAGTCGCGCGCAAGACGCGTTGGAGATGGATTGTTCCGGTAGTCATGGTGTGCTCGCCTTTCACTGGAGAAGTTGGACATACCCCTACGACGACTCGGGGGCGCCGGTATCGACATAGGTTGAGACCAGGAAAACCCGTAGACGCCGATAAGCCGATAGCCAATAAGGTTACCCGCTACCTGGACGCGCCGAAAAGACTATCGACGCCGTTGTGACCCTTACATCACAAATTTGGTTCACTGATAACAAGCATGGCGCCGCGGCACGCTCAAGCCCCTACGTATGTGAAGATTGCGTCGTAAAGCTTGTTATGATTCTATCAATCGTTGTAGCATAAGCGTGAACGAATTGTCGGCGGCTGTTGTGCGCCGCGCCAAATTTCCGGACGTCTCATGCCTGAAGCCCCATCCTTGTCTTCGTCGGTCGTCGCGCTGCGCGGCGGGCCGCTCATCCATCCGGTCCGCAACCCCGGCACGCCGTTCGACGCGTCGTGGCTGGACGGCCTGCGGGTCAACCAGTCCGCAGTCGAACGGCGCACGGCCACGCTTGCCACGCGCCGCACCGTCAAGAAAGATGCGCAGGCCGCGTGGCTGCTAAAGGCCGTGACCTGCATCGACCTGACAACGCTCAATGGGGACGACACCGAAGGCCGCGTACGCCGCTTGTGCGCAAAAGCGCGCCAGCCGGTGCGGGCCGATCTGCTCGAAGCGCTCGGCATCGCTCCGCAGGGCATTACCACGGGCGCAGTTTGCGTCTACCACCGCTTTGTCGCGGCGGCGGTCGATGCGCTGCAGGGCAGCGGCATCCCGGTCGCCGCGGTATCGACCGGCTTTCCAGCCGGGTTGATTCCGCATCCGTTGAAGCTGAAGGAGATCGAGGCTTCGGTGGCGGACGGCGCGATGGAAATCGACATCGTCGTGACGCGCGAACATGTGCTGACCGGCAACTGGCAGGCGCTGTACGACGAAGTGCGCGACTTCCGCGCGGCCTGCGGTCCGGCGCATCTGAAAGCGATTCTGGCGACGGGCGACATTCGCACGTTGTCCAACATTGCGCGCGCATCCATGGTCTGCATGATGGCCGGCGCCGATTTCATCAAGACGTCGACCGGTAAGGAAGGCGTCAACGCGACGCTGGATGTGTCGCTCGTGATGGTGCGCATGATCCGCGAATACCAGGAGCGCACAGGCGTGCCTATCGGCTTCAAGCCGGCGGGCGGCGTGTCGAACGCCAAGACCGTGCTGTCGTACCAGATCCTGATGAAGGAAGAGCTTGGCCGCGCGTGGCTCGAGCCGGAGCTGTTCCGGCTCGGCGCGTCGAGCCTGCTCTCCGATATCGAGCGCCAACTCGAACATCACGTGAGCGGCCGTTACTCCGCTTTCAACCGTCACCCCGTAGCCTGAACCCAAGACCGATCCCATGAGCGTAGCCGAGTATTTTTCATCGATGGAGTACGGTCCCGCACCCGAGGACGATCAACCCGCGCGCGCGTGGATCGCGCAGCATGAGGCGAGCTTCGGGCATTTCATCGGTGGCGCGTGGCATGCGCCGGCGGCGGGCGAGCGCTTTGTCTCGCACGCGCCCGCGACGGGTGAAGGGCTCGCCGAGATCGCCCAGGGCGATGCCGCCGATATCGACGCGGCCGTTGCCGCCGCGCGCGCCGCGCAGCCGGGCTGGCTCGCGCTGGGCGGCGCCGGAAGAGCGCGGCATCTGTATGCGCTCTCGCGCATGGTTCAGCGTCATAGCCGGCTGTTTGCCGTGCTCGAAGCACTCGACAACGGCAAGCCGATTCGCGAAACGCGCGATATCGATATCCCGCTCGTGGCGCGGCACTTCCTGCATCACGCGGGTTGGGCGCAACTTCAGGAGAGCGAATTCGCCGACTATGCGCCACTCGGCGTGGTCGGCCAGATCGTGCCGTGGAATTTCCCGCTGCTGATGCTGGCGTGGAAGATCGCGCCGGCCATTGCAACCGGCAATTGCGTCATCCTGAAGCCCGCTGAATACACGCCGCTGACTGCCTTGCTGTTCGCCGAGCTCGCGCATCGCGCTGGTTTGCCCGCAGGTGTGCTGAACGTCGTCACGGGCGACGGCCGCACCGGCGCGGCGCTCGTCGAGCATCCGCAGGTCGACAAGATCGCCTTTACCGGTTCGACGGAAGTAGGCAGATCGATCCGCGCGGCCACGGCCGGCACGGGTAAATCGCTGACGCTCGAACTCGGCGGCAAGTCGCCGTTCATCGTGTTCGACGATGCGGATCTCGACGGCGCGGTTGAAGGCGTGGTCGACGCGATCTGGTTCAACCAGGGGCAGGTCTGTTGCGCGGGCTCGCGGCTGCTCGTGCAGGAAGGGATCGAAGCGCGCTTCATCGCGAAGCTGAAACGCCGCATGGAGACACTGCGGGTCGGCACGTCGCTCGACAAGAGCATCGATCTCGGCGCGATCGTCGATCCGGTGCAGCTCGAACGCATCCAGTCGCTGGTGGAAGCGGGGCGGCGGGAAGGCTGTTCGGTATGGCAGTCGCCCGATACGGCGATGCCTTCCGGCGGCTGCTTCTATCCGCCCACGCTCGTCACCGGCGTGGCGCCGGCTTCCACGTTGGCGCAGGAAGAGATATTCGGCCCGGTGCTGGTGACGATGAGCTTTCGTACGCCCGACGATGCGATTGCGCTCGCTAACAACTCGCGCTACGGACTCGCGGCGAGCGTGTGGAGCGAAACGATCGGCCGCGCGCTCGACATCGCCCCGCGCCTTGCTTGCGGCGTGGTGTGGATCAATGCGACGAACCTGTTCGACGCGGCGGTCGGCTTTGGCGGTTACCGCGAATCGGGCTATGGCCGCGAAGGCGGACGTGAGGGCATTTACGAATATCTGAAACCGCGTGCCTGGCTCAATCTTGCGAAGCGTCAGGCGGTACGGCCCGGACAGGCAGCGGGCACAGGCACACGCGATCCGTTGGCCAACGTCACATCGATCGACCGTACTGCGAAGCTGTTTATCGGCGGCAAGCAGGTGCGCCCAGATAGCGGGTATTCGTTGCAGGTTCACGCACCGGATGGCACGCCGGTCGGCGAAGTGGGCGAGGGCAATCGCAAGGACATTCGCAACGCGGTCGAAGCGGCACGCGCGGCGCAGAAGTGGTCGCAGGCGAGCACGCATAACCGCGCTCAGGTGCTCTTCTATCTGGCGGAAAACCTTGCCGTTCGCGCGGACGAATTCGCGCGCCAGCTCGTGATAAGAAACGGCGCGACGGAAGCGGCGGCACGTGCGGAAGTCGAAGCGTCCGTAGCGCGTTTGTTTACCTATGCCGCGTGGGCGGACAAGTTCGACGGCGCCGTGCATACCCCGCCGCTGCGCGGCGTCGCGCTGGCGATGCACGAACCGCTCGGCGTCATCGGCATCGCGTGCCCGGATGAGGCGCCGTTGCTCGGCTTTGTTTCGCTGGTCGCGCCCGCGCTGGCGATGGGCAATCGGGTGGTGGTGTTGCCGAGCGCGGCGTGTCCGCTCACGGTCACCGATTTTTATCAGGTGGCCGAGACGTCTGACGTGCCCAGCGGCGTGCTGAACATCGTGACGGGCGAACGCGGCGCGCTGTTGCCGGCGCTCGCCAAACACGACGATGTGGATGCCGTCTGGTGCTTCGGCAACGCAACGGATTCGACGCTGGTCGAACGCGAATCGATCGGCAATCTGAAGCGCACCTTCGTCGATCACGGG
The DNA here is from genome assembly GCF_041321145.1 of Paraburkholderia sp. IW21. NCBI lineage: Bacteria > Pseudomonadati > Pseudomonadota > Betaproteobacteria > Burkholderiales > Burkholderiaceae > Paraburkholderia > Paraburkholderia sp. IW21. The sequence goes on along the minus strand of NZ_JBGGWA010000006.1, from coordinate 326,267 downwards.
CGCCAGTTCGACTGGTTCGACCGCGCGAGCGAAGGCCGGCCGTTTCTGCGTCAGGCTGTGCAGGTAAAGAACATCTGGATACCGTACGGAGACTGAGTGTCAGTCGGACCGAACGGCTAAACGATATGCACGCCAACCAGAAAATGGAGGAGACAACGTGCTGAATAATCTGGATCCGCTGTTGAATGCCGAGGTGCCGCACGCACGTCGGGCTTTAAAAGAAGTCCCCTTGATCGAAGCGGCTCAAGGGGAACAGGCATGAAGACGTCTTTGCAAAAAAACGGACGCGTCGTCATTCTCGGTATCTACGTCACCGACCTGACGTTTCGCGCCGGGCGCATGCCGTTGATCGGCGAGACGATCGCGGGCTCGGCGTTTGCGATGGGGCCGGGCGGCAAAGGCTCGAATCAGGCGGTGGCGGCCGCGCGCGCGGGCGCCGAGGTGGTCTTCTGCACCCGTATCGGCAACGACGCGTTCGGTGAAATTGCACGCGCGACGTGGGCCGCCGAAGGCATCACGGCCCGTGCCTCGGTGATCGAGGGCGTGTCCACCGGCGCTGCGCATATTTTCGTCGACGACACGACCGGCATGAACGCGATCATTGTCGCGTCCGGCGCGGCCGGCACGATGAATGCCGCCGACGTCGACGCGATCGAAGCCGACATCGCCGCCGCGAGCGTATTCGTCACGCAGCTTGAACAGCCGCTCGCTGCCGCGCGCCGCGGGCTCGAAGTGGCACGCCGGCACGGCGTGGTCACCGTGTTCAATCCGGCGCCCGCCATGCCGCTCGATGACGACATTTTCCCGCTGTGCGACTACATCACCCCGAACGAAACCGAAGCCACCGCGCTTACCGGCGTGTCGATCGCGAACGCAGACGATGCGCGCGTGGCCGCCGACGTGCTGCTCGCCAAAGGTGTCGGTGCGGTGATCGTGACGCTCGGCGAGGGCGGCGCGCTGCTGCATTCGGCGACCCAGTCGATTCTCGTCCCGGCATACCGCTGTGGCCGCGTGGTGGAGACCGCGGGCGCCGGCGATGGCTTCACGGGCGGCTTCGCGGCGGCGCTCGCACGCGGCGACGACGCGGTCGCGGCGATGCGCTTCGGTTGCGCGCTTGCCGGCATTTCCGTGACACGTGCGGGCACGGCGCCTTCCATGCCGGCGCTCGACGAAGTGAACCAGGTATTGAACCAGTCGGCCGGGATGTCCCAGGCGTCTTGATCGCTGTCCTGACTGTTTGAAGGTTGAAGGAGATCGCCGTCACCATGAAGTCCTCGTTCACCGCTGGAAAGCTGTTCGGCGACCGGCAACTGAATTTTCTGCTGATCGTCAACGTGCTCGTCGTGCTGGTCGCGACATGGCTCTCGCACGGGCAATTCCTCGATATCGACAACATGCAGTCGATGGGCGGCCAGTTGCCCGAACTCGGCCTGCTCGCGCTTGGCATCATGCTGTCGATGGTGTCGGGCAATGGCGGGATCGACCTGTCCGGCGTCGGACTTGCCAACCTGTCCGGCATGGTCGCCGCGCTGGTCGTGCCGCACTTTCTCAGCGGCGACGATTCGCCGGCGCTGTACACGTCGCTCTTCTGCGTGATCGTGGTGGTGATGGGCCTGCTCGGCGGCCTCCTGAATGGCGTGGTCATCGCCTGGCTCAGACTCACGCCGATTCTCTGCACGCTCGGCACGCAATTGCTGTTCACGGGCTTTGCGGTGGTACTCAGCAACGGCGCTTCGGTGCCTGTCGAGTATGTCGATCCGTTGTCGAATATCGGGAACGGTACCGTGTTTCAGGTGCCGATCGCGTTCTGCATCTTTATCGCGGCGGTGCTCGTGCTCGGCTGGCTGCTCAGGCGCAGCCCGTTCGGCCTGCGCCTCTATCTGATGGGCACGAATCCCAAAGCCGCGTTCTATGCGGGTATTCCGCGCGCGCGGATGCTGATCACGACCTATGCGATGTGCGGCGTGCTGGCGTCATTGGCGGGTCTGATCAGCGCGACGCATACGTCCAGCGCGAAATGGGACTACGGCAATTCCTATCTGCTGATCGCCATTCTGATTGCGGTGATGGGCGGCGTGAATCCGGCCGGCGGGCACGGACGCATCATTTGCGTGTTTTTTGCCGCGACGGTGCTGCAGTTTCTGTCGAGCCTCTTCAATCTGATGGGCGTATCGCAGTTCTTCGGCGATTGCGCATGGGGTTTTCTGTTGTTGCTGTCGCTCGCGTTTGCGGGTGGCGAGCGGGTGAGCACCATTTTCGGCTTCGGCGGCGGGACGGGTGCCGGCAAGCGTGCCGGCAGTCCAGGCGCGGCGCCGAAACGCTGACGAGCAGGCGCAGGCAGGACAAAGATTTCAGTACGCGGCGGACAACGAGCCCTGGCTGTCCGTGACGGTGAAGTGGGGCGACATCGAACGAAAAAGGAGACATCGCATGAAATTGACTCGACTGGGTGCCGCGCTCGCCGCTGGCGCTCTTACGGTGGGTGTGATCGCCGCGGCGCAGGCTGCAACCAACGAGACGATCGTCACGGTCGTCAAGGTGACCGGTATCAACTGGTTCAACCGGATGGACGAGGGCGTCAAGGAATTCGCGAAGGACAACCCGGGTGTGACCGCTTATCAGACCGGCCCAGGCCGTGCGGATGCAGCGCAGCAACTGAAGATCATCGAAGACCTGATCGCCAAGAAGGTCACGGCGATCGCCGTGGTGCCCTACGATCCGCCAACGCTTGAACCGGCGCTGAAGAAAGCGATGGATCGCGGCATCAAGGTGGTGACCCACGAGGCCGACAACGAAAAGAACACGATGGTCGACATCGAAGCGTTCGACAACACCGCCTACGGCGCCGGTCTGAACGAGCGTCTCGCCTCGTGCATGCACGACGAAGGCAAGTGGGCCGTGCTGGTCGGTTCGCTCGGCAGCCGCTCGCAGGTGCAATGGGCGGACGGCGGCATCGGCAACGCCAAGGCCAAGTATCCGAAGATGGATCTGGTCGAGCCGAAACTCGAAACCAATAACGACGGCGAGCGCGCCTATGAAGTCGCGAAGGAAGTGCTGCGCAAGCATCCGGACCTGAAGGGCTTCCAGGGCTCGTCCTCACTCGACGTGATCGGCATCGGCCGTGCGATCGAAGAAGCCGGCATGCAAGGCAAGATCTGCGTCTACGGTACGGGCCTGCCGACCGAAGCTGGCAAGTTCCTCGAAAGCGGCGCCATCAACGGCATCGCGTTCTGGGATCCGAAGCTGGCGGGCCTTGCGATGAACAAGATCGCGCAGATGCTGATCGATGGCAAGACTGTCCAGAACGGCGCCGATCTCGGCATTCCGGGCTACACGAAGGTGACGGTCGCGAAAGGGCCGGGCAAGGGCATCATCGTGCGCGGGCAGGGCTGGGTGAACGTCGACAAGTCGAACTACAAGCAGTATCCGTTCTGATCGCGGTCTGTTTATTGCTTCATGTGTCACGGCGTGTCCATGCGGACACGCCTTAACTTGCGACTCGCCATCATGAATCAAGACGCATCGTCAGCGCAGTCAGCGCAGTTATCGGAGTCCGAAACGTCACGGCCGTTTCTGCAGGTTGTCGGCGTGCACAAGCGCTTTACCGGCGTGCATGCATTGCGCGGGGTGAGCCTGTCATTCGAGCGCGGGAAGATTTATCACCTGCTCGGCGAAAATGGCTGCGGTAAGAGCACGCTCATCAAGATCATTTCCGGTGCGCAGCCGCCTGACGAAGGCGAGCTCGTGATCGAAGGCGTGCGGCATGCGCGGCTCTCCGCGCTGGAATCGCTCGCGGCGGGTATCGAAACCGTCTATCAGGATCTTTCGCTGCTGCCCAACATGAACGTGGCCGAGAATGTCGCGCTCACCGCCGAGCTGGCCACGCACGAGGGCCGGCTCGCCCGCACCTTCGACCGGCGCGCGCTGGCGCGCACCGCAGCACGCGCGCTCGAATCGGTCGGCCTGCCCGGCGACACCGGGTTTCAGGCGACCCTCATCGAACAATTGCCGCTTGCCACGCGGCAACTCGTGGCGATTGCCCGCGCGATTGCCAGCGAGGCGAAATTCGTCATCATGGACGAGCCCACCACGTCGCTCACGCAAAAGGAAGTCGACAACCTGATCACCGTGCTCGCCAATCTGCGCGCGCAGGGCGTGACCGTGCTGTTCGTGAGCCACAAGCTCGACGAGTGCTACGCAATCGGCGGAGAAGTGATCGTGCTGCGCGACGGCCAAAAAATGGCGCAAGGTCCGATCGCGCAATTCACCAAGGCGCAGATCAGCGAACTGATGACGGGACGCCATCTGTCCAATGAGCGCTATCGTGAAGGCGCTTTGGGGCAGGACGTGGTGCTCGACGTGCGGGGTTACACGCGCGCCGGCCAGTTCAGCGATGTCTCGTTCGCGCTGCATGGCGGCGAAATTCTCGGTATCACGGGTCTGCTCGATTCGGGGCGCAACGAACTCGCGCGCGCACTCGCGGGCGTGGCGCCGGCGCAGTCGGGGCAGGTGATGCTCGACGGCAAAAGCATCCGGTTACGCACACCGTCGGACGCGAAACACCATCGCGTCGGCTATGTGCCGGAAGACCGCCTGAACGAAGGGCTGTTCCTTGACAAGCCGATCCGCGACAACGTGATCACCGCGATGATCTCCAGTTTGCGGGACCGCTTCGGTCAGATCGATCGCACGCGCGCGCAGGCGCTCGCGGAACGGATGGTGAAAGATCTTCAGATCGCCACCCCCGGTGTCGACAAACCCGTGCAATCGCTCTCCGGCGGTAATCAGCAGCGCGTCCTGATCGGCCGCTGGCTCGCCATCGATCCGCGTGTGCTGATCCTGCATGGACCGACCGTCGGCGTCGACGTCGGATCGAAGGACATCATTTACCGCATCATGCAGCGCCTCTCGCAACGCGGCATCGGCATCATCCTGATTAGCGACGACCTGCCCGAACTGCTGCAGAACTGCGACCGCATCCTGATGATGAAGAAGGGGCGCGTGGCGAGCGAATATCAGGCCGACACGCTGAGCGAAGCCGACCTCTATCACGCGCTGCTTTCGGAAGCCGCATAAAGGACGTCCATACTTATGAACTCGCGCATCGATCCGCGCATGAACCAGACCATGACCACTCCAACCGTCCTCGAAGTCGCACCCGCAATCAAGCCGCCTGGCTTGCGGGCCAGGTTGGCGCGGAATCCGGAATGGTTCACCCTCGCGTTGATCGCGGTGACGTGCCTGATTGTCGGCGCGATCAATCCGCGCTTCTTCCAGCTCGCGACGCTCTTCGATCTGCTGCATTCGGCCACCACGACGTCGCTTTTTGCACTGGGCACGCTCGTTGTGCTCGCGTCCGGCGGCATCGACGTTTCGTTCACCGCGATCGCCGCGCTGACGATGTACGCCATCACCAAGGCGGTGTTCGCCTGGTGGCCCGACGCGCCCTTTGCGCTGATCCTGATCACGGGCGCGCTGGGCGGGGTGGTGCTCGGCATTGTCAACGGCCTGCTGGTACACCGCCTGAAAGCGCCTTCGCTGATCGTCACGATCGGCACGCAGTATCTGTTTCGCGGCGTGCTGCTGACCTTTATCGGCACGTCGTTCTTCATGAACATTCCGCACAGCATGGATCGTTTCGGTCGCATTCCGCTGTTTTTCTATCACACGAGTGACGGCCTGCGCGCGGTGCTGCCCGTTTCGGTGCTGGCGCTGATAGCGGCCGCGGTGGTCACGTGGTGGCTGCTGAACCGGACGATGATGGGGCGGGGCGTCTATGCGATGGGGGGCAGTCTCGCGATTGCCGAGCGGCTCGGCTATAACCTGCGCGCGATCCATCTGTTCGTGTTCGGCTATACCGGCATGCTGGCCGGCATAGCCGGCATTCTGCATGTGTCGAACAATCGGCTGGCGAATCCGTTCGATCTGGTGGGCTCGGAACTCGATGTGATCGCCGCGGTGATCCTGGGCGGGGCGCGCATCACGGGCGGCACGGGCACGGTGGCCGGTACCTTGCTGGGTGTCGCGCTCGTCACGCTCATTAACAGCGTGCTGATTCTGGTCGGCGTGCCGAGCACCTGGCAGAAGGTGATCATTGGCGCATTCATTCTGATCGCGGGGACGCTCTTCGCGTTGCAACGCAAGAACTGAACGCGGCCGTTCACCGGCTTGCTGCTTGACGGACTTCATCGCGCTCCATCGCGTTCCGTCCCGCAGCAAGCGGACCTATTTGCGCTTACGGAACGCCTGGCCTTTTTCGGTGATGATGGAATCGAAGTCGTCGACTTGCGAGAAGCGCACTGCTTTCACCACGCCGAACTTGCTCTGGTCCACCACCAGATGCCGTTCCACCGCGCTGGCCATGGCCGCCTGCTTAAGGGCGACTTCATGAAAATTCCAGCACGTGACGCCGCGCGCGGTATCCACACCGCCCGCGGAAATGAAGGCCTTGTTGATCCCCATGCGACGCAGCATCTCCAGACTCTCTTCGCCCGCGAACGAATCTGAAGAAGGCACATAGACGCCGCCCAGCAGAATCATCCGCACATTCGGCTTGCGCCGCAGAATCTCCGCGACATTCAACGAATAGCAGACGACGGTGACATGGCGCTCGACCGGAATCAATCGTGCAAGCGTGGTAAGTGTCGTGCCGCAATCGATAAAGATCGTTTCGTGATCGACGACGAGTCCCGCCGCAATCGCAGAGGCTTCCGCCTTGGCCTGCGCGAAATGGTCTTTCTCTTCTTCGAGTGAATAGCCGGCGTTGTTCGGCACGTCAGTCGCACTGACGATGTAGCCGCCGAGATACGTGAATTGTTCCGGACTGCCTGCGATATCGCGCCGGACAGTCATCTCCGATACACCCAGCAGGCTGGCGGCATCCCGCAAGCGCATCACGTTTTGCTTGGCCAGCGCATCGGCGAGGGCGCGGAGGCGATCGGGTTTCAGCATGGAGGTCCTGTCGCGCGGGGTGGAAGGGCGTTATGTTTTGATCGATTTGGTGAAAGAATTATAACAAGAGGTCGTCTGTGCGGCGAGTCGGGTTTGATGTTTCTGCGTGGTCGATATGACGACGGAAGCGGGAATAAAGGAAATTCCGCGGAGGTATTGCAGGAGCGTGCCGCGTCCCCGCAGCGAGGCTTGATGCCTCGATTGAAACGGCACGAAATCCCCGCGCATGCCGCGTTGCATCGCTCAGCGCTGGGTTATGTCCACGCACCATGCTGGAGAATACGATGAAGACTCTGACTTTGATCCCTATTGCCGCATTGGCGTTGTGTGCCACGCTCGCCCATGCGGGCGACAACGCTGATACATCCAGAATGGCATCCGACGGCAACGCCACGATGACGTCGGACGCCGTGGGCGGCACATCCGTTGGCGGCAGTGAAAGCGGTGCGCACCTCGGCAAGACACGCGCGGAGGTCTATCAGGAATTGTTGCGTGCCCAGAAGGACGGCACACTGGATCGCCTGAATGAGCTCTATGGCGGTGGGGATTGAGCGAGCATGTGCACGGGACGCCGTCCGGCGCTGCGCGCCGCACGGCGTCCCGGGTGCCCGTGATCCCGGCTTCGGACAACGCACGTGGCGCCGGATGTTCGATCATCTCGCCAACGCCGGCCGCCGATCGTGAACAGCATGATCTCAATACCCCTTGACGGTAGTTTTGGACAGATCCGCCGCCGATTTGCCTATTTCCGGCAACAACACATCAAGCGGAATAGCATTCGCCAGGAGACGGTTTCCTGCATCGCCAGGGTGCAGGTGGTCCCCCGAGTCAAACGCGGGATTCAATCGTGACGGGTCCTCTCTGTCTTTCGCCAAAAGGTCAAAATCCAGCACAGCGTCAAAGGCTCCGCTCTCACGTATCCATGTGTTCAGGCTCCGGCGCAAGGCGTCCTTATCGGCATTGAAATAGTTGTCCAACGGTGTACCGTGCAAAGCGCCGCGAAATGGCGTCAGGGTGACTCCGATGATGCGGACGCCCCGGCGGTGAGCCTGCGCGATGAGCTGGCGAAAGCCGTTCCCCAGTGAATCCAGCGACGCGGGCTGTCCTTTGGGATCGAAGGCCGTACCTGGCCAGCTGATATCGTTGATACCCAGCAGGACGATGGCTGTACGAACGCCCGGTTGGTCGAGTACATCGCGCTGGAAACGGGCCAGCGCATTGGCCCCCATCTTGTCGGAGAGCAGCCGGGCACCTGAGATGCCGGCGTTAATCACTGCGACGCCGAGCGGGTCAAATCTGGCCGCGAGGAAGTCCGGCCAACGAGAATCGGCATCAACAGATGCGCCGTTACCGTCGGTAATGGAATCACCGATCACCGCCACCGCCTGGGGCGCCGGTTGATCGGCTTCTACTTCGATGCCTGTCAGCAGCGTGCGGGTCGTGATGGTCTCGGTCGAGGTTTTTCTTGCATCGATGGTTGCGGCTGCGGTCTGATCACCTGCGGCGATCCAGGCCGTTTGCCGGCTATCCCAGTGAAACGTCGTCGTCGGCGTGCTGGCCGGCAGGTAAACACTGACTGTCACATGCGCCATGGCTGGAACCGCAAGGTCGATCGGATCGCTTAGCAGCGGAGCACCAGCGGGAATCGTCGCCGAGGTTCGGCCGCCAAACGTCACTGTCCGCAGGGATTGTGTTTGGATTCCCGGCCCTCGGCCGCTCAATGCCACCGATGCGCGGCCGACGACCAGCGGCTTCTGGCCATAGGCATTCGAGAACACCAGCCGCAAGCGAGTGCCTCCGAGACTGATACGCGCTACCTGCCTGACAGTCTGATTGCGCAAAAGAGCAGGGATGTTCGTCGGGAATGGGAAATCTGCGCCCCAGGTCGGTTGGGGGCTGGCGGCCCAGCTTGCCACCCAGTTCGCGGGGGGAGACGGCTGCACGGTCTGTCCTCCGGCAGCAGATGCGCCGACCACGAGCGAAGTCACCAGCAGGGTTGATGTCAGACGCGATAGCCGATTAGTGCGTGCGAGAGGACCGGAGGAGATAGCAAAAGAGGAGATATCCATACTTGTGAATTCGTTGGCCAATATCTGCCAGATTTTGAATACAAAGCGGTATATGGACTAGACTGACTGAACTACAAACACCTATGAATTGAACTCATCATGACCAGACTGGAAGTCAACCGCTCAGGCGAGCTTGAGGTGTTCGTGCGGGCAGTCGAATTAGGCGGCTTCTCGGTGGCCGCACGCGAATTCAGCATGACGCCATCAGCAGTCAGCAAGCTGGTATCGCGGCTGGAACAGCGTCTTGGCACCCGGCTGATCAATCGATCGACACGCAAGCTCCAGCTCACACCGGAAGGGTGCGTCTTCTACGAGCGCGGTACGCGCGTCCTGGCCGACCTCGATGAGGCAGAGCGGTGTGCAAGCATCCACGGCACGCCGAGAGGCCGCCTCCGCGTCAACGCCAATGTGCCGTTCGGCCATCATTTCCTGCTGCCGTTGGCTCCTGAATTTCTGGCGTGCCATCCTGATGTTGCGCTGGACATCGTGCTCACCGACGAGGTGGTGGACCTCCTGGAACAACGTACCGATGTTGCCGTGCGGGCGGGTCCACTCAAGAGCTCGACCCTGGTGGCACGCAAGCTCGGCGAGACTCGCATGGTGATCGTGGGCGCACCCGCTTACCTGGCGCGCCACGGAGTCCCACTTACTCCAAAAGCGTTAGACCAACACAACCTGCTGGGTGCGAACTATGTCCGCGCGCAGCAAGGCTGGCCGCTGCAGGATGGCGACGTTCATACGACCGTCCCCATCACAGGCAACGCGCAGGCCAGCAATGGCGAAGCATTGCGCGGCCTGGCAATGGCGGGACTGGGTCTGGCCCGCCTGGCTGCATTCCAGGTGCGGGACGACATTGCGGATGGTCGCCTTGTTGCCGTGCTGGAAGACTTCAACCCCGGCGACATGGAGGAAATCCACGCGGTTTTCGTTGGACAGGGCGGCTATCTACCTTTACGTGTTCGCGCGTTTCTGGATTTTCTTGTGGAGCGCGTGAGGCTTGACTGAAACAACGGCAATCAGGCTTGCCTTCATGAACAGGCAACCGACGGCACCGGTCCAGGAATGACCGTTGTTAAGGGTTGAGCCGCCATTCAAACGTCTTCGTGAGTGTCGAGGCCAACGTTTCCTGTTGGCCGACTGCGGTCTGACATGCACGTGGCTAGTCTCCGTGCGCGGATTGCGGGTGCTACAGACGCGAGAAATTAGCAATATCCATCTTATCTATTTGCAACACTCGCAGGCCTCAACTATGTTGAATAGCCGGAAGGCACGGCTGCCGGGTGGGTGCCATGTCCGATATTCCTAGCACTCTTACGCGATTCCGAGTTCGCGACAATATTAGGGAGACTCGGCTATGACGACACCGCTGCTCGGACAGATGATGGACGTGCCGCTGACGGTTTCCTCACTGCTGGCCCATGCGTCACGTCACTTCGGCACGACCGAGATCGTGTCAAAGCGCATCGAAGGTGACGTGCATCGCTACACGTATCGCGACTGCGAAAAGCGCGCGAAGCAACTGGCGCAGGCGCTTATCGCGCTGAATGTGCAGCCGGGCGAACGGATCGGCACGCTGGCATGGAACGGTTACCGCCATCTGGAAGCCTATTACGGCACCACGGGCTTCGGGGCCGTCTGCCATACCATCAACCCCCGGCTCTTCCCCGAGCAGATCGCATGGATCATCAACGACGCCGATGACAGCTACGTGCTGTTCGATACGACGTTCGCGCAGCTGATCGATTGCCTTGCGCCCCTCTGCCCGAAGGTGCGTGGGTGGATTGCGCTTGCCGACGACGCGCATCTGCCGGCGATACAGACGCCCACACCGCTCATCAGCTACGAGACGTTGCTCAAACCGCACGGCGGCGCATTCGACTGGCCACTTCTCGACGAGCGCCAGGCATCGTACCTTTGTTACACCTCGGGCACGACAGGCAATCCAAAGGGCGCGCTGTATTCGCATCGCTCGACGGTGCTGCATGCGTACGCCGGTTCGCTGCCGGATGCGATGTGTCTATCGGCGCGTGACTCGGTGTTGCCCGTCGTGCCAATGTTTCATGCGAATGCATGGGGCATGCCGCATGCCGCGCCGCTCACGGGCGCGAAACTCGTCCTGCCGGGCAAGGATCTCGACGGAAAATCCCTGTTCGAACTGATGCAGGCGGAGCGCGTCACGTATTCCGCCGGCGTGCCAACCGTCTGGCTTGGCCTGCTCAACTACATGAAGGAAGCGGGCGTGCGGTTGTCGTCACTGCAACGCGCGGTGATCGGCGGGTCCGCGTGTCCGCCGGCGATGCTGCGCACCTTCGAGGAATACGGCGTCGAAGCCATTCACGGATGGGGCATGACCGAGATGTCACCGCTCGGCACGCTCGCAAAACTCAACTGGGAACAATCACAGCGGCCGCCGGAAGAGCAGCGCAGGCTGCGCGAAAAACAGGGGCACGTGATCTACGGCGTGGACATGAAGATCGTCGGCGACGATGGGCGCGATCTGCCGTGGGACGGCGTCGCGTTCGGGGAACTGCACACGCGCGGTCCGTGGGTGATCAAGCGGTATTTCCAGAAGGATGACTCGCCGCTCGTCGACGGCTGGTTTCCGACTGGCGACGTGGCCACGATCGACCCGGACGGTTTCATGCGCATCACCGACCGCAGCAAGGATGTGATCAAGTCCGGAGGCGAGTGGATCAGTTCGATCGAAATCGAGAACATCGCGATCGCGCATCCGGCCGTCGCAGAGGCGGCCTGCATCGCCTGCGCCCATCCGAAGTGGCTGCAGCGGCCGCTGCTCGTCGTCGTCAAACGCAAGGACGCGGAGGTCACGCGCGACGAACTGCTCGCGTTCTACGAGGGCAAGGTCGCGAAGTGGTGGATGCCAGATGACGTTGTCTTCGTCAACGAATTGCCGCATACGGCCGTTGGCAAGTTGCACAAACTGAAGCTGCGCGAGCAGTTCTGCGATCACGTGCTGCCGTCGGCGTTCGAAGTTGAGAACTTTCCGCTTGCCGACGAGCGCGCAACGGGAGGCGCCGGGTCGAAACCTGCGGCGGAAAAATCGGAAGGAGGCTGTCAAAGGGACCGCCACCGCACCGCCATTTGGTGCAACTGGCCGTAGCCGTTAAGGGTTATTCGATGCAGGCATCGAATAACCCTTAACGGTCTCTGCCCTAAGCGTCGCATGTCTCTGCCACGGTAGAGCGGCCACTCGGATTTCACACGAGGCTGCGCTCCCCGCCGTCGATCTCGAGTTCGGCCTCGCACTCGACTGGCACGTTTAGAGGAAGCGCCACGCCGACTGCCGAGCGAGAATGCGTGCCAATGTCGGGTCCAAATACTTCAAGAATAAGATCAGAGAAGCCATTCGCGATCTTTGGCATCTGATCGAAGCCGGGCGCGACATTCACCATCGCGAAGACGCGCAGCCATGCGGTAATGCGATCCAGGTCTCCAAGCTCTTTCTGCAGGCTCGCCAACTGCGCGAGCGCCACAAGGCGTGCCGCTGCGTAGCCTTCGTCCACTGAAATTTCAGCGCCAACTCTGCCGACCGGTTGCGCAATTGTCCCGTCGACGTTTAGCGGAACGTGTCCTGAAACGAAAGCTCGTGCGCCTCGTACACGGACCCATGCAAAGGGCAAGGACATGCGTATGTTTGCCGGAATCTGTAGCGGCTGAGGCAACGTCAAGCCCATTTCCGCCAACTTCGCTTCGATTCGCGCCATGATCGTCTCCTCGGAGTTTCGCCTTGCCGGTGCAGCCGTTGGTTCTTTTGAATGCCGGTGACGGTGTGGACAGATCCAGAGCTATGCCAAACCATTATGCGCGAGCGTCCGCACCGGTATCGCCGCTATGCATCGATAGAGTCGGTTCTGGAGGAGATCGGCTCTAACGGCTCTTTTCTGCCGAGGGCGCAGCGTGGGCGCCTTAACGAAAGCTGATATGCATTCGGTGTCCATCCCGCATATCAAAGCGTTTTATCCCAGTCTTAAGGCCATCACGGAGAGGTTTTATCTACGTTGGCAATGCGCAGCGGCGCACGGAAAGGTAGTCGAGATGACTGACGATCTCAAGCGCTACACGGTGGATGTCACCAGTGCTCTTGCTTTTGGCGAAGATCCGAGAGCGCTTGAAAAAAACCGTGGTGTCATACAGGAGCATCTCGCGCTCATCTTTCCGATGTTGATGAAGCGTATCAACGCGCCTTTTCCATACTGGCGATATGTGAAACTCCCTCGGGACCGCGAACTCGACCGCTCTCTGATCGAAGTTCATCGATACGTGCGAAATATGATGAGCCGGGCACGTGAACGAATGCGCGATGAACCGTCGGAGTCGCCACGTCATCTCCTTGAAGCGATGCTGGTCATGCGCGATGCGCCAGCATCCGATATAACCCACGACCAGGTCGCTGCAAATGTACTGACGCTATTGCTTGCAGGCGAAGACACGACAGCGAATTCGATAGCGTGGCTTCGCAGTGAATACGTTTGAGCCATTGGGAAACATGTGACTCGCCGACATCATGCTACCGGCTGGCACGAAAATGTTTTTTCCTGAATCGGCCCGCCACGCTCGACGCACGCAATTTTCTGAATCCCTTGCAGTTCGACCCTGATCGAGAGGTCACTGCCTTCACGATGGTCCCAAGTGCTATGCCGGTGCATCTGTCGGCACGGACCAGGAAGATTTCATCAGCTCGCGCGCGCACTGAGCCAACGGCCACCCCTTCGACGGATTCGTGACAGAGATAATTCTCACGAGTGTTAACCCGAGTGCCGCAGAGGACTATCAGCGTAGTTATATAAGTGGTATTCGCGCTGAACGCCTTGCTGGTGAATATCTTCCGCCCTAACCTGAATCTGACATTCAGCCGTCCTTCCAACCGTTTCGTGGACCGGCCATCTCATGCAATCCGTACACCGACGAACTTCCGATTTCGGAAGACGAAGGTCCCGTTGGAGAAGACATGCACGACAACCTCCTCTCAGTTATCGTTACTCGGAAATGGCAACTTGCTGAGAATTACCATGCCGTTGAACTTCAAACCAGGTCCCGATTGGAGCTTCCGTCGTTTGACGATGGGGCTTGCGTCACAGTTGTTCTCGACAACGTCGTCTATAAGGAGAGAATTTATCCCCTGTGCTGTTTTACGCCTCGGCCACGTGCATATGTAATCGCCGTGAGACAGGATGATGGCGACACGAACACAAAAACAGCTGACATTTCGTTGAGTCAAGGAGACGAAGCGTTTGTCGGAGCGCCACGGAGTCCTACAGTTATTTTAGACGGTTGCGCACGATCGATACTTTTTGCTGGAGGTGTCGGCGCGGCATCGATCGCCGGAATCGCGAATCGACTTGCCTCGGCGGGTCAAGTGTTCGAACTGCACAACTTCGCCCGATCACCGGAACGTGCAGTCTTTCGCGAAGAACTTGACGCGCTTAAAAGCGAAGGCGGGGTCCATCACCATTTTGGTTTGGATGCTGACCGATTAGCGCAAACAACTTCTCACGCGATGAGCCCGGCACATGCGAACACTCAGATCTACTGCAGTGGTCCCCCCGCATTTATGGATCTCATCGAGCAACAAGCTCACGACTGGGTGTATCCGGCCAATATCCACAGAATTGTCTTGGGTGACAGAAAAAATTAATAGTCGCGTCTTTTCTAAGGCACGCGCTGATGCTGATTTTTGTTTCGTATTGCTGTTGCCGCCGGATACGGGCCGGTCACTGCCTGACAGTGATCAGCGCTACCCGAAGCTTCGGCACAAATCGACGAAAGGCGAGGAGCCAGGCACCCGAACACTGGCTGGGATGCGTTCGCTGCATTGGCGGCGCGCTTAATCGTCGTCCATGACGTATTGGCGACGTGCGTCGGAGAGCACGGCGGTCACCGTAGTGATCTCGTCCACGCCGCCCGTTAAGACATCGATGAAATGCCAGTTGTGACCATCGGGGGCGGCCGGGACGAGCCGCGCGGGCAAGCCGACGCGATAGGTCGGGCCAAGTCCGGCCGCTTCGAGCTTCGTGTTGATCGCCTGCTGGATCTCCTTGGCGGAGCGAATTTCCTTGGTCATGCGATGTACTCCTGTAGGTCCCGGGACATGCCCGGGCGCGAAGCCTAGCTGCCGGCTTCGTCAGTGGGTGAGGTTTCGTCCTTCGTTTCTTCATGCTTGATGTGCGGCTTCTTTCCCGGCTGCGGAGCATGTTCGGCGTCGGGCGCGATGCCTTCGCCGTGATGTTTCTTTTCCTGCTGCACTTTCTTATCGTGCGCGATGTTGCGGGGATCGGTCATGGAGATTCCTCGATTGTGAGTGAATGGGCCGCGCGAGACTGCGGCCCCCCCAAGGCTGCGCAGATTCCGGGCCAGCCCTCGGACGTAATCGAGGTCGAAGCGTTCCGTTACCCTGCCCGGTCGATGCGGGGTTGGCGGTAGCGGCATGGGCGGGTTACCCACGGGGGTTCCGGAAGCCCTGACGGGCTTTGGCAGCGTCACGGCACCAAGTTCGTTCCGCTCAATCAAATGGCGAATCACTTCAGAATTTCCGAATGCCGGTTCATCTACTCGGAACTTTCTGCCCGTGCGTCCCACGTCAGAAGTGGCATATATGGCTGATGTCGACCCGGACCCGGCGCACTTCGAAAATCGCTCCCGCTTGCGATCTGCCGCGACCAGAGGCCCTACGCTTGAAGCGATTGGGCGGCTATCGGCCTATCATAGATAACCGCCCCCTAGTCAGCCTGCTCAGGTGGAAGAGCCGCGCGCCGATCCACGATCTTTCGCCGGAAAAGACGCGGTCTGAATTCTGCTCGCAGGATATTTCGCGAAAGGACTTTGATCATGGATGACATCTCTCCGCAAGCTTTCCTAGATGCCGTAAGCGGATATCAGAAGACCGCTGCGGTGAAAGCCGCAGTTGCGCTCGATCTATTCACCGCGATCGAGAATGAGAATGGCGAGCTCTCGCGCATATCGAGCCGCGTGCAGGCCTCCGAGCGCGGGATACGCATGCTGTGCGATTACCTGACCGTGCAGGGGTTTCTGCAGAAAGAGGCGGGATGCTATCGATTGACACCCTCGACTTCCGCGTTCCTGACGACCTCCTCGCCGGCCTGGATAGGAAGCATCGTCGATTTTCTAGCGGCCCCCGAAATGATGGCACTCTGGCTGGACGATCCGGTTGCGTTCGTTCGCAACGGCGGATCCGTGGGGCTGGGCAACATGGCACCCGACCACCCCGTCTGGGTGAAATTCGCGCGCGCGATGGTGCCTTTTGTGGCGCCAACCGCTCAGAACATCGCTCAACAAGTGGGCACATGGCCGCAAGCACCGAAGCGCGTGCTCGATATTGCCGCCGGGCACGGGGTATTCGGAATCGCGATCGCCAAGGCCGTCCCCGGCGCAGAAGTCGTGGCGACCGACTGGCAGGCGGTATTGGAGGTCGCGAAGGAAAATGCTGCGGCGGCCGGTGTGAGTGCGCGCCATCGCACGATCGCGGGCAGCGCGTTTGACGTCGAATGGGGAACGGATTTCGATCTCGCGCTGATCACGAATTTCCTGCACCACTTCGATCGGCCAACCTGCGTAGAACTGCTCTCGAAGGTACGCAGGAGCCTCAGCCCCGGAGGGCGAGTACTCGCGGTGGATTTCGTTCCTGATGAGGATCGCGTGTCGCCACCGTTCGCCGCTGCGTTCTCCTTCGTGATGCTTGCGTCCACACCACGAGGTGATGCGTACACTGTGCGCGAATTCGAGGAAATGGGCAGCGCGGCGGGGTTTTCAAAGGTCAGCGTAGCGCCGCTGCCGCCTTCGCCGGAAAGTCTCATCACATTTGAGTAGCACGCTGGCTGGTTCTGCGCGACGCCGGGCGGAGTCAGTCACGAACTGGGCCTACGTGAGAGCAGCGCCATCGCACGCTGCCGCGAGGGCGTCGGGCGAGGTCAGGCTGTGCATGTATACGGCGCCAGCCAGATTGAAATTCATATGAGATCACTCCCGGATATCCTGACAGCGCATCCACGGCCCGGAGCGTAGCCGCAGGCGCTACCCGTCGACGGCTGGACTGTGGCTGAGCGGTTGTAATTTACGCTCGCTAAGCTACTAATTACGATCTGTGCCACGTTCGCCTTGGGCACGCGCTTGCGGCGCAACCATTCCCGGTAGAAGTCTCCCTTGAGGCTGCGTCGGACGCTTCAAAACCGTCTGGCCGGTGAGTCTCCGATTGGACGCGCCCCTTTTTTCTTCTGGGTCAAAGAGCGGCCGACGATGGGTCGGGTTTCATTCGACTGATTGCTCGCTCGTCTTACTGTCAGCATCGTCAATCGGAAGTTCCTTCCGGCAATTGCGTCGGAGCACTATGCTTTTCATCAAGTGAGTTACAAGGCTAAGGCTTGCGAACGGCTACCAGATAGGTGCGTAAATGCCGCTTGATGCCAAGCGTCCGATGTCGTTCTGTCAACGGGTCGGCGCGAGGCTTCTGGGTACGGCATCGTCGTCGCGCGGGCGCGCGATGGATTTACTCTTCAAGGAGGCAGCGTCATGAGCGAATTTGCGATTCAGGAATTTCGCGGAAGGCTGATCGATCCGTCAGACAAGGGCTACGACGAGGCGCGAGCGCTGTACAACGGCATGATCGACAAGCGGCCCAAGGTGATCGCTCGCTGCACCGACGCTGCCGATGTCATAGCGGCGGTCAACTACGCGCGCGATAACGAGCTGCTTCTCGCCATCCGCGGAGGCGGACACAACGGCCCCGGTTTGGGCAGTTGCGACGGCGGGCTGGTCATCGACCTGTCGGAGATGCGCGGCGTGCGCGTCGATCCGGCGAGCCGCACTGTGCGCGTCGATCCAGGCTGCACTGCAGCGGATCTCGATCACGCGACCCACGCCTTTGGCCTCGCCGTACCGCTTGGCATCGTCGGCAGCACGGGCGTCGCAGGTCTGACCTTGGGCGGAGGAACCGGCTATTTGACACGCAAGCACGGCCTCACGGTCGACAATTTGCTCGAGGTGGATGTAGTGCTGGCCGACGGCTCTTTCGTCACCGCTAGCAAGGACAAGCACGTTGACCTCTTCTGGGCGGTGCGCGGTGGCGGCGGTAACTTCGGCGTGGTAACGAGCTTTCTATTTCAGGCCCACCAAGCCAAAATGGTGTTCGCTGGTCCGATTTTCTGGGACGCCAAGGACGCGAGGCAAGTTATGGCAACGTACCGCGACTTCATCCCAAACGCCCCCGAAGAGCTTGGCCTATTTGTCGGCCTCAAAACCGTGCCTCCAACCGATCCCTTCCCTAAGGAGCACTGGAACACACGCGCCTGTGCGCTGATCGGTGCTTTCAACGGGCCGATCGCAGAGGGTCAGAAGCTCATGGCATCGCTGCTCGAGAAACTGCCCGCCCCGCTGTTCAACTGGATGGGCGAGATGCCGTGGACTGCCATCAACAGTCTGTTCGACCCGTTCTTCCCTAAAGGCTTGCAGTGGTACTGGAAGGGCGACTTTGTCAAGGCGCTGCCTGACGAGGCGATCGACGTGCACATCGCTAACGCGCTCAAGGCACCGACCCCCTTCTGCCTGATGCACCTTTACCCCATAGACGGTGCCGTTCGGCGGGTTCCCAAGGACGCCACGCCGTGGAGCGCGCGGGACGCGTCTTTTTCGATGGTAATTGCCGCGATCAGCGCCGATCCCAAGGACGCCGAGGCGCTTAAGACCTGGGGGCGTGCCTACTGGGAGGCCATCCATCCGTTCAATCTGGAAGGCGTTTACGTCAACTTCATGGACGCCGACGAGGCCGAGAACCGCGTCGAACTAAGCTACGGCGACAACTACAAGCGCCTTGCCTCGATCAAGGCAAAGTACGATCCCAATAACCTATTCCGAGTCAACCAGAACATTAAACCGAAAGCGTGAATCACGCGCACGGCTTCGCCCGCCCGCGCCGCCGACATTGCCGTCGTCGGCGCGGGCTGACTTGCATGTGTCGCGCGCAGCTTACGGCACTTTCGGCTTCTTGGGCTTTTTGGGTTTCTTGATGATCTGGCCCGTCGCGCTAGTTTGCGGCACGCGGTGTTCGGCTTCAAAACCCGGCTCTTCTTCACGGGGCAGCGTTTGCCGGATCAGCGCTTCAATCGCGGCCAGTTGCGGCGCTTCATCGGCACACACAAGGGACACCGCCACGCCGCTGGCGCCCGCGCGGCCGGTACGGCCAATACGGTGCACATAGTCTTGCGCCACGATCGGCAGATCAACGTTGATCACCAGCGGCAGGTCGTCGATATCCAGCCCGCGCGCAGCTACGTCGGTGGCTACCAGCATATGTACTTGGCCCGTCTTGAAGCGCTCCAGCGCACGCAGGCGCGCGGGTTGCGGTTTGTCGCCGTGGATGGTGTCGACCGCATAGCCCGCTTCATCCAGCATGGCCGCCAGGTAATCCACGCCATTGCGGGTTTTGACGAACACCAGCGCGTGCTGCCAGTTGTTCTCAGCCACAAGGTGCATGAAGAGGTCAGGCTTGTTCTTTTTATCCACCGGCACCACCCACTGCTTGATCTTGCTGACCGTGGAATTGGGTGGGCTGACGCTGATATTGACCGGGCCGCGCAGAATGCCCGCCGCCATGGCGCGGATATCATCGGTAAACGTGGCAGAGAACAGCAGGGTCTGGCGCTGAGCGGGCAAGGCAGCAAAGACGGCGTTGAGTTCGCGCGCAAAGCCCAGATCCAGCATGCGGTCGGCTTCATCCAGCACCAGCGTTTGTACTTGATCAAACTGCACTGCGTTCTGGCGATTGAGATCGAGCAAACGGCCCGGCGTGGCGACGAGCACATCCACGCCTTTGCGCAACGTCATCATCTGCGGGTTAATACTCACACCGCCGTAGGCGGCCAGAAATCGTAAGTCGAGGCCTTTGCCGTAATCGATAAAGCTTTGCAGCACTTGTTCGGCCAGTTCACGCGTGGGCACCAGCACCAGAACACGCGCGCGGTTGCTGGACACCGCCGGGCCGTGTTGCACCAGCCGTTGCAACAGCGGCAGCGCAAAACCCGCCGTTTTGCCAGTGCCGGTCTGTGCCGCGGCCATGACGTCCTTGCCACTGAGCACAGCAGGAATCGCCTTGGCCTGCACCGGCGTAGGTGTCTGGTAATTGAGGTCCTGCACATTACGCAGCAAGGGATCGATCAGGCCAAGCGAGGCAAAAGACATTCGCGTATTCCGGGCTAAAGCCGCAATTCTAACGGTCACCGCCTGATTGCGCCGCGCCGGCAAGCTGTATCATGAGACACCGATGAGCAGCACTGCCAGCAGCGCCAGCCCCAATTGCATCAACAGCAAACGCGCCAGTGACCGCGCAACCAGCCACGCGCGCGCCTGCATCGAAATCCTTGAACCCCATCATCGGTCTGATGATTCCAGCTGTGCGATGGCCTGACTGGCCGCCTGGGGCGTGACGCCTTGGGCCAGCGCAGCCTGCCGGATGCTGCCGAGTTCCACTGCTTTGGCGAATGTCGCGATGGCCTTGAAGTCGTTGATGGGCATGATCAATTCTTTTGCTTAAGCGCGGACCGAAGCGTCGCGCGGGCTGCCCAGTATCAACCCAAGCTTGATACTGGTGCAAGTCGCAATCGGCTAGTGGCTTGAAACTGGAAAGCCTAAAGTAATGGACATTGGACTATAACCCTCGTCATCTACTGCAAAGAGCGCATCTTGGATACCGCCAACGACTTTCAACACCAAGGACAGACCATGCAACACGTAACCCTGAACAATGGGATGAAGATGCCGATCCTCGGCTACGGCGTCTTCCAGATCGCCGACGAGGCGGAGTGCGAACGCTGTGTCGTGGACGCTGTGCAGGCGGGCTATCGCCTCATCGACACCGCCGCGTCCTATAAGAACGAGGAGGCAACCGGCCGTGGCATCAAGCGTTGTGGAGTACCCCGCGACCAGCTTTTCGTCACCAGCAAGCTGTGGGTCGAGGACGCTGGCTATGAACGTGCTCAAGTGGCCATCGACAAGTCGCTGAAGCGGCTAGACCTCGACTACCTCGATCTGTTCCTGATCCACCAGCCGTTCTCGGACGTTCACGGCGCGTGGCGGGCGATGGAGGAGGCGCATCGCGCTGGCAAGCTGCGTGCGATCGGACTGAGCAACTTCCAGCCAGACCGTCTCATGGACATCACGGCTTTCAACGAGGTCACCCCGGCCGTCAATCAGATCGAGGTCAATCCCTTTCACCAGCAAGCCGAAAGCGTCGAGTTCATGCGCGAGCCTGGCGTGCAGGCGGAGGCTTGGGCGCCCTTCGCCGAAGGGCGGAACAACCTGTTCGAGAACGAACAACTGGTGGCGATTGCGCAGCGCCACGGCAAGACCGTGGGGCAAGTGGTGCTGCGATGGCTGGTTCAACGCGGCATCGTCGCTCTCGCGAAGTCTGTGCGGAAGGAGCGGATGCTGGAAAACCTGGCTGTCTTCGACTTCGAGCTGCCCGAGGGAGACATGCAGGCAGTCGCAACGCTGGAGACTGGCAAAAGCAGCTTCTTCTCCCATCGCGATCCGGCGATCGTGAAGTGGATGAGCGAACGCAAACTTGGCCTCTGATGCGCAATCGTAGTGACCGTCCGACCAAGGCAAGTCGCCTCATAGCCGACCTTTAACTCAGGCGATGACCTTCTGTTCCCCGGCAGCCTGCTCGCGCAGGCGACGGGCTTCGTCGCGCAGGAACTGCTGGTAATCGTCCAGATCGCCGTCGAAGGGCTCGACGCCACCCTTGGTGACGAGCCAGAACTCGTCACACACCGCGCGCAGCAGGGACCGGTCGTGACTGACCAGCATCACCGTGCCTTCGAATTCGTTGAGTGCCATGCCTAGCGCTTCGCGTGTGGCCAGGTCGAGGTGGTTGGTAGGCTCGTCGAGCAGCAGCAGGTTGGGGCGCTGCCACACGATCATGCACAACACGAGCCGCGCCTTTTCGCCGCCGCTCATCGTGCTGACCGCCTGATGGACCATGTCGCCACTGAAGTTGAAGGTGCCGAGGAAGGTGCGAAGCGATTGTTCGGTGCCACTCTGGCCGGGAGCACGCATGTGCGCCGGCGTGTCCTTGGCAAGGCGGATCATGTGTTCCATCGGCGTGTCGAGAGGACGCAGCACGTCGAGTTCCTGCTGTGCGAAGTAGCCGATGTTCAGGCCTTTGCCTTCGCTGATTTCGCCGGCAATCGGCGCCAGCTCGTGCGCCACCGTCTTCACCAGAGTGGACTTGCCTTGGCCGTTGGCACCGAGAATGCCGATGCGCTGCCCGGCCAGCACGGATCGGTTGATGCCCCGCACGATGACCGTCGGCGGCGTGCCCGGCGGTGCGCCGGTCGGCGCCGCGTAGCCGAAGCTCGCGTCCAGCATCGACAACAGCGGGTTCGGGACGTTGAGCGGCTCCTTGAACTCGAAGTTGAACTCTGCGTCGGCGAGCACTGGTGCGATCTTCTCCATGCGTTCGAGCGCCTTGACCCGGCTCTGCGCCTGCTTCGCCTTCGAGGCCTTGGCCTTGAAACGGTCGATGAATTTCTGCAGGTGGGCGATCTTGTCCACCTGCCTGGCCATCGCGGCCTGCTGCAACACCAGTTGCTCCGCGCGCATGTCTTCGAACTTGCTGTAGTTGCCGCCATAACGCACGAGCTTGGCGTTGTCGACGTGCACCGTCACCTGCGTCACCGCGTCGAGGAATTCGCGGTCGTGGCTGATCACTACCATGGTTCCTTGATAGCGCTTGAGCCACGCTTCCAGCCAGACCAGCGCGTCGAGGTCGAGGTGATTGGTCGGCTCGTCGAGCAACAGCAAGTCGGACGGGCACATGAGCGCGCGCGCCAGTTGCAGTCGCATGCGCCAGCCGCCGGAGAAACTGTTGACCGGCTGGCTGAGCTGCGCAGCACTGAAGCCAAGGCCCAGGATCAGCGCTTGGGCACGTGCGGGGGCATCATGTGCACCGGCGTCGTGCAGGGCCATGTAGGCGTGCGCCATGCGCATGCCATCGTCGCTGGCCTCAGCGGCGGCTACTTCAGCCTGCGCGGCCAGCAGTACGGTGTCACCCTCGATGACGAACTCGGTCGCACTCTGCTCGGTCTCCGGCATCTCCTGCGCGACCTGGCCCATCTTCCATGCAGCGGGAATAGAGAACTCGCCGCCGTCTTCGTGCAGCGTGCCGTTGAGAAGGCCGAAGAAGGATGACTTGCCGGCGCCATTGCGGCCGACAAGGCCAATCTTTTCGCCGGGAGTGAAGGTGACGGATGCGCGGTCGAGTACGACATTGACGCCGCGGCGCAGCGTGACATTACGGACGGAAATCATAAGGAGCTACTTCGGAGAGGATAGGCATGATAGCCGACCGGACGTGCAGGGCGGTCTCTTTTCTGGCCGCACGAGTGAAGAGCCGCTGGCGCTTTGCGGTGCCCACCGGCCACAAAGCGAGGCGGACACTCAACGTCCAGGCTAAGACCGCGTCCGTCAGGGACGTCGGCCTTCAGCGAGTAGTCAGGCGTCTGGGTGCCCTTGGCGCCGTAGGACGACATGCGTGGCCTTCTCCGACGCTACGAATTCAACGCATTCGTATCCCAGAGCCCGCAAGTCAACCCCTTCGAACAGCGATTCTCCCCGGCCGAGCAGGACCGGCGCGATAGCAATGTGCAGTTCGTCAATAAGGCCCTCACGAAGATACTGCCGGATTGTGTCCGGCCCGCCGCCGATCCGCACGTCCATTCCGGCAGCGGCCTCGCGTGCACGGTCGAGCGCCTCGCGAATGCCTCCTGTTATGAAGTGGAACGTCGTGCCGCCTTCCATCTCGATGGTGGGGCGAGCATGACGGGTCAAGATGAAGACTGAAGCGTGATACGGTGGATTGTCTCCCCACCAGCCTTTCCAGTTGGTATCCGGCCAGTCCCCACGAATGGGTCCGAACATGTTCCTCCCAAGAATCCAGGCCCCGACATTCTGAAAGCCACGGGCGGCGAAATCATCGTCAACCCCGCTCGTACCGCCGTCCTTGCCGAACAAGGCCCGCTGGAACGTGCGTGTTGGGACAAGCCACTGGTGCAGTTCCGTCCCGCCAACGCCGAGCGGATTGTTGATGTCTTGATTCGGGCCTGCTCCGTATCCGTCGAGCGAGATGGTGAAGCCCTCAACGCGAACGTGTGTCATCGTTTGCCTCCGTTTAGACGCCTAACGTAATGTGGACAGAAAATCTGCATGGTTTGCCGGAATTATGCGAAATATTCTGGCAGCATATAGTCAAAGAGGTGAAACAAGGATAGACGCAAGCCGGCGGTAACTCGCGGCTCCTGCCATAAAGTTGTGGGGATTCGAGGATTGTCAGCGATGTGGACCGGGATGTCGAATGGCTCATTTTGGGCTGGTTACCGCCTGACCCATTTCGGTCCTTCAATCTTCCGGGAAGCGGTCATTCAACGTTGGGTTGATTCGGCCATCTGGTGTCTGATGGCGGCCAAAAAACATAAGGGCCGGTAATGCAGCCCTTATGGCAGACTCTTCTCTGGACTCGTATCCTTGCCTTCTACCGGCGCCGTTTGTCAAAGGTCGATAATTATCCAGGCAACTTCATCGACACGTGGGCGGGGGCTGGGTCTGGTGTATTCAATAAACCGTTTATCTCGTTGATAACACGGTAGGCTTCAACGAGTGCTTTTTCCTTGTCTACATCGTGTCCGCCAACAATACGGGACATGTCGAAAGGAGACAGTTCCTTCTCCTCGTGGATGTCAACAATATTCAGTGTGCTCATTTCCTTCTCCTACTAAAAGTAGTTTGATAACAACGTCTGGACTGTAATTGAGCGGTTGTAATTTACGCTCGCTAACTTACCATCACGTTCTGTGCCAAGCTCGTCCCCGGCACGCGATGAGGCGTAACTCACTGTTTATAAAGAAATTTATGCATCAGCCTTGCCATGCCAGCGATTCGAGGCATCTGCATGTGAGCCTTAGTCCAACACATGGCGATCCCCTGTTGGTTATTTAAAAACACTCCGTGTTCAACCGGTCTGATTCGCGGGCCAATCTCTCTGTGTTTGGTCATCGTCGGCATAAAGATAGCTGCTCCTTGTCTTGCTCCCCTCACGCAGAGTGAAAAGCTGCCATCCGAACCAACTAACCATTGCATGGTTTCCTGACGCATGCCACTTCAGTTCATATTGCCGCCGTGTCGAGGCGCCGGAACATCGCAGCAGTCTGGACCGCCGGCACGTGAAGTTGTATCGTTTGAAGAGGGGAGCGGAAACGTCTGCTGAAATTCCGCGCTGGAACGGCACGAGTTCTTTTCATCACATTGCGAGGCCAGAGGATTTGATGGCACGCACACTGACAGCAGGACGGCGGATTCTTTGGGTGCTCGTGCTCTGCGTTGCCGCGACATGTCTGGCAACTGGCGCAGCGCTGCTGTTCGAGTTGTCGGTCGTCAGCCGCGCGGTGAGCGATTTCAGTCAGGACGAGACACGGGAACGGGCGCGCATCGCTCATGGTGGGCAGGTTGCGCTCAATGAGCGCCTTAATCCGGCCTACCTGAAACGCTACGATCTGGACCCTGGCCAATACACCGACAGTCAGGGCCATTTTTCACCAACGGGCGCCGACTGGCAGCGATGGAGGCTTCGAACCAAAGCAGCCGCGACGGTGATGTGGCTCGGCCACGATCCGCCAGGCACATGGTGGACGCTGCTACAGATCCAATGTGTCGATCGCTTTCCTGAAGCCCACGCCGATAGCGAGCCGATCGTCGACGTCGCCGATGCATGCCTCGGTCAGCCGCACTGATTGGCGCAATGTTCAGCGGTTGCGCGAGGAACGGCGTGCGGGTCGGGCGATGATGCCGGCCGGCACTGTGAGCAGGCACCGCGCAGGCACTGTCACGCAAGTGACGAAAGGAGAGCAGCGAACATGAGCATCACGCTTAATCACACTATCGTGTACGCACGGAACAGGGATGCATCGGCGGCATTTCTCGCAGAAATACTCGGGCTTCCCGAGCCGAAGCCGTTCGGGCCGTTCCTTGCCGTGCAACTGGATAACGGTGTCACGCTGGACTTCTACAGCGATGATCATCAAACGCGGCCGGAACACTATGCGTTTATGGTGAGCGAGACCGAGTTCGATTGCATTCTTGCGCGAATACAAAGCCGCGGATTGCCCTACTGGGCGGATCCCTTTCACCGCCGGCAGGGCGAGATCAATACGAACGATGGCGGTCGAGGCACGTATTTCGAAGATCCGAGCGGCCACAATCTCGAGATCATCACGCAGCCGTACGGCAGCGGCGCATAAGGAAAGCCAGTCGGCTCATTGCATAGGTCCAGCGATGAAAGTTGACCGTGCAACTACGGAGCTACCAGTTTCGAGCTGCGTCGAGAAGAAGTTGACGACTCACATTGACCCGGTCGACTCCAGCACTCCCTTTGCCGCGAGCTACATAGAGGGATATTCGAGCCTTCGCTCGGGCATTTCGACTGATCAGCTGACCCGTTTGCAGCATGTCGCTGCACAAGCACTCGGGAACGACTGACAGCCCGGTTCCTGCAGCGGCAGCGTCGAGCGCTGCCTGATAGTCCGGGACGGTGACCGAGGGGAGGTCCGGATTCCGCCCGAATGTCACGCGCCAATAGCTGGCCAGCGCGGGTAGCGGACCCTGGACTTCGATCAGCGGCACCCCGCCTGGCACACCTGTCCGGAGTAATCGCTCACGCCAGCGTGGCGCACAAACCAGTATTAACGAGCCTTCGTACAGGAGATCGTATTCAACCGCCTTGTGGGGAATGCGTGCCGGTGTCACGGCAAAATCCAGTTCCCCGTCGACCAGAGCCTTCATCAGGGTAGGGGGCGGCGCCGAGCGCAAGTCGAGACGGATTCCATACTGCGGCAGGGTCGCGAGGCCCGAGAAGATCAGTTTTGCGAAGCCGCTGGTCGATCCTGCATGAACGATGCCCTCCAGCGATGCGTTTTTACTGCCTGCTGAATCTACGACTCTTTGCAACGCGTCCAGGTGGGACCCCACCTGGCGCTCCAGTTCGGTGGCAGCCGGTGTCGGCGCCAGGCCGCGCGGCAGGCGCTCGAACAGCTTGTACTCCAGGTGATTTTCCAGAACCTTGATGTGTCGCGACACAGCGGGTTGAGTCAGATGGAGTGCGTCGGCAGCTTTCGAAATCGAGTTGTGCCTGTAGACGCTGAGAAAGCTTCGAAGGTAGAGCAACTGAGACATAAAAATATGTATGCCTAGGCCGAAAATACATGATTTGTTTTTAGTCTACAGCCGCTTTAGAGTCCGATCAACACTACCAGGAGGCATGCCACTATGGTTACACCACGGTCAGTCATCCCCACGTTTCCCGATCTTCAGGGAAAGGTCGCCGTCGTTACCGGCGGCTCACGTGGAATCGGAGCCGCAACGTGCCTGGCACTTGCGAAGAACGGCGTGAAAGTGGCCGTCAACGGTCGCGACGAAACGGCGATTCTGTCAACCGTACACGCAGTGCGCGCCGCGGGAGGGAAAGCGATTGCTGCGTCCGCGAACTGTGCCCAACTGTCTTCGGTGGAGGCGATGCGGGTACGCGTCGACGCGGAACTTGGCCCACCTGATTTCGTCGTGGCATTCGCCGGCGGCGGCACCGGTCGGCCGGTGCCGTTTGAGCAAATCACAGAACAGGACTGGCGCTCAAGCATTGACAACAATCTGACGTCCACATTTTTCACCTTGAAATGCTTCTTGCCCGCAATGATTGCGCGCGGCTCCGGATGCATTGTCAACATGGCGTCTGCAGGCGGCAGGGTAGCCGCCGGTGCACCCGCCGGCTATGGCGCCGCCAAGGCCGGGATCATCATGCTCACACGTCATCTGGCGCATGAGGTGGGCCGACACGGCATCCGGGTCAACTGCGTTTCGCCATCGGCGGTCCTCACTG
This sequence comes from Paraburkholderia sp. IW21, assembly GCF_041321145.1. NCBI lineage: Bacteria > Pseudomonadati > Pseudomonadota > Betaproteobacteria > Burkholderiales > Burkholderiaceae > Paraburkholderia > Paraburkholderia sp. IW21. The sequence goes on along the minus strand of NZ_JBGGWA010000006.1, from coordinate 298,298 downwards.
AGCGAACCCGACAGGCCATCTCGGACGAACAGGAGCGACAGATGATCCCCGCTTTTCCGCTGGATCGGCTGGGTCATCCAGAAGATGTCGTCGCTGCGACTCTCTTCCTGCTGTCCATGGCCTCATCCTGGATCACCGGCGTGACCCTGGATGTGGCAGGCGGCCGCGTCATGTCGTGAAAGATCACGTGGCGGCGGATGCCTCGGTGACATGCTACTTGTCACGCCGGTCGAAGTTGCATTCCACTTGCATGCTATAGGAATGGCTGAACATCAGTCTTCCATCGCGTCCTACGCAGCATCATCCATTCGGCCAAAACAAACAGTTAGCCTGCACAGGTGAAAGCAACCGACCCACTCTGATTTATAATCACCAAGCCATCGGGAAACACCCGGCGGCCAGGTTTGGAAGCCTGTATGTAATGCCCGCACACTCGCCCAGGCGGGTGTGCGTCTACCCCTGCACGTCTGTTGTATTCAATGGGCGGGCTGTGGTGGGGGAGCCGCAAGGCTCGCCGGCCTGGCATTACACCGGTCTTCCAATCCCGCTACGTGCCCGCTCACCCACTTTGCAAGCGAGTGTCGGGCGATCCAACGAAGTTTCAGGGAGATCGCACCATGACCCAAGCCAAAGCCGCCAAACAATCCCAACCCGCTTCACGTCCACCTGTCGACGCGCTTCGGTACGAGAAACTTGCATTGCAGGCATTCGACCTTTGCAGCCGGCAGTTGAACCAACTGGACACGCTTGTCACTTTTGCGGCCACAATATGTAGGAATCCTGCCATCACGCTTGAGGAACGCCGACACCAGCAAACCCTGCTTGAATTACTCGTCCACACCGGCGAGCAGTATCAGCAGGAGCTCACCTGCGACCGCGAACTGTTCCAGGTGATCGCGCTGGATGCGAAGGGCGTCGCGCAAAGCCGCATGACCGCAAAGCATGCGACCCGTCTTCTTGAAGAGTCCGCACAGATCGCAGCCGAGGCTCAAGCGGAAGCCCAAGCCCAAGCCCAAGCTCCGACAACCAAGGCAAGCCAGCGCAAACAACCGTCCGCCAAAGACACGGCGAGCGTCAGTGCGGAAACCGCCCCGCAACCGGATGTCGCGCCGCACTAATCCACCGGGAGTGACCCGCGCGGAGCATAGAAGCGCCGAAGCCACTATCGACGCGCCGCTTGAGCGTGGCAGCGCGTCGATAAATCTTTCAGCGACCGTTTGATAAAGACCGGTGAGCGCGCTGCACGGAATCGCTGACCTCGGGATTCCAGGCATTCGTCACCAGTTGTCCTGCATGGGTATCGAATCCACTGACCCAGTCGCAAGCGCGAGCGCCGCCGCAGCCGACAGCGCACCGCTATAACTATCCGCATCCGCGTTCTTCGCCGCCAGCAGTTGGTTCTGCGCAAGCAGCGCGTCGGTGACCGAGCCGACGCCTTGCCGGTAGGCATCGAACGCGGCGTCGTAGGTTGTCTGCGCGGCGGCGAGCAACTCGGTTGCCGCGGCGTGCGCGGCAAGACTCGTCTGCAGCGAATTCTGCGCCGCGACAATTTGCCGAACCGCTTCCTCGCGGCTGCGGGTCAGGCGGGTCGACGCGCTGTCGGCATCGTTGCGGGCCTGTGCGAGCACCGCCGATCGCAAGCCGCCGTCATACAGCGGGATCGTGACGCCGACGATCACGCTGCCGCCGTAACGGCCACCGCTCAGGTTGACCGTCGGCAGTTGCTGACCGATGGCCGGAACCGCCGAAATCGACGAACTGCCGGTGTTGTACACGCCCGTCGCCGAGACGAACACCTTCGGCATGAAGTCCGATTCGGCGGCCTTCACTTTCGCCAGATTGACCCGCTCGGCCGCATACGCGCTCAGCACGTCCGGGCGTCGGGCGATGGCGGACGACACGATCCGGTCGATCGAGTCGCTCGTCGGCGACGGCAGTGTGCGCGCCGGCATCGCCGCGATCCTGGGCTTCGACAGCGGAGAAATCCCCATCGCGGCGATCAGCGCGAGATAGCTGTTGCTTTCGGCGCCTTGCGCCTCGACGAGCGCGAGCTTCGCCTGCGCCCGATTCTGGTTGGCCTGCGCGACTTCGATCACGGTGCCGATGCCATGCTTGTAGCGCGACTGTGCCGCAGCCAGGATCGCGTCGGCATTGTCGAAGCCTTGCCGAGTCGTTGTGATACGGGCGCGCGCGGCCTGGTATGCGTAGAACGCGACGCTGACGTCGAAGATCACCTGCTGGTGGACTGCGGTGAAGCCGATGTTCGCCATCACGGATGCCTGCGACGCGGCCTCGACACGTGCGGCACGTCCGCCGAAATCGAACAGCAGCCATTGCAGCGACAGCACCGAGGTCGTGCCATGTCCTGTTGCACTGGCCGACGAATCGCCGAGCACGGATGTCGTCGAACCATGAGCGCCCGCGTACTGCCCCATCGCCGCAGCCGACAGTTGCGGAAGATAGGCGCTCTTCGCGATGCCGGCCGCGAGCGCGACATTGCGCGCGTCGTTCCACGCGATGCGGGTCAGCGGATTCGTCGACTCCGCCAGATCGATCAGTTCGGGTAGTCCGTATGCATGCGCCTGCTCCAGTGCCGGTGGAGGGGGCACGGCGGCGAGCGCGGGATTCGCGGGCAACGTGTAGCCGCGCGCCGATCCAGCCGAGCCAGCCGAGCCAGCCGAGCCAGCCGAAGCGGCCGGCGTAGCCAAAGCCGCCGGCCCGGGCACGATGGCGCCTGTCGCGTCCGTCTGTGGCTGCCACGGATGGTCGGGGCTGTCCGGCGCCATATCCAGCGACGACGTGGCGCATCCAGCCAAACCCGCCGCTGCCAGGATCGCCAGTGCGAATGGAGGGTTAAGCCGGCGCATGAGTCGCGAGTTCCTTCGCCGCATCGTTCGACGTGGCGTGTTCGAGTTGAGTGAGGCGTGCATCGCCGAGGTTCAGCAACGCGGTGCGGATGTCGTCGTTGGCTGCGGCATCCGGTAAGGTCGCATTGGGCACGACCGGCAAAGCCGGCTCCGGCGCGGCGGCCAAATCAGGGACCCCTGCAACCGCGGCGTCGTCTTCGACCGTAGGTCGCGGTAGCGGCGGCCCGCCCGCGAGCCGCTTAAGCCATCCTTCGATCGCGGCATCGCCGCGGTGTCGTTCGGCGAGCAGGAACATCGGCCCTTCGAGCGCACTAAGCCTCGCCACTGCACCGCGACGTTCAGCAATCCACTGCGGTTCCGGGCGAACCCACGACGGCTCGTAATGCATCAACGCGAGGTCCTGTTCCAGCTCGCCGCACTGAGCCATGGCGCTCGCGGCCTGCGCCCGGCGCGCGCCGGCATGGGCAAGCGCCGCCAGCCGCGCCCACTGCTGCTGCAGCGTGGCGAGCGCGGCGTCGACCCGCGCGGCCACGCTGGCCGGCCACACGCGGGTGAAGACCAGATAGACGACCACGTTGCCGATCAGGATCCCGATCGTGCGATCCCGCGCGAGCGTCAGATCGTAGCCGGGCGCCGCGCCCTGCATGACGCACATGAAAAACACCAAGGCGATCTGAAAGCCCGCATAAGCAATCCGCGGCGAACCGAAAGCGACCCACGCCGACAGCCATGCCCCGAACAACACGAGCGCCATCAATCCGACAACGGACGTCAGCACCGGCGTCACGAACACGATCGCCGCGGTACCCAGCAGCGCGCCCACGAGACACCCGGCGATCCGCAGCGTCATCTTCTCGACGGTTTCAGCGGTAGTGCCGAGCGACACCATGTAGACCGTGATGAAGCAGGTGTGGATGCCCGGCCAATTGATTTGCGAATAAAGCAGATAGCAGAACATCGCCGCCACGGTGGTTTTCAGCGCGTAGCGGAGGTGGTCGGGATTCGTGAATGCATCCGGGAGGAAGAAGCCGCCGCGCTGGCCGGCGGGCGGCGGCGCGGTTTCGGCATCGACCACGGCGAAGCGGGTGATCGCATCGCGCAGATTCTCGACGACCATGCGCGCGAGCGGCGCGAGTTCCGTCACGGCGGGCAAATTGAGTTCAATGTCGACCGGATAGCCGCCAGCCTCGAGCATCCCGGCCATGTGCTCCAGCGTGTCCGCGATCGGCCCGGCGAACGATGCCGGCAGCCGCCCCGACGGTTCGCGGACCGCCAGATCGGCGGCGACCAGGATCGCAAGCGTCGACGACACGGCCTGCCGCAGCGCGGCGACATCGGCACGCACCGACGACCCATCGACGACCGAGAGCTTCAACCACGTGCCGATCTGCGCATCCCCCTCGCGCAGGCAAGCGCCGAGCGCGTTGCCCGTTGCCTCGGGCTCGGCCAGGCCGCGGGCGGCGAGCCGCAGGCGCCTCGCCAGCTCGCGGCCTGCCAGTTTCCGCGGCGACGGTGCCATTAACAGATTGACGCCGATCGAGATGCCGATTGGAATCGCGACCATCACCCAGGCGTAGAGCAGGGCGCGCGTCGCCACTTCGCCGAACGGCGCCATGCCGAGCTCGTCGAGCGCGAAGCCGACGATCATCGCGATGATCGCGCCCACCGGCCGCAGCTTGCTCGCCGACGTCACGAACAGCAGCCCCAGCGAAAGCCCGGCGATGCACGCCACCCGCCAGAGGGGATCGTCGAGCGCGAACATCGCCACGACCATGACGAGCCCGACCACGATCGTGACCAGCACCAGCAGCGCCGAGCCCAGCACCACGCTCAACACCCGGTCGGGCCGGTTCAGGAAGAACACGACATAGGCGGAGATCGCCGCTTCCGGCGTGCCGTACGCGCTCGTCACGAACGCCGTCAGCGCGCAGATCAACGCGATGCGGGTCGCCACCTCCGCTCGCCCCGGATACGGTGCAAGCAGCTTCAGGATATCGGCGGCGCCCGGTCGGGCAAGATCACCGGCAGGCTGCGCCATGCCGGACCTCGACTATCGCACTCGCACCGATCCGGACCAGCCGGGCCGCCGGCTCGTCGAGACGCACACGCACGGGGAAGCGCTGCGCGACCCGCACCCAGTTCACGGACTGCTGGACGATCGGCAAGGTGCGCGGCAGATTGATGCGGTCCGAATCGGCAACGCCCGCGCCGATGCCGACCACTTTGCCGTGAATCGCCTCGCTTCGGTCGATCATGGAATAGACGGTCGCGCAATCACCCGGCTGGATCCGCGCGAGCGCTCCTTCGCGGAAGTTGGCGACGGCGAACCATTCGTCCGCATGAACGAGCGTGAAGATCGACTGATGCGGCGCGACCGTCTCGCCCGCCAGCACCGACAGACCCGTGACGAAGCCATTCTGCGGCGCGCGCACGACGGTGTCGTCGAGGCTGTGCTGGGCGAGTGCGAGCGCCGCCTCGCGCGCATGCACCGTGGCGATGGCGTCCGCCTCGTCGCCGATTGTCTGCGCGGTGGCGCGCTTCTGTTCCGGCGCCTGTTTCAGCGACAACGCGGCGTCGTGCTGCGCGACCTGTGCCTGATCCAACTGCTGGACCGGAACATAGCCCTTCGCCACGAGTGGTGTGAGCCGCTGCACGGTGCGCGACGCCAGTTCGTAGTTGTGTGCCGCCTTGCCGGTCTGGTCGCCGGCGATGACGGCATTCGCGCGCTCGCCGACAATCGTCCGGCGGCGCGTCTCGAGCGCCGCGCGGGCCAGTTCGAGGTCGGCCTGGGTCTGCGCCACCACGAGACGGAACGGAGTGGGGTCGATCTCGAAGAGCACGTCGCCTTTCGCGACCCGCTGGTTCTCTTGCACCGCGAGCTTGATGATCCGGCCGCCGACCGGCGACGCGACGTGCACGACGTCGGCATCGATCGTCGCGTCATCCGTCGACGGGAAGCGGGTGGTCCGGTCGTAGCCGTAATAGGCCGCCGCGAGACCAACTACGACGATCACGCCCGCGATCACGCGGCCTTTGACAGAAGCTTTACGCAAGCCGGCGATTTTCATAAGAGCTGTCCCGTTCCGGAAAGCCAGAAGAGCACCGCGACCGTCAGGCCGATGGCCACGCAGACGGAGAGCTGAAACGGAACGATCTGCGCCCACCCCGTGGAAACGAATAGCCGGTGGGCAATCAGCGCGCCGACGAGCCCGATTACCGCGCTCAACAGCCAGAGCGGAAAATAGGCGCCGAAGATTTCATACGACGGTGCACCGCGCAGCGTACACCCCTGCAAAGACAAGTTCAGGGCAGCGACGGCCGGAAGATACCGCGTGCGGTGCGCGATCGAGGCACACGCGCTTCTATGATTTGGCTTGAACGGCATTGCGGCTCGGCAAGATGGGTGAACGCGTTATGGATGCAATAAAATCACGGGCACTTTACCAGCGCGGCAGTTTAGTTTCGATATTTTCCGTTCTCGGACTCCTTTATCCGTGTTTGGATCGTCGATAATCGATGCGGATATTCATGTTGGAAATGGGAGCGCGCTGAAAGCAGTCAGCGACTGCTCGGCACAATTCAGTTTATTCGCGACGAATATTGAATATTGTGTGCCAACAGGAGAATACATTGCCATTAACGATCTGCGTCTCCATGCCGATCCACGACGGCATGCTAAAGGTTAAATTACCTTCGGCGCTCCAGCTTCCTGATGATGATGATCGGCGGCGAGAAACATATACATCGCAGGCACCACGAACAACGTGAAGAGGGTGCCGATCGACAGCCCCGTGAAGATCACGAGACCCATCGCATTGCGGCCCGCCGCGCCCGCGCCCGAAGCGATCACGAGCGGCACGACACCGAGCACCATCGCGGCCGTCGTCATCAGAATCGGGCGCAGCCGCACGCCCGCCGCTTCTTCCAGTGCTTCGCGCTTCGATCTGCCGGCGTGCTGCAACTCGTTGGCGAACTGGACGATCAGGATGCCGTGCTTGCTGACGAGCCCCATCAGCGTGACGAGCCCGACTTGCGTGTAGATGTTCAGCGTCGTCAAGCCGACGTTGATGAAGATGAGCGCACCGAAGAGCGCCATGGGTACCGAAATCAAAATCACGATCGGGTCACGGAAACTTTCGAATTGTGCGGCGAGCGCAAGGAACACAATGATCGTCGCGAACATCAGCGTGATGACGAAACCGCCGGACTCCTGCACGAACTGCCGCGATTGCCCCGAGTAATCTGCCGAATACCCCACTGGCGCGGCTTGCGCGGTCGCCTTGCGCAGAAAATCGAGCACCTCGCCTTGTGCCACGCCTGGCACGATCACGCCGGAGATCGTCGCCGAGTTGAGTTGCTGGAAGTGGTTGATCGATTCCGGCACGACATTGTGTTTGAGATGCGCGATTGTCGAAGCCGGAATGACATTGCCGTCCGGCGTGCGCAGGTAGTAATCGAGCACCTGCGAAGGATTCAGTCGGTCAGTCTGCAACACCTGCGGAATCACCTTGTACGAGCGGCCGGCGATCGAGAAGTAGTTGACATAGCCGCCCCCGAGCGCCGAACCGAGCGCTTGCCCGACGTCGCTCTGCGAAAGCCCGAGCGAGGCGACCTTGTCGCGGTCGACGACGAGCGTGGCCTCCGGCTTGTCGAGCTTGAGATCGCTGTCGACGAAGAAAAACATCCCGCTCGCGCGGGCTTTTTGCAGGACTGCCTGTGACACCTCGTTGAGATTCTCGAAAGGCTCGGTCGTGCTGATGACGAACTGCACCGGCAAACCCTGCGCGCCCGGCAGCGGCGGAAACTGGAACGCCGCGACGCGTGCACCGGCAATCTGATTCCATTTCTGCTGCAATGCCTGCTGCAAAGCGGTCGCGCTCTTGCTGCGCTGGTCCCATGTCTTGAACAGCACGCCGCCGATCCCCTGGTTGAGGGTCGGCGCGCCGGTGAGCTGGAACATCTGCGAGTATTCAGGCAACGCTTTGGAGATGGTGAACACCTGGTCCGCATACGTCTGCATCTGCTGGATGGTCGCGTTCGGCGGCCCCTGGATCTGCGACAGGACGATCCCCTGATCCTCCTGCGGCGCGAGCTCCGATTTCGACGTCATGAACAGGTAGACCGTGCCGCCGAGCAGCAGCGCGCCCATCACCGTGAACACGGGCCAGGTGTCGAGCGTCGCGTGCAACAGACGGCCGTAGCCATGATGAACGCGCTCGAACTGGCGGTCGACGAAGCGCGCGAAGCGCCCGGACTCCTGCTCCGCGCGGAAGAAGCGCGAGCACATCATCGGCGACAACGTCAGCGCAATCACACCGGACACCGCCACTGCGCCGGCGAGCGAGAATGCGAACTCGGTGAAGAGGGCACCCGTCAGGCCGCCCTGAAAACCGATCGGCGCATACACGGCGATCAGCACGACGGTCATCGCGAGGATCGGTCCGCCGAGTTCACGCGCGGCGATCAGCGCCGCGTCGAGGGGCGCCTTGCCTTCCTCCTTCATATGGCGATCGACGTTTTCGACGACGATGATCGCGTCGTCCACCACGAGCCCGATCGCGAGCACGAGCGCGAGCAGCGTCAGAAGATTGATCGAATAGCCGAGCAACTGCATCACGAAGAACGTGCCGATGAGCGACAACGGCATCGCGATCAAAGGCACGATGACCGCACGGAAGCTGCCGAGGAACAGGAAAATCACCGCGGTGACGATCAGCAGCGCCTCGACCAGCGTCTTGATCACTTCGACGATCGCCGTGTTGACGAAATCGGTCGCGTCATAAACGATCTCCCCCGTCATGCCGATCGGGAACTGCTTCTGCAGACCGGGAAAGACGGCCTTCACGCGCTTGGCCACATCGAGGATGTTGGCGTCCGGCGCGACCTTGATGCCGATGAACACCGAACGCTTGCCGCTGAACGCGACGTTGAAGTCGTAGCTGTCGGCGCCGAGCACGACGTTCGCAACGTCTTCGAGGCGCACGATCGCGCCGTTCTTCTGTTTGACGACGAGTTGCTTGAAGTCCTCGACGGTATGCAGGTCCGTGCCCGCGTTCAGGTCGACGCTGACCATTTGCCCCTTCGTCGAGCCGAGCGTCGCCAGGTAGTTGTTGTTGCCGAGCGCCGTGAAGACGTCGGTGGCCGTCACGCCGTGCGCGGCGAGCCGCGTCGCATCGAGCCACGCGCGCAACGCAAACTGCCGCCCGCCGAGAATTTCGGCCGTTTGCACGCCTTCGATCGAATCGAGCTTGGGCTTGATGACACGCAGCAGGTAATCCGTGACGTTGTTGCTCGGCAGCACGTCGCTGTAAAAACCCATGTACATCGCGTCGGTGGTCTGCCCGGTCTGTACCGTCAGCACCGGCTGCTGCGCCTGCGGCGGCAACTGGTTGCGCACCGAGCCGATCTGCGTGTTGATCTCGGTCAGCGCGCGGTTCGCGTCGTAGTTCAGGCGCAGCGTCGCGGTAATGGTCGACACGCCGGTGCTGCTCGTCGAGGACAGGTAGTCGATGCCTTGCGCCTGGGCGATTGCCGCCTCGAGCGGCTGCGTGATGAAACCGGCAATGGTGTCGGCGTTTGCGCCATAGTAGGCCGTGCTGATCGTCACGACGGCGTTTTCGGTCTGCGGATACTGGCTGACTTTCAGGGCGGCCAGCGAGCGCAGTCCGAGCACGAGGATCAGCAGGCTCACGACCGATGCAAGTACGGGCCGCCGGATAAAGAGATCGGTGAAGGTCATCGCGCGGTCTCTCTATTGTTCCTGAGGCGTCGGGTTCGGGTTGTCCGCCGGCTGCACCCGGTTGTCGATGACAAGGGGCGTGCCGTTCTTGAGCTTGAGTTGCCCGCTCGTCACGACCTGCGTGCCGGCGTCGACACCTTTAAGGATCGCAACCTGATCGCCGCGCGTCGGGCCTGGCGTGACGAACACCTGCTGCGCGACGGGCAGCGTCTTGCCCTGTGCGTTGGGTTGTGTGCCCGGCTTGACGATGAACACGGTCGCGCCATAAGGGTTGTAGGTGATGGCCGTTTGCGGCAGCGTCAAGTAACGCTGGCCGGCGCCGGCGTCGATTTTCACGTTCGCATACATGCCCGGCAGCAGTTTGCGCTCGTGATTGTCCACGCTGGCTTCGATCTGCACGTTGCGCGTGGCGCTGTCGACTTTCGGACTGACCGACTGGATCTTGCCGACAAACGTTTTCCCGCTGTACGCATTGGTGTCGACCACGATGGTCTGGCCGATCGCGAGCTGGCCGAGCTGCTGCTGCGGCAGGTAGAAATCGGCGTAGATCGGATCGATCGCTTGCAGCGTGACGATCGCATCGCCCGGATTGATGTACTGCCCTGGATTGATCGTAGTGATGCCGAGGCGCCCCGCAAACGGTGCGCGAATGGTCTTTTTGTCGAGGAGCGCGGCCTGTTGCGCGACTTGCGCCTTCTTGCCCTTCAGGTCGGCGGCGTCCGCGTCGAGCTGCGCCTTGGCGATTGCCTTGATGTCGTACTGCGCCTTGTCGCGCTGGTAGACCGTCTGCGCGAGTTCTGCCGCTGCCTTTAGCGACTGGAGCAGCGCCACGTCACTGTCGGCATTGAGCCTGACAAGCACTTGCCCGGCTTTCGCTTCCTGCCCCGAACTGAATGCCACCTCGCGCACGAGGCCCGCGACTTCGGTGGTGACATCGACGCCGCGCACGGCGCGCAGGCTGCCGACCGCCGCAAGCTGCGGTTGCCACGACTGATAGCTGGCGACGACCGCCGAGACGGTGGCGGGCGGCGCCGCGTTGCCCGCCATGAACCTGGCGAACATATGCGTGCGGAACTGGTTGAAGCCGACGAGTGCGGCCAGCAGCAGGCCGACACAGATCAGCATGATCACCATCCGCTTTGTCATCGGTTTTCTTTCGGGCATCGTGATGTCCTTGCACGGCATTGGGCGAAGCGCCGGACGTTGCATTCCTTCGTTTCTGACAGCGCGTATTGCAAAGAGCGGTACGGCGAGTGTCCTGTCGGACTATGTCAATGCGTCGTTGCGGCGGCGGCCGGCGCAGCGGCGTTCCACCAGCCGCCGCCGAGCGCCTGGAAGAGCGCAGCGGTGTCGGCGTAGCGGGATGCCTGTGCCTGCGCGAGGCTCACCACCGTTTGCTGATACTGGCGTTGGGCATCGAGAAGCGACAGGTAGCTCACGCCGCCGATGCGATACTGCCCGCGCGTGAGTTCCAGCGAGTCGCTTGCTGCGCGCGAGGCATCCGTCTGCGCTTTCAGGCCGGTCGCGTCGTGATCGAGCGCGCGCAGCGAGTCCGCGACGTTCTGGAACGCCAGCAGCACCGTTTCACGATATTGCGCGTCGGCCTGTTCGTACGCCGCCTCGGCCGCGCGCTTCTGGGCACTCAACTGTCCGCCGTGGAAGACCGGCTGCAGCAGGCCGGCGCCCAGGCTCCATATCGTGCTGCCGGCCTTGAACACCTGTGCCGGTGTCAGGGCCTCGGCGCCGTAGCTGGCGGACAGGGTGATCTGCGGATACATCGCCGCGGTCGCCACGCCGATTTGCGCGCTGGCCTGATGCAGCACGGCGTCGGCGGCGAGGATGTCGGGCCGCTGCTGCACCAGTGCCGACGGAAGACTGACGGGCAGCGTCTCGGGCAACGAAAACATGTCGAGCTTGAATTCGGGCAACGCGGCGTCGCTGGGCAGTTTGCCGGCCAGCACGGCGAGCTGGTGACGCACCTGGTCGAGTTGTTGTTGCAGCGGCGGCAGCGTTGCGCGGGTCTGCGCCAACAGGGTCTGCTGCGCGAGTACCGTCGTGCGGCCCACGCCCCCCAGTTCGAACTGCTTGCCGAGTACGCCCAGTTGCTCCTCTTCTTCCGCGGCGATCCGCCCGGTTGCCTCGATCTGTGCGCGCAGTGACGCTTCCTTGACGGCCGCCGTCACAATGTTGGCTGACATCGCAAGATAGGCGGCCTGCAACTGGAAGCGCTGGTAATCGACTTGCGCGTGCAACGCTTCGAGTTCGCGCCGTGCGCCGCCGAACACGTCGAGTTTGTACGACACATTCACCGATGCGTTGTAGAGATTGAACTCATCGATGACGCCGGGCTGGCCGAACGCGATGCCGTTCAATTTTTCGCGCGTGGCGCCAAGTTGCGCGTCGACGCTGGGCAGGAGGGTGCCGCCGGCTTGCGCCGAGAAGTTTTCGCGCGCCTGCCGCAATGCGGCTTGCGCCGCGGCGATGTTCGGGCTGTTGACGAGGGCCTGACGGATCAGCGCGTCGAGCGGCTCGCAATGAAAGAGCGCCCACCAGGCGGCCGGAATGTCCTGTCCTGGTACAAAGCGCTGCGGCAAGCCGGCGGCCCCCGGAGAAGAGGCCGTCTGCCCGGGCAGCGGCGCGGCGGTGTAGGAGTCGGTAGCTGGCGCGGGGGGCGTGCGGTAGTCGGGACCGACCATGCAGCCGGCCACTGCGGCGCAGCCGCAAAGCGCGACGCACAGCCGTCGCCGCCGGACACTACGCTGGTGAATGTCGATCATCGATCCACCTTCTATCGCCTGCGTTTAGCCTAAGCGAGGGGAGCGGACGGGAATTTTCAGGCTACCCGAACTTTCGATGTTTCCTTTCCTGACGCCGGAATTCGCCGTACGGGACGCTATCTGCGCGTAGCCTAGCATGGACGATCGCTGCGCTTGCGCACGAGATCACGTAGTCAGCGCGCTGGAGTCTGTTCAAATACCGCGCGCCTGAGAGTAATCAGGGGCGTTTGAATCATCCGTGTTCAGGGAATTAAGCGGTTCGTGACGCATGGCTACCGCCTCGGCAAGCTTCTCGCGGAGACGGTCCGCACCCTTGATGGCCGGCAAGCGCCTCACAGGATGAGCGGGATCGTTGGTCGTCAGGATAATCGTGCCGGTGCCGAACAGGCGCTGCCACCAGGGGTGAATCGAGGTGACGTGCTGAATCCGGCAAAGCGCCAGACTTGACGCCCGGCGATGCAGAATGCCCTGCGTCCAGGTAATCCGCGCGGTATCAATGACGATTCGGGTGAACGCGGTCTTGACGAACGGCAATCCGACACCGATCAGAACCGCGCCGGCTTGTGCAAGCAGCACAGGCCACTGAAGCGGGAAAGAGTTCGACGCGCAGACATGAATGGCGCCGATCATTGCCATGACAGCGCCTCCCTTCAGGAGCGCCGGAAGATTGCAGGCCTGCGACGGCGCACCGCTGAAAATTACCTGATTGGCCATCGCACCTATCCTTCTTCTGATTCACGGCTCCATTCGTCCGTCCAAAAAAGCAGCGCTGCCTGATGAAGCCGTCGCACCACGACTGGGCGCCGACGATGCGGCAAGTATAGCCCCTCCCACGAAGATCGTCCGCCGGTCGACTTTCTCTACAGCGGTCTCAAACCGCTTCCTTCACCGCCCGCAAGAATTGCTGCGTCCGTTCATGCTGGGGCGCGGTGAAGAACTGCTGCGGCGCACCCTGTTCGATAATCTTGCCCTGCGAGAAAAAACACACACGGTCCGCGAATTCGCGCGCGAAGCCCATTTGATGCGTGACCATCAGCATCGTCAGATTGTGCTCGCTGCCGAGGCGCCGGATCACGTTCAGCACTTCACCGCACAGTTCAGGATCGAGCGCCGAGGTGACTTCGTCGAATAGCATCACCTTTGGCCGCATTGCCAGCGCGCGCGCAATGGCCACGCGCTGCTGCTGGCCGCCGGACAGCTGCGACGGGTAGTGATTGCATTTGTCTTCGAGGCCGACTAGCGCGAGCAGATCGCGGGCGCGCTCGGTCGCTTCCTTGCGGGAGAACCCCAACACCTGGATCGGCGCTTCGATCGTGTTGGCGAGCGCGGTCATGTGCGGAAACAGATTGAAGCTCTGAAACACCATGCCGATCTTGCTGCGCACGCGCCGCAGATGCTTGATCGAAGCCGGTACCAGCACGCCGTTCCTGGGCATGTGCGTGAGCGGTTCACCGTCCACTTCGATCATGCCGTCGGTCAGCGGGTCGAGTGTCATCAGCACGCGCAACAGTGTCGATTTGCCCGAACCGCTCGGGCCGATGATCGCCACTTTCTCGTTGCGGCCGACTTCCAGATCGAGTTCGTCGAGTACCGTCAGCGCACCATAGCGCTTCGTCACGCCGGCAAAGCGCACCATCGGCGCGTCGCCTGGCCCGTTGGCTCGCGGCCCGAGCATGGCGGCGGGATCGTCTCGTTTCATCGGGTTCTCCACGGATAGGTGCGGATGCGAAGGAGTGGGGGCGTCGCGGGCATCGAGGTCGGTCTTCATGGTCACGGCAACCTCAGTCCGCTTTCAAGCCGCCGCACGAGTTGTGCGAAGGTCACGCTGATCAGCAGGAAGAAGATACCCGCCAGGGTGATCGGTTCGAGATAACGAAACGTTTCCGAACCGATGTTCTTGGCCTGCTGCATCAATTCGACCACGGTGATCGCGGACAGCACCGGCGTGTCCTTGAACATCGCCACCAGGTAATTGCCGAGGGCCGGAATCACCGGGCGAATCGCCTGCGGCAGGATCACGCCGCTATAGGTGCGCCACGGCGAGAGCGACAGCGCGCACGCCGCTTCCCACTGGCCGCGCGCCACGCCGTTCAAACCCGCGCGATACACCTCGGACGTGTAGCACGCATAGTGCAGCGCGATACCGACCGTGCCCGCGGTCAGCGCGGACATCGTGATGCCGTACACCGGCAGCACATAGAACAGCACGTAGACCTGAATGAGCAGGGGCGTGCTGCGAATGAATTCGACGACGAACCCAACGGTCCGCGCAAGCGGTTTGATCGGGCTGCGCCGCAGCACCGCGAACACGAGTCCGAGCACCAGCGCGACGGCGAAACCGATCAACGTGATGAGGATCGTGTACATCGACGCGCGCAGCAGGGCGGGCAGAATCCGCGCGGCGTAGTGCAGATCGAAGAAGCTGTTCATCGGACGGCCCTCTGATTGATGCCATGACTCACGCGGCGCTCGAAATGCCGCATCAGCGCGACGAGAATCTGCGCGAGCACGAAGTAGATCAAGAGCGTGAGCATGAAAATCTGCGCGGTCTTGAAGGTGGCCTCATCGAGTTGCCGGGCGCGAAACGTCAAGTCCGACAGCGTGATCAGCGACACCAGCGAGGTGCCCTTGAGCAGTTCGATCATCAGATTGGTGGCGGGCGGCAACGCGTTGATCATCGCTTGCGGCAGGATGATGCGGCGCATCCGGGTAAGCGGCGACAGGTTGAGCGCGAGCGCCGCCTCGAACTGGCTGCCCGGCACCGAGCGCAGCGCGCCGCGCAGGATTTCCGAGCCGTACGCGCCGTAGTGCAAGCCGAGCCCGACGATCGCGACGGTAAACGGCGTCATCTCGATCCGGAACGGCGGCAACGGCAGCACGAAGAAAAACCAGAACAACTGCACGAGCAACGATGTGCCGCGAAAGATCTCGACATAGGCATTGCCGAGCCAGCGCAGCGGCGCCCACGGTGCGAGCTTCGCGGCCGTCGCGACGAATGCCATGACGATGGCGAGCACGGTGCTGCACGCGGCGATCTCGATCGTGACGAGGGTGCCCTGGAGCAGCAGGGGAAACAGTTCACGCATGGCGGTTCCTCGCTTGCATGACGACGGCGCGTGCGGTTGCGCGTGCCTTACGTTTCATGATCGGCTTCATGACCGGTGCGGGCCGGCCTTCGATATCGCGTTGCCGATGAGCCGGGCATGGCGCGGGCCACTACTTGCCGCAGATGTCAGCGGCGGTACGCGTCGTCAGATTCGTTTTGTCGAAGCCGAACGGCGCGACCGTTTGCAGATGGTCGGGCGTGCCGAGCCACGCATGCAATTGTTTGTCGACCGCATCGCGCAGATCGGTGTCCTCCGGACGGAACGCGAGCGCGCCGTAGCCGGTGTGCTTCGGATCGTCCGTGAACTTCGCGACGGCTTCGACCTGGTCGGCGTCTTTGGCGGCGAGGCCTTTCATCGTCAACGCCGTGCCGGCGGCCGCATCGGCGCGATGCGCCCGCACGGCTTGCAGTTGCGCGGTGGTGTCGGGCACCTGCATCAACTGGGCATCTTTCACGCCCGCATCGCGTGAATTGGCGAGCTCGACGGCGCCGGCCATCACGGCAAGCTTCAGGTCGGGCTGTTTGCCGATGTCGCCGAAACTGTGCAGATTCTTCGGATTGCCCTTCAGCACGAGCAGCGTGTCCTGGATCTGGTACTGCGGATCGGCGAACGCCACCTGTTTGCAGCGTTCCGGCGTGATGTACATGCCGGCGGCGATCACGTCGAAACGGCCCGCGCGCAGGCCCGGAATCAGCGAGCCCCATTCGGTCAGCACGCCGTCCACTTTCTTCACGCCCATTTTGGCGAAAATCTTGCGGGCGATTTCCGGCGATTCGCCGGTGACCTTGCCGTCGGGGGTCGTGTAGGCAAACGGCGCTTCGTTCGCATAGCCGATGCGCACCTCGCCGGTGCGCTGGATGCGCTGCAACGTCGTTTCCGCGGATGCGGTCTGAGCCTGCATCGTCAGAGCCGCCGCGGCGACGCAGAGGGCTCCCAACAATCCTGAAGTGCGTTTCGCTTTCATATCGATCCCATTCCGTGGCGTGTTGAATGTCGCGGTGCAACATGCGCCGCGGCACGGCGAAAGCCGGCTGCGGCTGATCCGCGCGGCCGCCCCTGCACTCGTGAATGCAGGATACAAAGCCATTTTTTTATTTGCGAATGCTCTAGGACAATAATTTTCATGCACTGTTTGGCCGCACTATGGGGGCGAAGCGTAAATGCGTGATCCGACAATAGCGGAGGACAGCGGTGATCGAGCAGTGGCGGGATGCCGTGCGCGCGGTGCACGGCGTGGAATCGAAATATAAGCGGCTGGTCAAGGCGATCGCGGGCGACATCGAAAACGCGTCGTTGCCGGCGGGCGCGCGGCTGCCGCCGCAGCGCGACGTCGCCGCGGAACTGGCGATCAGCGTGCAGACGGTGACCAACGCCTATAAGGAGCTGGAGCGGCAGGGGCTGATCCGCTGCGAGGTGGGGCGCGGCAGCTTCGTGGCGGCGCGCGTCACCGAAACCATGTCGAGCTACATGCTCGACACCGCCGAGCGCTCGGTGGTCGATTTTTCGATTGCGCGCATCATCCATACGCCGGAGCACGACGCCATGTGGCGCAAGGTGTGCGCAACGCTCTCGACGCTCGACGACCAGCCGTGGATTCGCGCGTTCCGGCCCATTGCGGGCTTCGAGCATCATCGGCAGGCGGGGATCGCGTGGCTCGCGTCGCTGGGCATGCCGGCCTCGGCGGATACGCTGCTGGTAACGAATGGCGCCGCGCACGGCATCTTTCTGGCGCTGGCCTCGCTGGTGGGGCCGGGCGACACGGTTCTGTGCGAAAGCCTCACGGATCACGGCGTGATCGGCTCGGCGAACGTACTGGGGTTTACGTTGAAGGGCCTCGAGATCGACGAGTACGGAATTCACCCCGAACACTTCGAGGAGATGTGCGATAGCGAGCGCATCACGGCCCTTGTCTGCACGCCTACCCTGAACAACCCCACGGTCGCGCTGATGCCCGACTCGCGGCGCCGCGCGATTGCGAAAATCGCCGAGCGCTACGGCGTTTACGTGATCGAGGACGATGTCTACGGTCCTTTGCCGGCGAAGGCCGGCACGCCGATTTCGAGTCTGATTCCCGAGTTGTCGTTCTATTGCACGAGCCTGACGAAGTCGGTGATGGCCGGTTTGCGGATCGGCTATCTCGCCACCCCGCGACGGCTCGCGCTACGCGCGGAAAGCGTGCTGCGGGTGAGCAGCTGGATGGCGACTTCGCCGATGGCCGAGGTGGCAACGCGCTGGATCGTCGATGGAACGGCCGAACGGCTTGTAGAAATACAGCGCGAACTTCTGGGGCGGCGTCAGGCGCAATTGCAGCAAACGCTGGGCAGCTATGTGCTTGGCGCGCATCCCCAGGCGCTGTCCGCGTGGTTGCGCGTGCCTGACCACTGGCGTACCGATCGTCTGGTGAGGGAGTTGCGCAACCGCGATATTGCCGTGACTTCGCCGGACCCCTTTCTGGTGCGCGACGCGGACCGGCCGAATGCGGTGCGCGTCTGCGTTGGCGCCGAGGTCGGTGAAGAGACCTATAAGACCGCGCTGGAAACGATGCGCGACGTATTCGAGCAGTACCCGCAGGTGCACGATTTCACCTGACGTGGAGCGGATTTGGCGCTTCTCGCCTGAAATGAACTAGGACAATGGAAATCGTTTTTTAGAACATTAGACTGGGCTGCATTGAAAACGATGCGGCCGCAATCAGCGTGACAACGCAGGCGCGACAGCATCGGAATTGAACCCTTTCGTGCAGGGCCGAGTTCATGTCCGTTCTGTCGCTTACCGATGTCTACCGCGCGCGTCGCCGTATCGAAGGGCGCGTGTGTCATACGCCGCTCATCGAATCGCAGAGTTTGTCGGCGCGGGCCGGCACACCGGTGTTTCTGAAACTCGAAACCGTGCAGCCGACCGGCAGCTTCAAGCTGCGCGGCGCCACCAACGCCCTCGCCCGGCTCGCCGAACAGGGCTGCCGGAAAGTCGTGACCGCCTCGACAGGCAATCACGGCCGCGCGGTCGCGCACGCGGCCCGCGCGCTGGGTATCGAGGCGACGGTCTGCCTGTCGGCGCTCGTGCCGGGGAACAAGGTCGAAGCCGTGCGCGCACTCGGCGCGCAAGCGCGGATTGTCGGCAGAAGCCAGGACGAGGCCGAACATGAAGCGTTGAGACTGGTACGCGAAGAAGGTTTTGCCTACGTCCCGCCGTTCGACGATCTGCACGTGATCGCCGGTCAGGCGACGATCGGACTCGAAATCGTCGAGGCGTTGCCGGATGTCGCGAACATTGTCGTGCCGCTGTCCGGCGGCGGCCTGTTCGCGGGTATTGCATTCGCGGCCAGAAGCGCGAATCGCGCGATCGGCCTGACTGGCGTGACGATGGTGCGTGGCGCCGCGATGCATGCCAGTCTCGCGGCCGGCCAGCCGGTGCTGATCGAGGAAGTCGACACGCTCGCCGATTCGCTCGGCGGCGGCATCGGACTCGAAAACCGCTATACGTATGAGCTCACGCGCGATCTGATCGACGAAACCGTGCTGCTCGACGAGGCGTCGATCGCACGCGGCATCGCGCATGCATACCGGCATGAACGGCTTGTCGTGGAAGGCGCGGCGGCGGTAGGCATCGCCGCTTTGCTCGATGGCGCGTTGCCCGCCGAGCGTGTCAAACGCGGGCCGCTCGTGCTGATCGTGACGGGCGCCAACATCGATATGGACCTGCATCGCCGCATCGTCGATGCCGCGTCGCCCCAACTCACCTCGCACACTGCCCCATGACCTCGATCACGCTCCTCGGCGAAGCTGAGCTTCGCGAACTCGTGCCGCTCGACCTTGCCGCCATCGATCAGGTGGAAGCAGCCTTTCTCGCACTCGCCACCGAAGCCGTCGCGATGCCACCGATCCTGCGTCTCGATCTGCCCGAACGCAACGGCGAAGTCGACGTCAAGACGGCCTGGCTGCCGCGCTTCGATAGTTTCGCGATCAAGGTGAGCCCCGGGTTTTTCAACAATCCGTCGCTCGGCTTGCCCAGTCTGAACGGGCTGATGCTGGTGTTGTCGGCAAAGACGGGCCTGACCGAAGCGGTGCTGCTCGACAACGGTTATCTGACGGCCGTGCGCACCGCCGCCGCCGGCGCGGTCGCGGCGCGTTGGCTGGCGAAACAGCACACGCCGCTAGTCGCGGTGCTGGGCGCCGGCGAGCAGGCACGTTTGCAATTACAGGCATTGATGCTGGTGCGTCGCGTCGAACGCGTGCGCGTATGGGCGCGCGATCCGGCCAATGCGCAACGTTTCGCTGCGGAGATGACCGCCTCGCTTAGTGTGCAATGCGATGTTGCACGCGATGTCCATCACGCGCTCGCCGAGGCGGACGTTGCGATCACCACCACCCCAAGCCGCACACCGCTGATCGAAGCCACGGACCTGCATCCAGGTTTGCACATCACGGCGATGGGTTCGGACGCCGAGCACAAGAATGAAATCGCGCCGGCTGCGCTCGCGGCGGCACGCTATGTGTGCGACCGCGCGCAGCAAACGCGCGTGCTGGGCGAGTTGCATCACGCGCTGAATGCCGGCGTGATGCGCGCCGATGCAGTGATAACGGAGCTGGGCCAGGTGATTGCCGAACGGGCCGTGGGCCGCGCCAATGAAACCGACGTGACGATCTGCGACCTGACCGGCACCGGCGCGCAGGACACCGCGATCGCCGCGCTCGCATTGAAGCGAGCGCATGCTGCGGGGGCAGGGACGATTTTCCGCAATGACATGAAGCGCTGAGAGGGAACGATGTCTGCAACAACACAACGGGAACGGAATACGAGCGTAAGTGTTCCGGCGTCGAAACGTTCTACAACACGCCGCGCAAGCTGTACGTGAGGGAGTAAGAAATATGCGGGCATCACCTATTCAGCCGACGGTCGATTTCAATGCCGACGGCGAACAACACGGCTTTCTGAAGCTGCCACATTCACACGACACGTCCGCGTGGGGCGCGGAGATGATTCCGGTCACGGTGGTCCGCAACGGCGAGGGACCGACGGCGCTCCTCACGGGCGGCAATCACGGCGACGAATACGAAGGCCCAATTGCCTTGTCGAAGCTGGCCGCAACGTTGAAAGCCAAAGACGTGAAAGGGCGCGTGATCATCGTGCCGTTCATGAATTTTCCGGCGTTCCGCGCGGGCAGCCGCACCTCACCGATCGATCGCGGCAATCTGAATCGCAGCTTCCCCGGCAAGCCGGACGGTACGGTCACCGAGAAGATCGCCGATTATTTTCAACGCTATCTGCTGCCGCTCGCCGACTACGTGCTCGATCTGCACGCCGGCGGCCGCACGCTCGACTTCGTGCCGTTCGCCGCGATTCACCTGCTGCCGGATGCCGACCAGCAGGCCCGGTGCGAAGCGGCGATGCGCGCATTCGGCGCGCCGTATTCGATGCGGATGCTCGAACTCGATAGCGTAGGCCTGTACGACACGGCGGTCGAGGAAGCGGGCAAGGTGTTCGTCTCGACCGAACTCGGCGGCGGCGGTACGGCAACGGTGCAAAGCGTGGCGGTGGCGGAGCGCGGCGTGCGGGGTTTCCTGCAGCATGCGGGCATTCTCAGGCAAGACGAAGCTGAACGCGCAGCCGGGTACTCGGCCCCACGCACCACGACGCTGCTCGACATGCCCGACGGCAGCTGCTTTACGACGAGCGAACACGACGGTCTGCTGGAATTGTGCAGGGACCTCGGCGAGACGGTTGAAAGCGGCGAAGTCATCGCGCGGATTTACGATGCTTCGCGCACCGGCGTCGCCCCCGTCGAATATCGCGCGCGCCGCGGCGGCCTGCTTGCGGCCCGGCATTTTCCGGGCCTCGTGCGGATCGGCGATACGGTGGCGGTGGTGGCCGACGTCGTCGAGCGCGGCATACCGGTGACGCTCTGAGCACGATGAAACTGGACCGTTACGATCTGGCGATTTTGCGCATCCTCGCGCGCGACGGACGCATCACCAAGTCGCGTCTGGCCGAGGAGATCAATCTGTCGATCTCGCCGGCGTGGGAGCGCGTCAAGCGTCTGGAAGAGGGCGGTGTGATTCGCGGTTATCGCGCCGATATCGACTGGGTACGCGCTTTCAAAGGCAGCCGCGTGGTGGTCGAGGTCACGCTCGCGCGCCATACCGCGCAGGACATGCGGCGCTTCGAGGAGCGGATCGCCGCCGCGCCGGAGGTCCTGCAGTGTCATGCGACGGGTGGCGGCGTCGACTACGTGATGCACGTGATCGCACGCGATATCGACCACTATCAGCGGTTTATCGATTCGCTGCTGACCGACGAACTGGGTATCGAAAAGTACTTTACCTACATCGTCACGAAGGTGGTGAAGAGCAGCGCGGAAGGCTTGCCCGACTGGGCGGAACAATCGATCGGCGACGGCGGTTGAAGCATCTGGCGACCTCGCCAGAAAATCGCCACACGTCGCGGCGAATTCCAGAAGAAACACCGGCTTTGTGACACCAGAACCAAAAAAACCGCAGCGCCGCCGGACGTACAGTGACAGACATACATCGCATAAAGGAGAGCGGCATGTTGCTGGGTCATCCGGTTTTATTCAAATCGCTGTGCTACGTCGACGGGCGCTGGATCCACAGCGCGAGCGCGGCGAGCGTCGCCGTGCAGAATCCGGCGAATCAGGAGGTGCTCGGCCACGTGCCGATGCTCGACGCGTCGCAAATCACCGAAGCAGTCGACGCGGCGCAGCGTGCGTTTTCTACATGGCGCTGGCTGCCGGTCGCCAAGCGCTCGGCACTGCTGTTGCGCTGGCATGAGCTGATCCTGCGCCATCAGCATGATCTGGCTGCGATTCTGTCGCTGGAACAGGGCAAACCGCTCGCCGAATCGCGCGGCGAAATCGCCTACGGCGCGAGTTTCGTCGAATGGTTTGCGCATGAAGTGCGACGCCTGAACGGCCGCACGATTCCCACGCATATCGACGGCGCGCACCTGGGCACGGTGATCGAGCCTGTCGGCGTGGCAGCGTTGATCACGCCGTGGAATTTCCCCTGCGCGATGATCACGCGCAAGGCCGCCGCCGCGCTCGCCGCCGGTTGCACCGTGGTGGTGAAGCCCGCGCATGAAACCCCGTTCTCGGCACTCGCGCTCGCACAACTGGCGGAAGAAGCGGGCTTTCCCGCAGGCGTGTTCAATGTCGTGCTCGGCGAACCGCAAATGGCGATGGAAACATTGGTGCGCGATACCCGGGTGCGTTCGGTGAGCTTCACCGGTTCCACGCGCGTCGGTGCATTGGTCATGCAGACCGCGGCCCAGGCCGGCATCAAGAAGACGGCACTCGAACTCGGCGGCAACGCGCCCTTCATCGTGACCGAAGATGCCGACCTCGAGCAGGCCGTACACGTGGCGGTCGCGGCGAAGTTCCAGACATCGGGTCAGGACTGCTGCGCGGCGAATCGTATCTTCGTCGCCCGGCCGCTGTACGAAGCGTTCGTCGCGCAATATAGCGAAGCCGTGAAGCTGCTTAAGGTGGGTGCCGCTTTCGAGGCGGGCGTGGAGGTCGGTCCGCTGATGCATCAGGCGGCATTCGACACCACGGCGCAGCGCGTCGCCGACGCGAAACAGAAGGGCGCGCGCATTACGGCGGGCGGCGCGGCCCATGAACGCGGCGGCTGGTTCTTCGAGCCGACCGTGGTCGCCGACGCCGCGCCCGGCATGCGCATCTACGACGAAGAAAACTTCGCGCCAATCTCAGCGGTCTCGCCGTTCGACTCGCTCGACGAAGCCATTGAACGTGCGAACGACACCGAATACGGCCTCGCGGCGTATGTCTGCGCAAAAGACCTCAATACGGTGTTTCAACTGATTCGCCGTCTCGACTTCGCGATGGTGTCGGTGAACGGCGCGAAATTCACCGGCGCGCCGATTCCCTTCGGCGGCATCAAGTCATCCGGACTCGGTCGTGAAGGCGGGGCCGAAGGTTTTGAGCCGTTTGTCGAAACCCGCTATTTCTGCCTCGGCCAACTCGGCTTGCCGGTAACCGAGAGCCTTCCCGCTCACCGCGTAGCGACTGCCGCCGCCACCACGGTCTGAGCCAACCCAACCTATTCATCGATCACACGAAGGAGCTCCCCATGACCCAATTCGACCCACTCTTCGACGCCGACCGCGCGCACTTCATGCATCCCTCGACGCACGCTCACGACCATGCGAGCGGGGCACTGCCCGGCCGCATCGTGACGGGCGCCAAAGGCATCCGCATCGAAGACCATCAGGGCAAGTCGTTTATCGACGCGTTCGCGGGTCTGTATTGCGTGAATATCGGCTACGGCCGCACCGAAGTTGCCGAAGCGATCTACGAGCAGGCAAAGAAGCTCGCCTACTACCACACGTATGTGGGCCACTCGACGGATACGATCATCGAACTGTCGTCGCGCATTATCGACTGGGCGCCGCAGGGCATGAAGAAGGTGTACTACGGCATGTCCGGTTCGGACGCGAACGAAACGCAGATCAAGCTCGTCTGGTATTACAACAACGTGAAAGGACGCCCGAACAAGAAGAAGATCATCTCGCGCCAGCGCGGCTATCACGGTTCGGGGATCGTCACCGGCAGTCTGACCGGCTTGGCCAGTTTCCATCAGTATTTCGATTTGCCGATCGAGCGCGTCAAGCATACGGTGTGTCCGCACTGGTATCGGCAGGCGCCGGCCGGTATGAACGAAGCGCAATTCGTTGCGTACTGTGTGGAAGAACTGGAAAAGCTCATCGCGCAGGAAGGCGCGGATACGGTCGCTGCTTTCATCGCCGAACCGGTGATGGGCACGGGTGGCATCCTGCCGCCGCCGGCCGGCTACTGGCCCGCGATCCAGGCGGTGCTGAAGAAGCACGACATCCTGATGATCTGCGACGAAGTGGTGTGCGGTTTCGGCCGTCTCGGCTCCAAGATGGGCGCGCAACACTACGGCATCACGCCGGATCTGATCACCGTGGCGAAAGGCTTGACCAGCGCCTATGCGCCGCTGTCAGGCGTGATCGTGAGCGAAGGCGTGTGGGACGTGATCGACAAGGCGTCGCAGGAATTCGGCGCGATGGGTCATGGCTGGACCTACTCGGGTCACCCGATCTGCGCCGCAGCGGCGCTGGCGAACCTCGATATTCTCGAGCGCGAGAATCTCACGCAGAATGCGGCGCAAACCGGCGCGTATCTGCTCGAACAACTGCACGCGGCGTTCGATTCTCATCCCCTGGTCGGCGAGGTACGCGGCGTGGGCATGCTGGCCGCGCTCGAATTCATGGCCGACAAGGATGGCCGTCAACCGTTCGATGCAGCGCTGAAGGTCGGTCCGCGCGTTTCCGCTGCCGCGCTGCAGCGCGGATTGATCGCCCGCGCCATGCCGCACGGCGACATTCTCGGCTTCGCGCCTCCGTTGATCACTTCGCGCAGCGACGTCGACGAGATCGTGAAGCTGACACGCGCGGCCGTGGATGAAGTCGCGTCCCAGGTTCTTGCGCCGGCCGCTTCCGCCTGATGAATCGGCGTGCCGGTTCGTGTGCCGCCGCGGTTGGCGGCGCGCGGCCGGCGTTTCAACCGATGCTTAATGATCGTGCGGGAAGTGAATGGAATGCAGCCGGACCGGCGGATGATCGCGGGTCCGGCTGCGTGTCATGTCTGCCTGCAATTCAAGCCTGTTTTGCGGCCTGTGTGTAGTGCCGATCCGGAATCACGACGATGTTGCCCACGAAGCGCTTGGCCATGAATTGCGTTTGCGCTTCATGAAACGTCGACAAAGGATAGGTCGCAGCCAGAATCGGCTTGATCGTGCCGGCCTCGATATAGTCGAGCACGCGTTTGAAGGCCCCGCGCGTGCCTTGCGAAGACCCATTCAGCTGTAGCTGCTTCAAATACATCGTGCGCAAGTCCAGCTGGACTACCGGTCCGGCAATGGCGCCCGCCGTGGTGTAACGGCCTTCCGGCTTTAGCACGTTCAGCAGTTTGCCGAACAGCGCGCCGCCGACCAGGTCGGCCACCACGTCGACCGGGCGGCCGCGGGTCATCCGTTCGACATCCGCGACGAAATCCTCGCTGTCGCGAAGCATCACGCCTTCTGCGCCGAGCTTGAGCACCGCCTCCTCCTTGCCCTTGCTGACCACCGCGTAGGGAATCGCTCCGCGTGCGCGGCATAACTGAATGATTCCCGAGCCGACGCCGCCGGATGCGCCCGTAATCAGCACCGCTTCACCACGTTTGACGGCGGCGCGCTCGATCATCTGTTCACCGGTGTGATACGCACACCAGAACGTCGCGAGTTCGGCATCGCTGTACACGGAGTCGATGCGATGCGCGTTGTCCGCGGGCACCGCCGTGTATTCGGCGTAACCACCATCGCGGCCGTGGCCGATGTAGTCGATATCGGCGAGACTGTCGTCGTCGCGGTTATAGATCGATGCATCGACGATCACGCGTTCGCCGAGACGCGCATCGCTGATCCCGCTGCCCACCGCGACCACGCGTCCCACAATGTCCGCGCCCTGAATGCGTGGGAACGACAACGTCGAGCGGCCGCGCCGCCAGGTGGAGACGGCTTGCGGGTCGTCGTCCGTGCCGTAGGCGCCCTCGCGGACCCATACGTCGGTATTGTTCAGCCCACACGCGGTGACGTCGAGCAACACTTCGCCCGCTTGGCAGGCGGGAACCGGCACGTCGTCGCGATAGACGAGTTTGTCGAGGCCGCCGTGGGCGGTCAGCACGACGGCCTTCATGGTCTTCGGAAGCATGTTTCCCCTTTCACGTATCCCTGTGCGCGACGCGGTCGCGGCGGCACAGGGGTTGACGGGCTTACGGTTTGACGAACAGCTTGCGCGGCGTGTTGCAGAAGGTCTCGACACCGGACTCGGTAATCAGGATGCTTTCGGTGATTTCGAGTCCCCAGTCGTCGAGCCACAGACCCGGCATGAAGTGAAACGTCATGCCCGGTTCGAGGACTGTCTTGTCCCCCGGCCGCAGGCTCATCGTGCGCTCGCCCCAGTCCGGCGGGTAGCTCGCGCCGATCGGATAGCCGCAGCGGCTGTTTTTCTCGATGCCGTATTTGTGCAGCATCGCGAAGAAGGCGTTGGCGATGTCTTCACACGTATTGCCGGGTTTGGCCGCGGCGAGGCCCGCCTCGATGCCTTCCACCACCGCGCGCTCGCCGTCGATGAAATGCTTCGGCGGTTTGCCGAGATACACGGTGCGAGACTGCGGGCAGTGATAGCGCTTGAAGCAGCCGGCGATTTCGAAGAAGGTGCCGGCGCCTTTGGCGAAGGGTGTGTCGTCCCAGGTCAGATGCGGGGCGGCGGCGTCGGCGCCTGTCGGCAGGAGCGGCACGATGGCCGGATAGTCGCCGCCGTGACCCTCCACGCCGGTAATGCCCGCCGCGTAGATCTCGGCGACGAGGTCGTTCTTGCGCATGCCGGGCTCGATCCGCTCGACGATATGCGCATGCATCTTTTCAACAATGCGCGCGGCCACGCGCATGTATTCGATCTCGCGCGGCGATTTGACGGCGCGCTGCCAGTTGACGAGGCCGGTCGCGTCCTGCCATGTCGCCTGCGGAAGATGAGCGACGAGCGAACGATAGGCCGCGGCGCTGAAATAGTAGTTGTCCATTTCCACGCCGATCTTCAACGCATCCCAGCCGCGCGCCGCGATCACCTCACGGGCGAGGTAATCCATTGGATGCCGCACGGCGGATTGCACGTAATGATCCGGATAACCGACGATCTGATCGTGCTCCATGAACACGGTGCGCTTTGCACCATTCGCGTCCTGGCCACGGCCGAACCACACCGGTTCGCCGTCCAGCGCGAGCAGCACGCACTGATGCACATAGAACGACCAGCCGTCATAACCGGTCAACCAGGCCATGTTGGTCGGATCGGACACGATCAGCAATTCGATCCCTGCTGCTTGCATCGCTTTACGCGCTTTGCCGATACGGGCGGCGTATTCGGCGCGCTCGAACGGCAGGCGTACGACGGGCGCCGTGGTTCGCGGTTCCTGTTGCGTTGTATCTGACATCTTCCCCTCTCTGAGCGTGACGTCGTTGCGGAAGGAAGTGACTCATGCACGCGATGAGCCACCTGTGGGCATTTCTGGCCGCAGTCTAATGCCGCGAAAAACGGCTTTAAATGTGCTAGTTCAATCTTCGTTGCCGACCTGAATCGGGGGCGCGGACTGAGCGGCATTGTCGGTCGCACCGCGCCGCGCTTATAGGTGTTGTCCCTGACTGGCATGCCGGCTTATCGGGGCGCAGCCTTGTAGCGCCACGGTGCGGCCGGTTTCGCCGGAAAAAGAATTGTTCTAGAGCAATCAGATCCTGAATATGGCTTTGTATTCTGATTTGCATAGCCGTGCCATCCGCACCGCCGCCGCACTGCATTCAATCAAGCCAGGTAAGACGAATGGGAACCGAATTGATATGAAAACCGCGCGAGTCACCGACATGCTGGGCGCTTCAGGCATCGCCCCGGCGACCCTTCCGTCGGACTTTCCGGCGGCACCTGACGACACCTTTGCGCCACGCCGGGAGGCGCCGATGACCAAGCCGTTGATCAGCATAGATCGCATCACGAAGCGTTACGGCGCCCTGACCGTGCTCGATGAACTCTCGCTCGATGTGATGCCGGGCGAGAAGCTCGCGCTGATCGGTCCGTCGGGTTCAGGCAAGACCACGATCCTGCGCATTCTGATGACGCTCGAATCGATCAATGGCGGCCACATCGAAGTGGACGGCGAACAGCTGTTCCATATGCCGCGCGGCGGCCAGATGGTGCCCGCGAACGAGCGGCACCTGCAGAAGATGCGCGAGAAGATCGGCATGGTCTTCCAGCACTTCAACCTGTTTCCGCACAAGAGCGTGCTCGATAACGTGACGCTCGCGCCAATGCTGACCAAGGGCGAGAGCCGCGAGTCGGCGGAAAAGCGCGCGCTGGAACTGCTCGACATGGTCGGGATGGTGGATAAGGCACAGAGCCGTCCCGCGCAGCTCTCCGGCGGCCAGAAGCAACGCGTGGCGATTGCGCGGGCGCTGGCCCTCGCACCCAAGATCATGCTTTTCGACGAAGTGACGTCGGCGCTTGACCCGGAGCTTGTAGAAGAAGTGCTGAACGTGATGCAGCGGCTCGCCAAGGAAACCGACATGACAATGCTGCTCGTCACGCATGAAATGGGGTTTGCGCACGATTTTGCCGACCGCGTGCTGTTTTTCGACCGCGGCAGGATCGTGGAGGAAGGCAAGCCCGAAGATATCTTCAGTCATCCCGAGCATGAACGTACCCAGGCGTTCCTCCGCAAGATCATCGCCGCGGGTCACCGCATCTGATCGACCTCGCCACACACCCTCACCGTTGCACACCACCACGCTTTAGGAGCCAAAAATCATGAAATTGAAGGGGATTCTGATCACGGGGACGTTGTCGCTGCTGACCTTGACTGGCGTCGCGGTCGCGGCGCAAGACAAACTCGCGCAACTCAAGGAGCAGGGCTTCGCGCGTATCGCGATCGCCAACGAACCGCCGTTCACCGCGGTCGGTGCCGACGGCAAGGTGACGGGCGCCGCGCCTGATGTGGCGCGTGCGGTCTTCAGGAAGCTGGGCGTCAACGATATCGTCGCGTCGATCTCCGAGTATGGCGCGATGATTCCTGGCCTCGCGGTGGGGCGGCACGATGCGATCGCGGCCGGTCTCTTCATGACGCCGCAGCGCTGCGCGGCCGTCGCGTACTCGGAACCGGTGCTGTGCGCGGTGGAGGCGTTTGCCGTCAAGAAGGGCAACACCAAGAGCATCAAGACCTATGAGGAAATCGCCAAGGATCCCAAGGCTATGATCGGCGTGGAAGGTGGCACGACCGAACAGAAACTCGCGACCGCCGCGCATATTCC
Organism: Paraburkholderia sp. IW21; assembly: GCF_041321145.1. Taxonomy (NCBI): domain Bacteria; kingdom Pseudomonadati; phylum Pseudomonadota; class Betaproteobacteria; order Burkholderiales; family Burkholderiaceae; genus Paraburkholderia; species Paraburkholderia sp. IW21. The sequence goes on along the minus strand of NZ_JBGGWA010000006.1, from coordinate 268,916 downwards.
GACCGAGCGCGTCATCATCGTGCCGGACGGTCAGAGTGGCCTGAAGATGCTGCAGGACGGCCGCATCGACGCGTTCGCGCTGCCGCTGTTGTCGATCAGCGATCTGCTCTCGAAAGCGAAAGACGCCAATCTCGAATCGATCGCACCCGTGCAAGGCACCCCCGTGCAATGCGACGGCGTGGCGTTCCGCAAGCAGGACACCGCGCTGCGCGATGCTTTCGACGTCGAACTGAAGAAGATGAAGGAGTCCGGCGAGTTCGCGAAGATCGTCGAGCCGTACGGGTTCTCGGCAAAGGCGGCGATGTCGACAAGCCGTGACAAGCTGTGCGCGGCGAAGAACTAAATCTGCCCGGGCCGTCTGGTGCGCCATGCAGTAGCACGCCAAACGGCCATTCCGTAGCCTACGAGGTGCGCTTATGAACGACTGGTCCGGCTATCTGCTGCTGATTCTGAAAGGCGCGGAGGCAACCGTTGAACTCACTGTGATGGGGACGGTGCTTGCGCTCGTGATGGCGTTCGTCGCCGGGCTCGGGCGGCTGTCGCCATTCTTTGCGGTGCGCGCGCTCGCCACGTCGTATATCGAGTTTTTTCGCGGCACGTCGGTTTTCGTTCAGTTGTTCTGGGCGTATTTCGTCTTGCCGATGGCCGGATTCACGCTCACGCCGCTGCAGGCCGGTGTGCTCGCACTCGGCTTGAACGTGGGCGCCTACGGCGCCGAAGTGGTGCGTGGCGCGGTCGTCGCAATCGGCCAGGAGCAGAGGGGGGCATGCATCGCGTTGAATTTGTCCACCTATCAGCGCATGCGTCACGTGATCCTGCCACAAGCCTTGCCGCTGATGCTGCCGACCTTCGGCAATAACGCGATCGAGTTGCTCAAGGGCACGGCAGTCGTGTCATTGATCTCGCTTGGCGACATGACATTCCAGGCACAGGTTGTACGCTCGCAAACCGGTAATACGTTGATACCGTTCACGACGATTCTCGCGCTGTACTTCGCAATGGCCTGCCTGATTTCGTTCGGCGTGCGCAAGTTGGAACGCCGGATGACCTTTGGTCTCGACGGGATGAGGAGATAACCGTATGGAATGGGACTGGAGTTTCGCGCGCGAGATCATGCCGATCTTGCTGCAAGGTCTGAAGATCACCGTGCTCGCGACCTTGCTCGGCGCGGTGGTGGCGGCGGTGGTCGGCATGGCGTTCGCGATCTTGCGGCTTTCGCCGAATCGCGCGGTGTCGCGGACCACCACGGCCGCGGCGAGCTTTATTCGCGGCACACCGTTGCTCGTGCAACTTTACTTTGTTTTCTATGTGCTGCCCGATATCGGCATCCGAATGCCGGCGCTCGCCGCCGGTGTGCTCGCGCTCGGCGTTCATTACGCGACGTATACGGCCGAGGTCTATCGGACCGGCATCGAAAACGTACCCCGTGGGCAATGGGAAGCCGCCAAGGCGTGCAACCTGAGTCCGGCGCAGATGTGGCAGCACGTCATCTTGCCCGAAGCAGTGCCCCCGATGCTGCCCGCGCTCGCGAACTATCTGATTTCGATGTTCAAGGAAACGCCGTTGCTCTCGGCGATTACTGTGCTCGAATTGATGAACGAGGCGAAGATCGTCGCGAACACGGACTACCGTTACCTCGAACCCATGACGCTCGTCGGCGTGCTGTTTCTGTGTATCAGTCTGGTCGCGGTGATTGGCGTGAGACTGCTCGAAAAACGTTTTCCCAATCTCGGGCACTAAGCAATGCCGACTACCATCCATTCGCTGAACCAGGTGCCGGTTCTGGACGAACGCGCCTTCGAAAAACGCATCGGCCTTGTGATCCTCGCCACCGATCACACGACCGAACCGGACTTTGCGACGCTCGTCGCGAATGAGCGGATCAGCGTCTACGTGAACCGCGTGCCATACGCAAACCCGGTCACGCCGGACAATCTGCGCGCGATGCAGCCTTCGCTGACCGCGGGTGCGGCGCTGATTCTGCCTGACGAAGCGCTCGACGTGGTGATGTACTCGTGCACGTCGGCGTCCGTCATGATCGGCGACGCGGAGATCGAACGGGCAATTCATGCGGCGAAACCCGAAGCACAGGTCGTCACGCCCACGGCCGCCGCGGTCACCGCGCTAAAAGCGCTCGGCGCGCGCCGCATCAGCGTGCTGACGCCCTATACCGTTGAAACCAGCCAACCAATGGCCGAGTACTTTGCCGCACAAGGTTTTATCATCGACCGCTTCACGTGCATCGGCTTGACCGATGACCGTGAGATGGCGCGGATTTCGCACGACGATATCGTCGCGTTCGCGCTTGACGCGATCGCGGAAGAATCCGATGCGCTCTTCATTTCCTGCACGGCTGTGCGGGCAGCGGCGGTCATCGCGCGAATCGAGGCGTCGATTGGCAAGGCGGTCGTGAGCAGCAATCTCGCCACTGCGTGGATGTGTTTGCGTCTTTGCGGCGACAGCGCGGCCAACCCTGCGCGAGGACGGTTGATGACGCTGCCGCTGCCTGCCTCTCTGACCTAGGCATGGACGCGGTTTGTCGCTGAGTTCGGGCAGGTGATATTCTTGCTGCTTATCCGCGTTTCTACATGCTGATGCTGAGTGAGACGTGCTTTGCCAATCGCCAGCAGGCCTAAGCAACAACGGTTTCCTGTATAGCGTGGCACAGTACTGGTCGGGTCAGCTTCGCGCGAAAACGAACAAGCAGGATTGACAGTCATGAACGACAAGCGAGATGTTGCGCCGGACAGCACAGCAGCGCGCGTTGCCTTGTGGCGCGCTCTGCATGTCGAAGCCGACCCGCCGCCGTATGTACTGGAAGACGAAATCGGCCTTAAGCTACTGGCTCCGGACGAGGGCTGGCGCAGCCGTGGAGACATGGACCCGCAGTTTACGCGTCTCTTCCGCGCCTCAATCGTGGCTCGTGCCCGCTTCATCGAGGACCTGGTCGTGAAAGAGACCGGCCGCGGGCTTGGTCAGTATGTCATTCTCGGTGCCGGCCTTGACAGCTTCGCACAGCGGAGGCCGGAGATCGCGTCCCGCCTCAGGGTGTTCGAGGTCGACCAGCCAGGTCCTCAGGCGTGGAAGCGTCAGCGCCTGATCGAGCTCGGCTTTGGCGTCCCCGACTGGCTGCGTTTCGTGCCGGTCGATTTCGAGGCGGGGGAGGCCTGGCGGGACCGGCTCGTGACTGCCGGTTTCGACGACAGCAAGCCGGCAATCGTGGTCTCCACGGGCGTCAGCATGTATCTCACGAGGGAGGCGAACGCGGCCACGCTGCGTCAAGTCGCGGCCCTCGCTCCACAATCGACGCTCGCTATGACATTCCTGCTCCCGCTGGAGCTGGCCGACCCCGAGGTGCGCCCCGGGCTCGAGATGGCGGAGAAGGGCGCGCGAGCAAGCGGGACACCGTTCCTCAGCTTCTTCACCCCGCCGGAGATCGTGGCGCTGGCCCACGAAGCGGGCTTTAAGGACGCACGGCATGTCTCGGCGGCGGACCTCACCCGGCGCTACTTCGCGAGCAGGACAGACGATTTGCGCCCGCCAAACAATGCGGAAGAATTGCTGGTGGCAACTACGTAGTTGGCCCGCACGCCGGCCGACCCAGATGACCGTACGAATGAGCGAGGCTTTTTCTGTGTTCCTCAATAAGTCTTTTCTGACCGGGCAAAACCCGGCACGTGTGAGCATCACGGAGGGCGTTCACCTTGATTTGGGCTGCGGCACTCGCCCCCACAACCCGTATGGAAAATCGAAAATTTGCGGCGTCGACATACGGCCACTCTCCGTTGTCGGAACAGATGAAATCAAATGCGCCAATCTTGCTGTCGAAAAAATACCATTCGACAGCGATCAGTTTGACTCCGTCTCGGCCTTCGATTTTCTGGAACACATTCCAAGAATACTGTCGAGCGCCGACGGGAAATCCACAATTAACCCATTCATTACCTTGATGAATGAGATTTGGCGCGTGCTCAAACCTGGCGGACGATTCTATGCCTTGACGCCATGTTATCCATCTAGAGCTGCGTTCCAGGATCCAACCCACGTCAACATTCTGACGGACACGACGCACGATTATTTTACCGGTGCCGAACCGCTTGGGAGAATGTATGGATTCACTGGATCTTTCCGCGTGATCACGGCTGAATGGACAATACCGGAACTTGTACAGACTTCCACCAAACTGAGCTTGCGTCAGGAGATGTCCAGAAAACGACGTGCAAAACGGGGAGCGCTTTCGTATTTTCTCTGGGATTTTGAGGCTCAAAAATAATTATTCGAAACACCCGTAGCCGGATCCAGATAGCAATAGTCATCCCACACCCCCATGAATATGTATCGAAGGCAATTCTGGCGCCATTGCAGAGCGCCTTTTCTTACACATACTGAGGCATTGACCGGCGGCTTTCGGAAGGCGTACCCAACCACTGGGGGCCGCGACACCATGTAGCGGGATATCGGCAAAAATTGCTCAAGCAAGCCCACGTCACAAGTTGGATTTACCTCATGCTCAAGGGTACAGCCGCGCGATAAATATTCTTCACGTTGCCAAACGTTTGCGGTCCTATCTGTTTTTTCTATCCGGTTGCATACTGCCTGCGGGGACTCGGTCGAGTACCGACTGCACTTTGAATGTGTCGTAGCGCACTTGATTATCAGTCCGCCGCAACTAGAGTTCCGCCTGCAGGACCGATTTTTGCTGGGTACGGGGCGCGCCCGGATGCTTGCACGGCGCTTGGTCAATCAACGAAAAAAAATATATCGCCATGACTTTAGTCAAAGTATCGCTACGTGAGGTGAAGCTGGGGGCTCCGCTTGAATTCTCGGTCTATTCGGCGGCGGGAAAGCTCTTGCTTAGTAAGGGGTACGTACTGCAGAGCGCGTCGCAGATCGACAGGTTATTCGATGTGGGCGCGTTCCGGGACCAGAGCATACCTTCCCGCCCAACATCTGAAGCCGGATCACGGCTTCCCGTCTTCACGCCCACTCGCAGACCGTCCGAAGCTCCGATTGCGACGAATACGGACTTCCCCGCAATGATCGTCAAACCTGAGGCGTTCCACCTGAGCATCGTCGGCGGGGATGGCGTGCCGATTGCGTCGAACCTCGTCGGAGTCGTCAGCGGGCGAGGACTGTTGATCACTGTGGACAGCCATTTCGAGGCGCTGCTGCCGGGCACGGAAGTCGAAGTGAAGATCCTGTTCGGACGCAACATCTACCGTTTTTCCACCAGAGCTGTCGGGCGCAGTGCGGCGCCTTTCGAAATAGTGACCCTCGATTACCCGCAAGCTGTCAGCAAAGTAACCCTGCGGCAGCATTTCCGGGTGAAGACAGCACTGACCGGCCGCCTGCTTCGAAACGACGGCATGACATCGGGATTTGACGCGTCGATCGTCAATCTCAGTCTCAGCGGGTTGCGGCTATCGCTAAGCAGTGTGAGCCTGAATGTCGGGGAGCATTTCCAGCTGTCTATCCGCTTGTGCATCAATGGGCGCTTTCAGGCGGTCATGCTGAACTGCGTCGCGCGTAACCGCAGCCAGCGCGAAGAAGCGACGTTGATTGGCGCCGAGTTCGGGGCATTGAGCGATAAGACCAGGCGACTGGTGAAGGACTTCGTCTTCGAGGCGGCGACCGGCGCGGCTTCCTAGCGGCCGTTCATATGCTTTTGCGACGGCTACGATGCGCGACGCGACGTTCGATCGTGTGCGCGACAGTCAGTGGCGCGCTGGTTCGAATGAGCTCCCCGTCGTGCCGGCAACCCGGGGACCAGTACGGAACCGGGCGCTACGCGCGGAGTGCCTTCGCCAGATCCGCCAGACGATAGGGCTTGTGTATAAATGTGAATTCGCCAAGCTCACCGTGGTCGCGGCGAAGCGCCGCCAGCGGATAGCCGGAACTCAACACGATCTTGACAGCAGGATAGTCGTGGCTCACAAGCCGAGCCAGTTCGATACCGCTCATCCCTTGCCCCATCACGATATCGCTGAACAGGATATCAATGGAGGGGTTAGCCTTCAGTATTTCAACCGCGTCCGACGCGTTACCGGCCACGACGACCTCATAGCCGATACTCTGGAACAGTTCCGAAGCCGCCGCTAGCAAATCGGGTTCATCGTCGACCAGCAACACGGTCTCGACGGACAAGCGGGCGGCATACTCGTCTGCGCTGTTCGCGTCTTGCTCGACGAGGGGGAAATAGAGCTCGATGGTGGTCCCTTCACCCTCGACGCTTCTGATCACGAGGTCACCCCCCGATTGGGTGACGAATCCATACACCTGACTTAAGCCGAGGCCCGTTCCGCGTCCTGGTTCCTTGGTCGTAAAAAAGGGATCCAGCGCGCGCATTGCCACCTGCTTCGGCATACCCGTGCCAGTGTCCGTGACCGAGACTCTGGCATATGCACCGGCTGGAAGGGTGCCAACCGCACCCTCGGGGAGTTCGACCCGCTCTATGCTAATGACGATTTCCCCGCCGTCGGGCATCGCGTCGCGTGAATTAGCCACGAGATTGAGTAGAGCCGCCTCGAACTGCGGGACATCCAGCAAAACCGTCAGATTTTGGAAAGCGGGCCGGACTTCACACTTGATCGACGCGGTTCCCACACGTTGTAGCATGGGCTCGAACTCGCGGATCAGCCCATTGAGATGAAGCCTCTCGGCTTTTAGCGGCTGTTGGCGGGCGAAAGTGAGAAGCTGCTGGGTGAGGGACGCCCCACGATCCACGGCGCGCTGCATGGTCTGGATCATTTTGGCGTCCAGATGTGTTCGCGACTGCGCGGTGAGCACCTGCAAACCGTTCGCCAGGACGGCCAGGAGGTTATTGAAATCGTGTGCCACACCGCCCGTAAGCTGACCGATGGCTTCCATTTTCTGCGCATGGGCAAGCGCCTGATTGGCCTGATCCAACGCCGCCGCAGCTTTCCTGCGTTCGGTAACGTCGCGCGTGATTTTTGCGAAACCGATCAGCGTCCCTTGTTGGTCCCGGATCGCGTCTACGATCACGTGAGCCCAGAACCGGCTTCCATCCTTGCGAAGCCGCCACCCTTCCAGCTCCGCCCGACCGTCTTTTGCAGCAATGGCCAGCGTCCTTGCAGGCGTCCCGGAGGCGCGGTCCTCCTCGGTATAAAAACGCGAGAAGTGTTTGCCGATGATTTCGCCAGCCTGATACCCCTTGATGCGCTCGGCGCCGGCGTTCCAGCTGACAACCTCACCTGCCGGAGACAACATGTAGAGTGCGTAGTCCGTCACGCCCTGGACGAGGAGGCGAAACTGCTGCTCGCTGTGGCGCAACGCCTCCTGCGCCGCCTTGCGCTCTGAGATGTCGCGCGTTACTTTCGCAAACCCGATCAGGACGCCGGTTGGGTCGCGAATCGGATCGATGACGACACTGGCCCAGAAGCGCGAACCATCCTTGCGCAAACGCCACCCTTCGGCCTCGAACGCGCCATGTTCAGCAGATGTGTCCAAAGCCCTTTGGGGCACGCCTGACTGCTTCTCTTCTTCTGTGTAAAACATGGAGAAGTGCCTGCCGATCACCTCGCTCGCTGTGTAACCCTTGAAGCGCTCCGCGCCGGCGTTCCAGCTGACGATGAAGCCGGCCGTATCCAGCATGTAGATCGCGTAGTCCTTCACACTGGTGACGAGCAGTTCGAACCGCTGCGCGTCGCTCAGTGCATCCAGCGGCGGGCCTTGACGAGTAATCATTGTCAGTGTGCGAAAGGATGAAAGGGGTAGGACGGCTGTCCTATTGTAACGTCGGCTTCGGCCTATGGCTGAGTCAGGTGGGATTGGCTTGAAACGCCGGTTCGACGCGATGGAGGCCTTCGGATGGGCGACCGGTGGCCTCTGAGATGAAGCTCTGCTCGAGCATCTGGCCGCGACCGCCCTGCAAAGGCGTCGCACCGCCGCAGGAAAGTGGATGTAATGTGTATGAATGTTGCAGGCGGTGGCAAGGCTGTCGCCGGCGCGTGTGTGCGTCGGCGCCTGCTTTCGCCTTTATCAACCTTCGGGAGGGTGGACGATGGAACTCAGACTGGATAGACGCAATATTGTCGTCATTGGCACCTCGGCCGGGGGCGTCCAGACGTTACGTGACCTCTTCGGCTTGCTTCCTCATGATCTGCCTGCCGCAGTGCTCGTCGTCCAGCATACGCCGCCATACGCTCCGAGCAAATTGCATGAAATTATTGCCAGAACCACCGGACTCCATGTGAGCCCCGCAGTTGATGGCTCGGCGTTGCAGGCAGGCACGGTGCACGTTGCCGTCGCTGACAGACACTTGATGGTCGAGAACGGAGTAATACGACTAACTCGGGGTCCCAAGGAGAGCCGCGCGCGCCCCTCAGTTGACGTTCTATTCCGTTCCGCGGCAGCATGGTTCGGCGACCGCGTAATCGGCGCAGTACTCACTGGAGCGCTCGACGACGGGACCGCCGGGCTTTGGGCAATCAAGGATCGTGGCGGGCTTGCCTTTGTCCAGGAGCCCGCTGAAGCCGATTTCAGTTCGATGCCGGAAAGTGCCATTCAACACGTCGATGTCGACTTCGTCGGGCCAGTAGCGGCGCTTGCAGGCAAAATTGCGGCGAGTGTATCCGAAGAATACGAACCGGCAGCCACGATCGGCGGCAAGTGGCGGATGGAGCGCGAAAACCAGATCTCGGCGAGTGGTAAGGGAATCGAAAACGGCGTTATGGACCTCGGGCCGGTCTCGAAGTACACCTGCCCGGACTGCCATGGCGTTCTTGTTCAAATAAACGAAGGGTCCATTGTGCGATTCCGTTGCCACACGGGGCACGCCTTTTCAATGAAGACGCTCATCGCCGGGGTCAACGCGGCGATTGACATCGGCTTGTGGGATACGCTCCGAGCGGTCGAAGAGCGCATCATGTTGCTTCGCCACATGGCCGCTACGGCCGAAGGAACAGGCAACCTGGAAGAGGCTGGGCGCTGCAGAACCCAGGCCGACGAAGCGGAACGGCGCCTGAATCCGATAAGGGAGCTTGTTCTTGATCCGGATTTCTTCGGACATGACCCGAACTCCTGAAGCATGCGATGCACAGGAGCCGCATTGCTCGTGTGATGGAGCCGTCGGCAATCGCCGCCTTCGCCCCGCATTCTCATTGAAAGCCGATTGATAGCCAGGCGGGGCAGCGCATCACCCAGTTCGGGTGTTTCCTGATTCAGATAGCGCGCTGCCACGCCGTTAATCAGTGTCAACCCGCTGACGGCTCGCGCATTCGTTGCAGCGCCAGTGTGGTTTTTAACCCTGAACCTGGCGATTGGGCCGGCGATGGCTGGCTATGGAGAACGCGGCGTGAACCGAATTAGCTTGAATACCAAACTGTGGCTTGCCTTATTGATTACGTGGCTTGGCCTGCTGGGTCTCGGCGGCTGGGCGGCGTGGCAGTCGCGCACGACCATGCTGTCGGAGCGCAAGTCGGCGGTGCAAAACGTGGTCGAATGCGCGTACGGCATCGTGGCCGACTACGCGAAACTCGTCGATCGGCACGAACTGACGCTCGATCAGGCGAAGCAACAGGCAATGGAGCGACTGTCGGTGATGCGCTATCCCGGCAATGGCTACATGATGATCACGACGGCGACACCGGTCGTCATCATGCATCCGACGCTCGCCGATCTGCGCAACAAGGACGTCACACACTACGCGGATCCCGACGGCAAGCTGCTGTTCGTCGACATGGTCAAGCTCGCGCAGTCGCAAGGCCAGGGCTTCGTCGGCTATATGGCGAGATTGCCTGGCAAGACTGAACATGTGCCGAAAATCAGCTTCGTCAAACGCTTCGACGCGTGGGACTGGTATCTGATGTCGGGCGTCTACGTGAACGACATCAACGAAGCGTTCCGCGCCGATCTGCTGCGTTATCTGATCACCATTCTCTTGATAGGGAGCTTCAGCACGATCGCGCTTGTGCTGATCATCCGCAACGTGAAACGCAGTCTGGGCGGCGAGCCGGCGTATGCGGCGCACGTGGCGGAAACCATCGCGGACGGCGATCTGTCGCGTCCTGTTGCATTAGGTAGCGGCGATAAGCAAAGCATGTTGTTCGCGATGCAGCGCATGCAGAGCCGGTTGGCGGACACGATCGGGCGCATTCGCGGCGGCACTGAAACGATCACCGTCGCGGCGGAGCAGATCGCGGCGGGCAATCTCGATCTGTCGGCGCGTACTGAAGAGCAGGCGTCGTCGCTGGGCGAAACCGCAGCGAGCATGGAGCAACTCACGGCGACCGTGAAGCAGAACGCCGACAATGCATTGCAGGCGAACCGGATGGCGCTCAGCGCATCGAAGCTCGCGGGCGAAGGCGGCGAGGTCGTCGAGCAGGTGGTCGCGAACATGCAGAACATCGCGGCGAGTTCGGCGCGCGTGGTCGACATCATCTCGGTCATCGAAAGCATTGCGTTTCAGACCAATATTCTCGCGTTGAACGCGGCCGTCGAAGCCGCGCGTGCCGGCGAAGAAGGGCGCGGCTTCGCAGTGGTAGCGGGCGAAGTGCGCAATCTTGCGCGCCGCAGTTCGGATGCGGCGAAGGAGATCAAGAGCCTGATCGAGGACTCGGTGGAACGAGTCGACGACGGCAAGGCGCTCGTCGAAAAAGCGGGCGGCACGATGCATTCGCTCGTTGACGCAGTGAAGCGCGTCAACGACATCATCAGCGAAATCTCGGCGGCCTCCGAGGAACAAAGCCGCGGCATCGAGCAGGTCAACGTCGCCATTGCGCAAATGGACGAGACCACGCAGCAAAACGCGGCGATGGTCGAAGAAGCCGCTGCCGCCGCGCAATCGATGCAGGAACAGGCGCAGATGTTGCGCGACGTGGTCAACGTGTTCCGCCTGCAAGGCGAGACGGTCTGACGATGTGCCGGATGGCGGCGCGCAGCATTCGGACAAACCGGCGCGTTGCCTTCGATCGAGCCGCCTTCGCGCCGCGCGTAAAAGCCGAAAAGGCGGACGTCCCGCCTGCCACTTGGCGCCCGCAGTGACTTTTCCTCACAATACCCGGCCTTAATATCCATTGAGCCGGGACCCTTCGACTCCGATAATTTGTCTACCAGACTTGCCAACCGCGATCGCCGTATCCCGGGCCGATCGCCAGATAGAAAGGAGACGAGGTGGAACAGCAGAGCGAAGGCGGGCGGGGCAGGGTAGCGGTTGTGACGGGCGGCGCGATGGGTATAGGCGCCGACGTGGCGGAAAGACTCGCGCGTAGCGGCTATCACGTGGTGCTCTCGGACATCAATCGCGGCGCGGCGGATGAAACGGTTGCAAAGTTGCAGGCGCAACAACTGTCGGCTTCCGCCGTGCGCATGGACGTGGGCGACGCCGCATCGATCGCCGAGGGTTTTGCGGCGATTGCGCGCGATCACGGCCGTTGTGACGTGCTGGTCAATGGTGCGGGCATCGCCACGATGCTGCCGTTCATCGATTACCCGCTCGACGTATTCCTCAGGACCATGCAGGTTAACGTCACCGGCACGCTGCTATGCGCCCAGCACGCGGCCAGGTTGATGAAGACCAACGGTTGGGGACGCATTGTCAACATCGCGTCGGTGGCCGGCATGCGCGCGGTGGGCACCGGCCGTACCGCTTACGGCACGTCGAAGGGCGCAGTGATCGCGCTGACCCGGCAGATGGCCGTCGAGTTGTGCGAGTACGGGATTACCGCGAACGCCGTCTCACCAGGCCCGGTCGACACGCCGATGACCAAGGCACTGCATTCCGCCCAATTCCGTGAAGAGTACTCGCGCGCGATCCCGATGAAGCGCTATGGCTCGACTTCGGAAATCGCCGCCGCCATCTGCTATCTCGCCTCCGACGACGCCGCCTATGTGAACGGTGTCGTGCTGCCCGTGGACGGCGGATTTCTGTCGTGGGGCGCGGGCGCCGTCTAGACGCGCTGCGGGTACACACCGCCAGCATCGTCAGCCATTCAAGCGGTATAGGTACGGCCACTATACGGGGCGGCGAGCTCGCAAGTCGCCTCGCCGCAGCGCGAGCCATGCTGGCGTGAGGCGCCACGGGTCAGGCCTGGCGAAGCAGGTAGTTCTACCGACATAGGTGAGTTTTATATCCTCTATTGTCAATTCGTATTTGTTGCGGTTATGTCGAACTCCTTATACTTTTTTTCACACAAGGCGTTTGCGTGCCGCGCTTCATCGAACAACATGAAGCACGGCGATCTGGAAACAAAACCGCATTGCATAGATCAGGAGACACAGCATGCCTGCCCAGGCTCAGACAATCTTTATAGCGGGCGAGTGGTCGAGCGCGGATTCCGCGCAAGTCATCGATGTACGTTCGCCGACTGACGGCGAAGTATTCGCCGCCATTTCGCGCGGCGGCAGTCAGGAAATCGGCCGGGCAGTGGCCGCCGCGCGTCGCGCACTAGCCGGCGAGTGGGGCACGATGGCCGGCTTCGAACGTGGCCGCATTCTGACGAAACTGTCCGACCTGATTCTCGCGAACAGCGAAGCACTCGCGCAGCTCGAAGCGCGTGACACCGGCAAGCCGATCACCCAGGCGCGTACCGACATCAAGGCGACGGCGCGTTACTTCGAGTTCTACGCGGGCGCGGCCGACAAGGTCGTAGGCGACGTGCTGCCGTTTCTCGACGGCTATCAGGTCACCGTCCAGCGCGAAGCGCGCGGCGTGGTCGGTCTGATCATTCCATGGAACTATCCGGCCTCGATGTTCGGCCGCACGCTTGGGCCCGCGCTCGCCACCGGCAACACGGCGATCCTGAAGCCGGCGGAGGATGCCAGCATGAGTTGCATCCACTTGACCACGCTGGCGGCGCAAGCCGGTCTGCCGGCCGGCGTGCTCAATCTCGTGACCGGTCTGGGCGAGGAAGCCGGCGCCGCACTCTCCCAGCATCCTGACGTCGATTTCCTGTCGTTCACCGGCTCACCCGAGGTCGGCACATTGATCCAGACGGCGGCGGCGAAGAACCACGTGCCTTGCGTACTGGAACTGGGCGGCAAGTCGCCGCAGATCGTTTTCGACGACGCCGATTTCGAGCGCGCCGCGCAAACCATTGTCGGCGTCATCGTTCAAAACGCGGGGCAAACGTGTTCGGCGGGCAGCCGCGTGCTGATACAACGTTCTGCGTACGATCGTTTCGTCAGCATGCTGGTGGCCCGCATGTCGGCGATTCGCGTCGGCGCACCCGCCGCGGACCTCGAATGTGGACCCGTGATCAACAGCACGCAGGCGGGCAAGGTGCAAGGCTTTCTCGACCGCGCACGCGACAGCGGCATCGGCGTGCTGGCGCAGGGCAATCTCGATGCGAGCGCGGTGAAAACCGGTTACTTCGTGCGGCCCACGCTGTTCGGCCCTGTGCCGCCGGATCACGAACTCGCTCAGGACGAAGTCTTCGGTCCGGTACTCGCCGCCATTCCATTCGACGACGAGGCCGAAGCGATCGAGATCGCGAACGGGACTGCATACGGACTCGTAGCCGGTTTGTGGACGGAGAACGGTGCGCGGCAGATGCGCGTCGCCAAGAAGCTGCGCGTGGGCCAGGTGTTCATCAACAACTATGGCGCGGGCGGTGGTATCGAGCTGCCGTTCGGCGGAGTCAAGCGCAGCGGCCATGGGCGCGAGAAGGGACTCGAAGCGCTCAAGGAGTACACGGTGGCGAAGACCATCGTGCTGCGCCACGGCTGAACGCGCGGGCTTATTTGCCGGCCCGCAGGCATTGAACCCGTGGGCCGGCATCAAAGAAACAGGCAACCCTGCAGACAAGCGATATCAGAATCAGGAGACCGTGCGCATGACCGCAGTTCCAGAGTTTTCCCGCGCCGCCGTACTGCGCGAATTCAAGGCACCGCTGCGCATCGAAGAAGTGCCCGTGCCGCGCGAGACAGAACCGGGCGCCGCGCTCGTGAAGATCGAGATGTGTTCGATCTGTGGTACCGACGTGCATCTCTGGCAGGGCTCGCTGTCGTTGAAAGTGAATCTGCCGGTGATCATCGGGCATGAGATGGTCGGCCGGGTGATTCGCGCCGGCGCAGGTGTGATGACCGATTCGGTCGGCACGCCGCTGAAGGTCGGCGACCGTGTCGTATACACGCATACGTCGTGTGGTGGCTGCTACTTCTGCACGACCGCGCGCAAGCCGACTTTGTGCACGAACCGTCGTGCGTACATGTACGAGAACATCGAGGAAGCGCCGTATCTGCTCGGCGGTTTCTCCGAATATGGTTACGTCCTGCCGCAGGCGGGGCGGCTTCGCGTGCCGGATTCGGTGCCGAATGAACTCGCGAGCCTGTCGAGTTGCGCGCTGCGCTCGGTGATGAACGCCTTCTCGCAGCTCGGCCAGATCGAACCCACCGAAACGGTGGTGATCCAGGGCGCGGGTCCCCTCGGCCTGCTGGCGACGGCCAACGCGCGAGTGCGTGGCGCCAAAAAGATCATCGTGGTCGGCTCGCCCGCGCCGCGTCTGGAAATGGCCAGGCTATTCGGCGCCGACGTCTGTATTCCGGTTGAAGGCACGACGCCGGCCGAGCGGATGGAGACCGTGCTTTCGCATACCGAGGGCCGCGGCGCGGACATCGTGATGGAATTCACGGGCGTGCCGGCAGCCTTCTCCGAGGGCTTGGCACTCGCGCGCAAAGGCGGCCGTTATCTGGTGGTCGGCCAGCTCGGCGAAGCGTCCACCACGATGCAGCCCGCCATGATCGTGAAGAAGAACCTGCAGGTCATCGGCTCGTTTTCAGGCGACGCGCGCAGCTATTCGCTCGCGCTCCAGTTTCTCGAAGCGCATCAGCAGGACTTCCCGTTCCATCAGATGATCTCGGGCCGCTACAAGCTCGAGGACGTGAACCTTGCGCTTACACGCATGAAGAATTTCGAGGAAATCAAACCGGTGATCACGGTCGAGTGAGATCGGCGCCGCCCCTCGCGGGCGGCGGCAGGGCAGGACCGAATGCGGCCGGAAAGAGTTAGGAAGCGCCCGGCAGCGCAAGGATGCAGCAACAACGGATTCATCGCCGCGCGGACCACATGCCGAACCATCGGCAACTATATAAAGGAGACAAAGATGGCTTTCAATCGCCGCAGCTTTCTCGTTACGGGCGCCGGTTCGGTTGCCGTTGCCGCAGCATCTGGCATCGTCGGCGCGCCGTGGATCAGACGGGCTCAGGCCGCTGAGTTTTCCTATAAGGTCGGCACCGATCTGCCGGCTTCGCATCCGCTGAATGTGCGTATTCAGGAGGCGGCGAACGCGATCAGGAAGGAGACGGACGGCAGGATGGACATCCACGTGTTTCCGAACAATCAGTTGGGGGGAGACCCCGACATGTTCGCGCAGTTGCGGGCGGGCGCATTGGAGTTCTTTACGCTGTCCGGTGCGAACGCGTTGTCGTCGCTAGTGCCGAAAGCGGCCATCTCCGGTGTCGGCTTCGCATTCAAGAACTACGACCAGGTATTCGGCGCGCTCGACGGCGAACTCGGCGCGCACCTGCGCGGACTGATCACGAGCGCCGGACTCGTCGTCCAGGACAAGGTGTGGGACAACGGCTTCCGCCAGATCACGAGCAGCGACAAAGCGATCAAGTCGCCGGGCGACTTGCAGGGCATGAAGATCCGCGTGCCGCCGGGACGCCTGTGGATTTCGCTGTTTCGCGCGCTGTCGGCCTCGCCTACGTCGATCAGTTTCAACGAGGTGTATTCGGCGCTGCAGACCAAAGTAGTTGAAGGTCAGGAAAACGCGTTGGCGGTGGTCGATACCGCCAAGCTTTACGAAGTGCAGAAATACTGTTCGATGACGAGCCACATGTGGGACGGTTTCTGGTTCCTCGGCAATCGCGCCGCGTGGGAAAAGCTGCCGGCGAGCGTGCGCGACATCGTGTCGAAGAATCTCAATGCCTCCGCGCTGCAGCAGCGCAAGGATGTCGCGCAACTCAACGCCTCGCTGCAACAGACCCTCGAAAGCAAGGGCCTCGCTTTCAACAAACCGGACATGGACGCATTTCGCGACATGCTCAGGAAAGGCGGCTTCTACGCCGATATGAAAAAGTCCTTCGGCGAAGAGGAATGGGGCCTGCTGGAAAAAGTCACCGGAAAACTAGCATGAGAACGCCACTTGCCCAAGACTTTGCGCAGGCGTCACCGGACGCCATGCCGTCGACCATGCCGTCGGCACCGCATTGGCTGGCGCAGGCCGATCGCTTTCTGGGCCTCATCGTCGCGGTACCCGCGGCGTCGCTCGTGCTGGCCGAGATCGTGTTGCTGTTCGCCGGCGTGTGCGCGCGCTACGGCTTTCATCGCCCGCTCGTCTGGGGCGATGAACTCGCAAGCATCCTGTTTCTGTGGCTCGCCATGACGGGTGCGGCGACCGCGCTGCACCGCGGCACGCACATGCGGATGACGGCAATCGTCAACCGCTCGGGCGATCGGTGGAGTGCTACATGGGACATCGTCGCGCTGATCGCCAGCATGCTGTTTCTCGGGCTGATCGCGGCGCCGGCGTATTCGTACATGCAGCAGCAATGGGTGATCTTCACGCCCGCGCTCGAGTTCAACGACGGTTGGCGCGTGGCGGCGATTCTCTATGCGACCTGCTGCATGCTGCTGATGTGCATCGTGAAGTTGATGGCGCTCGGCTGGAAGCCGGCGCTGCTGGGCGTGACGGTATCCGCGCTCGTGCTGGTCGGGCTGAAGGTCGCGGGGCCGCTGCTGCAGTCGCTCGGCAACCTCAACCTGCTGATCTTCTTTGTCGGCGTGGTCGGCTTCACCGTGCTGAGCGGCATGCCGATTGCGTTTTCGTTCGGGCTCGCGGTGTTTTCGTACCTGTCGCTGAGTACGTCGATGCCACTCGAAATCGTCGTGAGCCGGATGGACGAGGGGATGTCGCAACTGCTGCTGCTCGCGGTGCCGATGTTCGTATTCCTCGGCCTGCTGATCGAGATGACCGGCATGGCGCGTGCCATGATCAACTTCCTCGCGTCGCTGCTGGGACACGTGCGCGGTGGCTTGTCCTACGTGCTGGTCGGCGCGATGTATCTGATTTCGGGCATTTCCGGTTCGAAGGCTGCCGACATGGCAGCGGTCGCGCCGATTCTGTTTCCGGAGATGAAAAAGCGCGGCGAAAAACCGGGTGAACTGGTGGCGCTGCTGTCGGCGACCGGTGCGCAAACCGAGACCGTGCCGCCGAGCATCGTGCTGATTACGATCGGTTCGGTGACAGGCGTGTCGATCTCGGCGTTGTTCACGGGCGGGCTGTTGCCGGGCTTCGTGCTGGCGATGGTCTTGTGCGCGCTGGTCTGGTGGCGTTCGCGCAAGACCGCACCGGCTTCGGCCTCGCGCGCTTCGCTGCGCGAGATCGGCACGACGCTGTTCGTGGCGATTCCGGCGCTCGCGTTGCCGGTTGTGATCCGCTTCGCGGTGGTCGAAGGCATTGCGACGGCGACCGAGGTATCGACGGTCGGCATCGTCTATGCCGTTCTCGCCGGCCTGCTGATCTACCGTCGCTTCGACCTGAAGCGGATCGGTCCGATGCTGGTGGAAACCGCGGCGCTCTCCGGTGCGATCCTGATTATCATCGGCACGGCGACCGCGATGGCGTGGGCCCTTACGCAATCCGGCTTTTCGCACAGTCTCGCCGCTTTCATGGAGCATCTGCCGGGCGGCGCGGTCGCGTTCATGGCGGTGTCCATCGTGATGTTCGTGCTGCTGGGCAGCGTGCTCGAAGGCATTCCCGCCATTGTGCTGTTCGGCCCGCTGCTGTTTCCGATCGCGCGTGAAGTGGGCATACACGAAGTGCAGTACGCGATGGTCGTGATTCTGTCGATGGGGCTGGGCCTGTTCTCGCCGCCGTTCGGCGTTGGCTACTACGGCGCGTGCGCGGTCAGCAAGATTCATCCGGACGAAGGGATCCGGCCGATCGTCGGTTATATGATCGCGCTCTTTATCGGCATTGTGCTGGTGGCGGCGATTCCGTGGATTTCGACCGGGTTCCTGACACGGGCTTGAACGGGCGGTTTGGAAGGCACACGTGCGAAAGGGCGGCAATTTCGATTGCCGCCCTTTGTGTTGGGTCGTTGTAGCGATAGCTGTGTAATCGCTGCGCTGTGGTTAGCTTGCTGATGAAATAGGCAGCGTGTGACGCTGTCAGCCGCCGCGGCCCGCGCGCGCCACAACGAAGTAATCGACGCCTCCCATCTGGCCGCCTTTGAGCGCAACTTCAAGTTCCTGCAAATGCGGCTTATTCGACATCACCCGGCACAGCGGCGCGCCGGGCGCGAGGCGAGCCTGTATTTCGAGCGCGTCCGGACCGAGCACCTGCGTCACCTGGCTTGATGTGTCGCCGCCGGAGAGAATCAGGCGCCGCAGCGGGACTGCTTTCAACACGGCTTCCGCAATCGAGCCGAGCCGTTGGCCCAGCAGCCGGCCGCCCTGGTGCTTCGCCTCGTCGCGGCTCAGACCACGCGCTACGAGCGAATCGATCATCGCGGCGACGCGCGGATCGTTCGGTCCACGCGCGGTGTGCATCATCACGCTGCGGCCGGCGCGCAACGCCTCGCTCGCGCGTTCCACGATGTGTTGCAGCGCGTGCTGCCAGCCGGTTTCGTCGACCAGCGCGCGGGCATCGACGGCGATATCGGTGAAGCCCGCCGCGATGGCCGCGTCGATTTGCGCGGCGCTGACCGGCGACGCGCTGCCCGACATCGCGAGAATCGGCGCGGCGGGCGTACACGTGTCGTACGAACGAGCCTGCGCCGGAAGTTCTCCGTGTTCCGCCCACCATTGCGTGAGCGCATATTCGACGCCGGATGAGCCGACGGTGAACGTCGCGCCCGTGTGGCGGGCTCGCATGTCGAGCAGCCGCCCGATTTCGGTCAGGTGCCCGCTGTTGGCGGTATCGAACAATATCGCCGCTGGTTGTGCGGACAACGTTTGATCGAACGCCCGGTCAAGCGCGGGACGGTCGCCGTCGAAGTGGGTCAGGTTGAAGCCGGTGATCGGCAGCGCGGTCTGCCGTCCGAAATGGCGGATCAGATCGCCTTCGTCCATCGGCGTGACCGGATGAGCGCGCATGATCGGATGACGGTCGATGCGGTAGATCTGGCCGTCCGTGCCCGAACGCGCAAACAGATTGCCGAACAGGCAGTAACGCTGCAATGCAGGCGTGCCCGCGATGAGGGGAATCGGCGCCGCGCCGATAGTCCGGCGCGCGATCTCCATGACGTGGCCGATGCTGCCGATCGTGGGCGAACTGTCGAACGTCGAGCACACCTTGTAGTGCAGCAGCGGTGCACCGAGTTGACTCATTGCGCGGAACACGGCGGGCAAGGCATCGTCCATTTCGGCCGGCGACATCGCGCGGCTGTCGCCGGCGATGCCGATCGCGTCGAACCCGCCCAGTTCGTCGAGCTGTGCGCGGGTCGGCGGCCTCAGAAACAGCGCGCAGCGCAGGCCGGCGAACGCGAGCACTTCGAGTGCATCGGTCGAGCCGGTGAAATCGTCACCGTAGAACGCGAGCCGCAACCTCGCGGGTTTCTTTGCCGCACTTTCCGTAGTGCTTCGTTCCGTACCGTCACCGCTCATACTCAAACCGCCTTGAAATGGGAGAGGGCGGCACGCAGGGCAGGGCGCGATTGCGCATAGGTTTCGAGGCTTATGCCTTCGACAGCGGCCTCCCATGCCTCGCGCATGCTCGCAACGCCTGCGGCGATGCCTTGTGGATGCCCGATGATGCCACCGCCGGCGAGATGCATCATATCGACCGACTTGAGCGTGTTGAACAGATCGGGCGCCTGTCCCGCCCATTGACCCGACGAGAACACCGGCATGAGCGGCTGGATGCCGGCAAACGGCGCGAGGCAGGCACGTGCCGACTGAATCACCGAATCGTCAGGCTCCCAGAACTTGCTGCGAATGCCGTTGACATGCACGTGATCGATGCCCGCAAGACGCCACAGCTTCTGATAAGCCGTGAACGAGAAGCCGAGTTGCGGGCAGCGAGTGAAGGCGCCCCAGCCGTTGCGGTGCCCGTGAATCGGCAACTGGGCATGTTTGCGCAGATGTTCGATGCCGCCGAAGCCGACCCAGTTGATGCTCGCCATCACGCAGGTGCCACCCGCGGCGAGCACGGCGTCGTGGCGCCGCAGCATGTCGTCGAGGCTGCCTGAAATGTTGATGGCGTACATCGGCATGCGTCCCAGACGATCCGCGTGCCGCTTGAGCACCGGCATGATCGCGGCGAGGCGCGCATCGAATGATGCATAGGTGGGGTCGGCCAGCAGCTCGTCGTCCTTGATGAAATCGATGTCCGCCGCGCACAGGTCGTCGACCATCGCCGCGGTTTGCTCGGGCATCAGGCCGATACTCGGTTTGACGATCGTGCCGACCAGGGGACGGCCCTGCACGCCGGCAAGTTGCCGCGTCCCGGGAATGCCGAAACGCGGTCCGGCAAACTGCCGCGCGTAATCGTCGGGCAGGTCGAGATCGAGCAGCTTGAGGCCCGTGATCTCGCCCAGTTCGAACAGGTTGCCCGCTAAAGTTGCCAGCAGCGTGGGCAGATTTGCGCCGACGTTGTGGACCGGGAATGCGATTTCGATTTCACCCCGATAAAACAGATTCGCTTCCTGTTTGCGCTCGACGAACGCGCTTTTCAGCGACGGCTCGAACGCGGGCGGCAGCGAATCGACTTTCGTCACGCGCGCGCGTGAGCGCTGTTTGAGCTCCTCGGTTTCGCCGGGCAGCGACAGAAATGTGCCGCTCGATTGTTCGCCCGCAATGACCTCCGCTGCCTTCGCAATCGGAACCGAGCTTTCAACGAAATAGCGCGCCGTGAATTCCGAACGCGCATGGTGGGTGCTGGACATAGCTTGGCTCATTGTATGGCCCGTTGTCTGGTCATTTGTCTGACTCCTTGTTCGGCGTGGTGCGAGCGTCCCTGCGCTGGGCCCGCGATCCGTTCGCAGGCAGGCGCATGACTGCCACGGACGGCCTCGTGGCTTGTCGAATATAAGATTGACCGGCAAAACCATCAAACGATATGATTTCCGCGAGCGATGCCAAAAACTCACAATAGCGTCACGACGTCAGTTCGCTTTCCGGCTTCGCATGGGCATGTGCGCGCCTCGTGAATCCATCCTTCGCGAAAGGACGTTCGACCGAAAGCAAACTACGGAGACAACGCGTGCCACGACCTTCTCTCAACGCGCTGCGAGCATTTGAAGCCACCGCCCGATTGCGCAGTTTCGGCGACGCGGCAGAAGAACTTTCCGTCACACACGGCGCGATCAGCCGGCATATCCGTTCACTCGAAGACACACTCGGCGTGCTGCTGCTGTTGCGCAACGCCCATTCGACAGAACCCACGCCCGAGGGCGCGCGGCTCGCTGATGGATTGTCGCGGGCTTTCAATCTGATTCTGGCGAGCGTCGAGCAGGTAAGACCTGGACCGCTGACGCTGTCGTGTTCCGCGTCGATCATGATGTACTGGTTGTTGCCGCGGCTGGCGAAGCTGCATCGCAAACACCCGTCGCTCGAGGTCAGCCTCAACACAGGGTCCGGCGAGATCGATTTCTCGCGTGAAACGATCAGCGTCGCGATCCGTCTCGACACCTTCAAGCCGCCCAAGGACGTCGAGCCTAAGCCGCTGATCGATGAATGGATCGGACCGGTATGTTCGCCCGAATACATGCGCTCGACCATGATCAGAACGCCGGACGATCTGAACCGCGCGCGGCTGCTTGCCACCAATACGCGCCCGGGTGCGTGGCAGGACTGGATCGACACGGCTGGACTGACGGAGCTGCGGCCAGCGATTGCCGAGTCGTTCGAGCATTTCTATCTGCTGATTCAGGCGGCAAAATGCGGCCTGGGCGTCGCCAACGTACCGCGCATGCTGGTGCGCGACGAACTCGATTCGGGCGCGCTCGTCGCACCGTTCGGTTTTGTGCCAGGACCACGCAAGCTGGTGTTGTGGGTCGCGCCGCATCTCGAAGCGCGTCCGCAAACGGCGGCGCTCGTGGACTGGCTTTGCGCGGAACTGCTGGAGATGGAAGGGGTGCCGTCTTAAGTGGGCGTATGTGCGGCTTAGGCGCGGCACATTCGCGCCGCGCCACAACTCGGATCGCTCAGATCGCCGTGCCGCCGTCGGCGTTGTACACGTGGCCCGTCACGAACGAGGCTTCGTCCGACGCGAGGAAGGCAATCACGGCGGCTATTTCGGCGGGCTGCGCGCCCCGCCCCATTGGCGTCGCCGCGTAAATCGTGTCGACGAAGCCCTCCGGCTTCGTCTCCAGCTGACGCCGCACGAAATCCGTCAAGGTGAAGGCCGGCGCCACTGCGTTCACGCGTATGCCGGCCTTGGCGAATTCGCGCGCGAGCGATTTGGTCAGGGCAATCACCGCACCCTTGGAGGTCGCGTAGGCCGCGGTGCCGAGCATGCCGCCGCCTTTCTGGCCCGCGATCGAACTGAGGTTGACGATCGCGCCGCTTTGCTGCTTGAGCATCTGCGGAATCGCCTGCTGGCAGCATAGCCAGGTGCCGGTCGTATTCACGTCCAACACCTTGCGGTATTCGGCAAGCGGGATATCGAGAAACGGGCGCGCGCTTTCGATGCCCGCGCTGTTGACCAGCACGTCCAGCCGTCCCCACGCCGATACGACGGTGTCGATCATGGCCTTGACGCTGCCTTCGTCGGCGACGTCGACCTTGACCGGCATCGCTTCAAAACCTTGCGTGCGGATGCGTTCAGCGGCGGCAGCAGCCGGATCGTCGCGCAGATCGGCAATCGCGACGCGGTAGCCGCGGCTCGCCAGTAATTGCGCGGTCGCTTCGCCGATACCGCTGGCGCTGCCGGTAACAAGGGCAACTTTTGTCTCGTTCGTCATTTTTCTGGGCTTGCGTGGGTGAATGGGCAATCGGCGGAGGGCCGGAGGAGGTCGGCTAAAAATATACGGCGGGTGCGCCGGCCAGATCAAACGAAATGATTTCTCCGCCGTTCGAGGAAAACTCACAATAGAAATGGCGTGTGGGCACGAGGTCATACAGAACGCGTTTGGCGGCTGCGATGGTCATCGCACACAGACATCTTCGCACCAGCCCCGCCACGGATTTGCCGGCCGCGTCATAGGGCCGACCTATAGCGGGTAGGCAAAAACAGTATTTCCTCATCGCTCCGATCATTCAGTACATTCGCTCCTAAGCTCTGTGACGCGTCGCGCGCGTAGCCGGTCCACAACTTCAGGAAGCTATTCCATGACTCATCCTCTCGACGACATCCTGGTCGTTTCCATCGAACAGGCGATCGCCGCACCGCTCGCCAGCCGGCAACTGGCCGATTGGGGTGCGCGGGTCATTAAAATCGAGCGCCCCGAAACGGGTGATTTCGCCCGTCATTACGACACGGTCATGGACGGCATGTCCAGCCAGTTCGTGTGGGTCAATCGCTCGAAAGAAAGCCTCGCGATCGACATCAAAACCGAATTCGGTCACGAGACGCTCGAATCGCTGCTGGCGCGCGCGGACGTCTTCATCCAGAATCTCGCGCCCGGTGCGGCGCGCCGTCAGGGGCTCGATGCGAAGACGCTGGCGGCGCGTTTTCCTCAACTGGTTGCGTGCGATATCTCAGGCTATGGGTCGGACGGTCCGTACAGCCACAAGAAGGCATACGACCTGCTCGTGCAATGCGAGACCGGCTTTTTGTCGATCAACGGCACGGAGGAGTCGCCGTCGAAATGCGGGCTTTCCATCGTCGATATCGCCACCGGCATGTACGCGCTGAACGGTATCCTGATGGGATTGCATCAGCGCACACGCACTGGCAAGGGGATGGCCCTTGAAGTATCGCTATTCGACGCGATGACTGAATGGATGAGCTATCCCGCTTACTACACACGAGGGCGCAATGAACCCTTGCAGCGCACCGGCGCTCGGCATGCGACCATTGCGCCGTATGGTCCGTTCGCAACCGGCGATGGCGCAACGGTATTCTTCGGTATCCAGAACGAACGCGAGTGGCTGAGTTTTTGCAACGTCGTGCTGGACGATCCCGCGGTGGCGATGGACCCACGCTTTAGCACGAACTCTTTGCGCCTTGCCAACCTCGCCGCGCTGGACGCCGTGATCACGCACCACTTCGCCGCGCTGCCGAGCGAACGCGTGCTTGCGCGCTTGGACCAGGCATCGATCGCCAACGGGCGAATGAACGACGTGAACGGTCTGCTGAATCATCCGCAAGTGCTGGAACGCAAAAGATATCGCGCGGTGCAAACGCCGAGCGGCGCGCAGGATCTGTTCCTGCCGGCGGTCACCATTCCAGGTGTGGAGCCGGTGATGGGCCCGGTGCCTGCGCTTGGCGAGCACACCGAGCGGATCCTGGCTGAACTAAGCGGGCAGGGCACGGCGCTCGGACTCGCGCAAGGCGAACGTTCATGAGCGCCGCCGAGTCCGCTACGAAGTTCGCCCGGCCCATGCGGGCCATTCTCGCGGTGCCGGGCCACCGCTGGCGGATGCTGCAGTCGGCCGCATCGAGTGCCGCGGATGCGGTGTTCATCGATCTCGAGGACGCGGTTCCTCCCAGCGAAAAAGGCGAGGCTCTCCGCAGCGCTGTGCGCGCGCTCGCGGAACTCGATTGGGGAGACAAGCATGTCGCTGTGCGCGTGAATGTGACAACGACCGGCATTCTCGAAGCCGAGGTCGCCACACTTGCGGCGGATGCCGGGCGTCTGCACGCGATTCTCGTGCCCAAGGTCGAATCCGCCGATGTGCTGCACCAGGTCGAGACACTGCTCGACGTGCGGCGTGGCGCTCATGCACCGTTACAGATCGAAGCACTGATCGAGACGGCGCGCGGCGTCGTCAACGTCGACACGATTGCGGCGGCGGGCGGCAGACTGACCGCGTTGCATTTCGGTGTGGGCGATTTCTCCGCCTCGATCGGCGCGCGTAATGTTGAAGTCGGCGGCACGCATGCGGGGTATGCCATCACGCGCAAGGACGAAATCGGCAACTACGCGACCGCGGCGCTTGATCTGTGGAGCTATCCGATGATGCGGATTCTCGTGGCCGCGCGCGCCTTCAACCTGCGCGCCATCGACGGACCCTGCGGCGCGTTCCGCGATCTGGTGCTGACGCGTTCGTTTGCCATGAAGGCGGCGGCCATGGGGTTCGACGGCAAACAGGTGATCCATCCGGAGCAGATCGCCCCGACTCAGGCTGCATTCACCCCGACCGGAGAAGAAATCCGCGCAGCCCGGCAAACGCTCGAAGCGATGGCCCAAGCCGAAGCCGCGGGGCTCGCGGCGGTTTCCGTCGACGGCAGGATGGTCGACTATGCCAATGTCCGCATGGCGCAACGGCTTCTCGCGATGGCTGGGCAGCCATAACGCGGCGATGCCTCGCGACTTGATCAGAGAAGGGGCTTTCCAACAACCATCCTCGCCGATTCGTGCGCCGCCCTTGCTCGGCGTCGGCTCATGCGTTCGTGGGGCGATGTGCAAGGGGCAAATATCCGCTTGCCAACGGTGCTATAGTCCGCGCTTATATCCGGCCGCTCAGGCACACGGGGTTCAATGCCCCCGTTCATCGCGCTTTCCTGCTGCGGCGTTACGAGGGTTCCAATGGACGTTCGTCAGCTTCGCTATTTCGCCACCGTGGTCGATACCGGCAGCCTGTCCAAAGCGGCTGTTCGACTGTCGATCTCGCAGCCGTCATTGAGTCAGCAGATCGTCGGCATGGAAGACGATCTCGGCGTGCCTTTGCTGCTGCGCAGTTCTTCCGGCGTGCGGCCGACCGAACCCGGCATGGCGCTCTATCGGCACGCACGCACGATTCTCAAACAGTTCGAGCAGATGCGCGGCGACGTGCTGCGAGGCGAACACAGCGAATCCGGGCAGGTAGCCGTAGGATTGCCCACGAGCATTGCGGCTGTGATTGCCGTGCCGCTGTTCAATCGCTTGCAGATAGCCTATCCCAACATCCAGCTGCAGCTTTTCGAAAGCATGAGCGGCTATCTGATCGAGCTGCTGGCAAATGGCCGCCTTGATATGGCAGTCCTGTTCCGCGAAACGGAAACGCGTGGACTCACGGTTTCTCCGCTTTTCAACGAGCATCTGTCGTTATGCGGCGTTCCATGGGTCGGCGATGCGGACAGTAGCAGCGTGCCGCTTTCACTCGTGTCCGGGGTGCCGCTCGTATTGCCCGGCAAGGCCAACGGGCTGCGCCTTCTGATTGAACGGACATTCGCCCGCGAGGGCCTGGAACTGAACGTGGTCGCCGATATCGACTCGTTGCCGACAATGCTCACAATCGCTCGCGAAGGCCAGGTCGGCTCGATTCTGTCGGGCGCACTGGCGCGTCAACCCGGTGCGGCGATTCTTGGACGACGTCTCGTTGAGCCGTCGCTGCAACGGATGGTCAGTCTTTGCGTGCCGAATGCGGTTCCGCAGAATGCGGCGTCGCGCGCCGTGCAGAACACGATTCAGGCAATCGTTCGGGAAGAAGCGTTGCAGTGGGATACGGTGATGCAGGTTTAGGGGAGGGGCTATACAGGTCCGTCGAACGAGAGACTCATTTCTTCTGTTATCGCGCTTCTGACCGTTCGTCCCGAAAGATACAACAGTTTCACGACTGGCTCGTGCGTGAATCTCGCGGGCTATCCAGGGATGAGTAGCGCAGCGCGGTGAACGACGCGGGCTTCGTGATCGCGCAATCAAATAGTGATGGATGTCCACTCGCGAGCGGGCAGGGCGATCGCCGCGATCGAGGAAGGTGGCGCAATGACGGCACCGAAATGCAACGAGAACTCAATAACCCGCTTTACGCGTCTTTCAGCCAGGGCATTTCCACGGGTGACACCACCAGACGTCGGGACGCCTGTTTCAGTTCGAAAATGAACCCGACCAGGATCATGGAGTCGGCATAGGGGATCGGGAATACCTGAGGATTTTCCACGGCGCTCAGGGGGCGCGTCGGGGTGGCCGCCGTCGTGGCGGCGTTCTCGCGGACGCTTTCCAGTTCGTCAGCCATTGTCTGGCCACTTACTTTCAGAACGCGGCTACGCAGGTCGCTGAAGGGCTCGATGCGCGCGCCGTCTTCATTGTATTCGGGCACTTCGTAGATGAACCAAGACATTTGCGTCTCCTGGGAAAAGGGCCGCTATTCTAACAGTGGACGTTGCGGTTATCTCATGACGGCCACGCTGTTCGACGACTGGCGCATCGCTTATCAAGCTGTGGCTAGCGACGGCCGCTGCGGCCCCACACGTAGCGCACCCAACGTTGCCACCTGCTCTTCGGCGGAGCGATAGCGTGGCGCGTTGCCTGCTCTTCGCGGTCGCGCTCGACACTCTTCCGAACCTGTTCGTGGAGCTGACGCAACGTCAGGCCACCGGGGCCTTTCAGTTTGTCGGGATCGGGGTTGTCTGTCATGGGAATGGCATATTTCTGATGGTCGGCTTGATCTTGATACAGAAGGACAGCCGCGGCAAGCGTGGACCGCCTTCAAATCCACAGGACTGGCTAAACGGGGCCGTTGATGTAACCGGCCACCGGGATCAGTGCTGCCCGCTATTTATCTGTCGTGCCTGTAAACCGCTTTCAATTTTCTGCACCTGAACGAACGAGTTAATACGGACGGGGTCGGGGAGAACCTTGCGTTGCGTGAGGGTCAAGCGCGGCGTCAAAGCGTCAAAGGGCGCCGGACGTTGCCCGTTGTCACTTCACGCCGTGTTTCGCCTGCCAGCGCCGCATGAACGCGATCTCATCGTGTTGCGCTTTGATGATGTTTCTGGCCAACCGCTTCAACTCGGGATCTTTACCGTATTTCAGCTCCGCCTGCGCCATGTCGACCGCACCTTGATGATGCGGAATCATGTGGGCCACGAAGTCCTTGTCGGCGTCGCCCGTGTAGGCAGGTGATTCCATGTCGTGCATCATTTTCTCGTCGGCGTGCTTGAATGCTTGCGTCGACGCGCTCGACCCGGCGTCCGCTGAACCGGACATGTTCATGGCGGGCATGGACGTGCCCTGCTGGGCGTGAACGGGCGCTGCCGCGACAGCGAACGCAACGCCGCTGGAAAGGCAAAGGGCACGAAATGCGCGAAAGTTTTTCATATTGGATTTTCCGTTGGGAAAAAAGTTATTGCGAGCGAGCATGATGCCCTGAACAGGAGGGCTGGCTCAATCATCCGACGTTACTTGATGCGATCTGATTAGTCCTTCAGTGACGGATGAAAACCCGCTGCCTCAATCGCCCGGATGACGCGATCCGGCGGTAACCTCGAAGTGACCGTCACGATTTTAACGGGGACGTCGACATCGAGCTTCGCCGCGGGGTCGAGTTCGGTGACTGCGCGAGTGATGGCATTGGCACATCCGCCGCATGACATATCCGGGATTTCGAATTCCATTTCCTGCCTCCGAGGGGAAATCAGAATTCAAGCCTGGACCTTCCTACGGCGGGAAGGTCAAGCCTCCACTCGCGTGTTTTTTGCCACACGCGGTTCAGGCTTTTCCATCTGGGGATTGAACACCCGCCAAATCCAGGGGAAACCTTACCGATGTTTTGTGCGCTAGCTCACAAAGATGGGTCCAAACTTACTTGCCCGCACTTTTTGAAATGGTATGCTGCACTATTCATTCTTTCGCTATGAACAGGTTCGTGCCATTCAAAGAATACCTAATTCATTAGGAGTGGGCATGCTAAGAAAAGTGGTCGATCGGGCAAAACAAATCCGACGCAGCGAGGGGTTCAAGCATTCCGTGGCAACGCCCCGCCGGATCTCACTTCATGCCACGCAGCGTTTGAACCGAGGCGTGTTTGCCATCGAGATTCAGGAGAACTCGGGTTTTTTCTCCGTCATGCAGATGGTCCTGTTTATTCTGATGTATTGCGACGAGAAATGTCTCACTCCGTGCATCAGCGCGCGCGGTGGACTTTATGGCGACGCAGAAGGAAGAATGGATTGGTTCTCCGCCTTCTTCGAGCCGGTGCGTACCGCCGCTGCAGGAGGCGTGGTCACGCGTAAGATAAGGACGTCGACGGTTCGCGATCTGGTCCAGTTGGGCTTTCGCCAACGCTATGAAGCCCGGCTTCGACTCAGAAGTGCCAGCGAACTCTTCTTCGCGCATTACCGGCCGGCCGCGCATATCTTCGAAGAAGTCGACTCGATCTGCCAGAAGCTCGAAGTCGGCGCGTCGACCCTTGGTGCGCATTTCAGAGGGACCGATAAGACGCTGGAGGCCGTGCCGGTCTCATGGGGAGGCTTTTGCCGCCAGGTGGAATCGGCGCTTACGGAAAATCCGCAGTTGACCAATATTTTTGTTTCGAGTGACGAACAGGCGTTTATCGATTTTTTTGTCGCGTGGCCATTCAACATACCGGTCAGGGTAGCCCCCGCCAAATTGCTCGCAAGCGGCAGCACACCCGTGCATTTCAGCGGCTATCCCGGACTCGAGATCGGCCGCGAGGCACTCGTTTCCAGCTTGCTCCTCGCCAATTGCGGGCTCCTCGTGAAGACGCCGTCTTATCTGTCCGCATGGTCCAAGATATTTAATCCCTCCCTTCCCGTGAAGCTCGTGTCGCCTCCGCGACCAGACGCTTTCTGGTTTCCCGATAGTCGGCTCTGGCTTGAACAGGCCGCGCAGGATAAAGCGGCTTAAGCGCCGGCCGCTTTCAAGCAGCACGAACGGCTGAAGTCTCTCCCGAGCGGTGTGCCGGCCGCACGCGGAAACCGTTTATCCACGCATTCCAAGGTCCGCGAAGCCGATGGTTCTCGCCTCGCATGCTTGCGTAAAGGCCGTGTCGTAGCTTGAGAAAAAGACCGTGCGGGTTTCGGCCAACGTCTTGAACAGATCGACCAGAACCGCGCGCGCTGAGGCATCGAGTCCGCCGACCGGCTCATCCGCGATCACGACTCGGGTCTCGCCGAGTACGGCTCCCGTCAGGAAGATCTTCTTGCGCGTGCCGAACGACATTTGCTCGAAGCGCTTGTCGAGATGCGGCGCGAGGCCGAAGCGATTTGCCAGCTCGAGCGTGTCGCTCTCGACGGCTGTCTTTCTCTCCGAGGCCACACGCTCAAGATACTCACGACCGGTCTGATCTGGGTAAGGGATGCAGTCTTCAGGCACATACGTGAGCATGGATTTCGCCGCTAACGGCGCGGTGCGCAGCGAATGGCCCCCGATCCACACTTCGCCTGCCTCGGGCTCGACCGTACCGGCGAGGATGCCAAGCAACGTCGACTTGCCGCTGCCGGATTCATCGCTGAGCGCCACGCATCCCGCAGCCGTGTCGTGGTGCAGTCCCTGAAAGATGATGCGTTCGCTATAGCGCTTGCTGAGGTTCTCGAATCGAAGCATGGAGTGCAGAGTGTGTCAGCCGAAGAACGTACCGCGCGACGCTTTCATGGATTGCGACCGGCATAGTGCCGGGCTGGGCGAATTCTTCGGCAAGTTGGCGTGGCGCAAGTGTAGCAGCGCAACCAGGCGCACTGCGCTTCTTGCGCATGCCCGTCACATGGCCGATTTCGCCCTCGACAAATGGCGAGAAGACGTAGTCGCACCGCGCGTCGGTGGACGCGCACGCGGCCGAGCGTTCGAGCCGCATCGAATCGGCGCCGCAGTCCGTAAACACCTACCGCCCACCGGAGGCACCGACTCGTCAATATGTCGGTAAATTGCCGCAATTTTGACCGATTTTAAATAGGGCTCGGTTATTTGTAGGTGTGCAAACGACGTCATGAAGAGAGGGCTGATAAACTGTGCGGCGGAGCAGCGGTCAATCGCGTTCGAAGCATGACTCGCGCCCTAAATTCGACGACTGTAAATCGCCGGATAGACGGTAGAAATGGGCCTTTTCCGAGATTTGGAATCGCGGCGGCACGACATACTGGCCCGTCTGCGCGCTGCTAAGAGGGACGTGTGGTTGGGTGTCCTTCTTTCCGAACATGCATGGTATCGCGTCAGCTGATTTCCTCCTCCCACCTCTACCACCTGATTTTGATCAGTATTGGGGCCCGCTTTGGCCCGTTTTTTGGAAGTGACTCATGAAGCCGGGAAAGAACTCGCTTGGAAAAAGACGCGCACGCAAGATCGCCGTTGGGGTCGGGGCGGCGCTCCTCGCCGTGCTGCTCGCATTGAGCGTCGGGCGTTACCGGCAGCGCGAAGCGCAGGCCACGCCGGCGCTGACCGGCATCGCGAGCCAGATGCGGCACGACACCTCGGCGTGGACGCGCGAGGAGAAAGACGCGTCGCAAATGTTGCGTGATATTCACGACGCCAACGTTGCCGCGATTGGTGTGAGTCCCAACGCGATTCTGGTGTCGAAGCGCGACGGTTCGAAATACTTCGTCACCGATCACAACGCGACGTTTTCGCATGCATTGCTGCTTGGCGAACCCAAATCCGACCAGGCCACGTCCTATCAGCTTGTATGGCTGCCCGATGCGGATATCAGAACCGGCGCGGCGCGCTGGGTTCCAATGTTCAACCAGGTGCGCGACACGATCAGCCTGCTGCTTCCGCTGTTGCTGATCGGCGGCATGGTGTGGTTCATGCGCCGCGAGATGAGAGGCGGCGCGACGCTTCTCAGCAAGGCGCCCGCACTGCGTTTCGACGACGTGATCGGCGCGGGTGAAGCGAAGGCGGCGCTCGCGGACATTCGCGGCTATCTGTCCGATCCGAAGCAATTCACTGCGATGGGCGTGCGCGCACCGTGCGGCATTCTGATGGTCGGCGGCCCCGGTGTCGGCAAGACGCGGCTGGCGCAGGCGCTCGCCGGCGAATGCGGCGCGAACTTCATCTCGATCACGGGCAGCTATTTCAGTGCGAAGTATTACGGCGTCGGCATCCAGAAGGTCAAGCATCTGTTCGAACTCGCGCGCAAGAATGCGCCCACGGTCATCTTCATCGACGAAGCCGACGGCCTCGCCAAACGCACGGATACCGGCGGCGGTCCCGTCGAAGCCGAGAGCAACCGCATCATCAATCAGTTGCTGGCGGAAATGGACGGCTTTGCTTCCAACGAAGGGATCATCGTCGTCGCGGCGACCAACCATCCCGACAACCTGGACGAGGCATTGCGCCGGGCGGGCCGGTTCGACCGCACTGTGCAGGTTCGTTTACCCGACCGCGAAGACCGGGCAAAGATTTTCCGCTTCTATGCTGCGAAGCTGAAGTCGAAGGCCGCCGACATCGACTATGACCAACTCGCTCGCCTGACCACGGGGCTTTCTCCGGCGACGGTCGCGATGGTGGTGAATCAGGCGGGGCTCGTCGCGCGCAAAGCCGGCGAAACGGAAATCGCTTCGAAGCACTTCATGGAGGCGATCAAGATTGCGCGCATCGGCGACGTGAGCGGCGCCGAGCGAGCGCTGAGCGAGGACGAACGCACGCGTATCGCGGTGCACGAAGCAGGGCATGGTCTCGTCGCCGCGGTGCTGGGCACCGGCGTGCTGGAAGAGGTCACGATCCTGCCGCGTGGCGGCGCATTGGGTGTCGCGCTCATCACGAAGGCTCAAGACAAGCATCTGTACCGCGAAACCGAGATTCGCAACGAAATCCAGGTATTGCTCGGCGGCCGCAACGCCGAAATTCTCACGTTCTCCGAAGCGTCGAGCGGCGCTGCTTCGGATTTGCAGGAAGCATCGCGCATCAGCCTCGACATGGTGTCGAAGTTCGGCTTCAACAGCGACGGCGATCTGTTCAGTCTCGCGGCACTGCCATCGCAATACGCGGGTCTGCAAATGAAGAGCGCGATCGAACACGCCAACGTATTGCTCAAGGAATTGAACGAACTGTGCTATAGGCTGCTGCACGCTTATGAGCCGGTGCTGCGCGCCATTGCCGACGAACTGCTCGAGCAGGAAACCGTTCCTGGCGAAACCGTTTACCGGCTGATCAGGGAGCACAAGAGCGAGCTCAAGATCGTTCACGAGCCGGCTGCCGCTTCGCTCGATACGCGTACGTTGCGCGGACAGAATGCCGATGGTCAGAAAGCCGCTCAGCGCGAAGAAGAGCCATACGCCGAGGTGGCCGATCTCGCCGATGTCGCCGAATAGACGGTGCTGAAAAAAGACCATCAGGACTGCGATCGCGCGCAATCCGTCGAAGCCGGCAATCCTTTTGTTCATGGGGTTGTCTTCCAGGGCGAAGGCAGCGTGTCCGGTCCACATGAGGGGCCGCCGTCGAGAGGTGGCATCGCTCGAAACGCGCGATGTCCGATGGGCATGCATGAATCCATCCTACGATGAAAAAAAGCGAAAAAAATCGCACATCGGATTCAGCGATTTTTTTCCGCGGCCGTTACCGATCGTGCTCGCGTTTTGCGCATTAAATGCCGCAAAACTTTCCGCGGATCGAAGGCGCGATGACGCAGTATTACCGCACGCCCACATCTGGATTTCAGATTACTGGCGATTCGCGCACGTTTAGAGGCGGTTTGTCAGCGCCCGTTGATGGAATGCACGTCACTGGCGGGAACGTTTTATTGTCATGGTGTTCCTATCGGGAACAGCGGACCATGACCGCCTTTCGTGACGCATCGCATGCGCGCGTCATCTTGCGAGAACCTGAATGGACACCCGTCGCGGCCGCTCGATCGAAGTGGATTTCTTCCGCGGCGTCGTGCTGATCGTCATCGTGTTGGACCACATTCCTGGCAGCACGCTGTCGCATCTGATGTTGCACGCCTATGCCTTGTGCGACTCGGCTGAAGTGTTCGTGTTCCTTGGCGGCTATGCGTCGGCGGCAGCGTACACGGCGGTGCTTGCGGGCCGCGGCGAAAACGCGGCGAAGATGCGGTTCGTCAGGCGCTGCTGGGAGATCTATCGCGCGTATTTATTGACGGCCGTATTGACGCTTCTGTCCGGCGCCGTCCTCGCGCAACTGCATCTGAACCGGCCAATGGTCGACCTCACCGGCTGGCCGCCGTTCTCGGTTCAGCCGCTGCGGGAGGCCTTCGAGATTGCCGTGCTGCGGCGCCAGCCGTATCTGTCGAGCGTGTTGCCTATGTACGTGATCTTTGCGCTGTGCGTGCCGTTCGCGGTGCCGCTGGCGCGCCGTTCGTGGCTTATGGCGCTGGGCTTGAGCGTGACGATCTGGGCGCTCGCCCGGCCGCTGGCCGCATTATTCAGCATTGACGACGTGGCCGACTGGGCTTTTAATCCGTTTGCGTGGCAACTGATGTTCGTGCTCGGCATGCTGTGCCGTGTGCAACCCATCAGCGAGCGCTTTCACGCAACCTGTACCGCGCGCTGGTTCACGCGGGTTGCGGTGGTCGCGGTGCTGGCATTCGCGATCGTCAAACTTTTCGTGCTGACGCAACCGCTGCCCGGCACGCTTAAACAGAATCTTTCCGTGGAACGTGTGATTAACTTCGTTGTTATCGCCTGGCTCGCCGCGCATTTCGTGCGAAGGGGCAGCATTGCGTGGCTCGCGCAGCGACTGCCGGCCGTGGTGACGGTCGGCCGCACCGGGCTGGTGTGTTTCGTCGCCGGCACGCTGGTGTCGTTGATCGTCGATACGGCGACGCCGCATACGTTTCATGGCTTTCGCGGCACGCTGGTCGGACTCGGCGGCGATCTGGTCGCCATTGGGGCCGTGCTGATGATCGCGCGCGGCTGGAATGACTGGAAAGGGCAGCATTCGCGCACGGCTGCGAATGGCGCGGGTTACGGATGAGGGCGCGCTTGCGCCAGGCGCGTTTTACGCGAGGTTCTTCGCGCACGTTCATCACGGTCGTCGGTGCGATGCTCTGGCTGAGCGCCGCACCGGCGCTCGCCACGTCGAGGGACGCGCCGCTCGCCATGCGCTGCGTGGAATTCGCGGGTGCGGTGCTGCCGTCTGAACTGATCGCCTTGCCCACTGCCGGCGCGCAGATCGAAGGCGCGGTCATGGTGGCCGCCACCGCACCCGGCAATCAGCAAGGCGGCGAATATTGCCGCATCACCGGCCGCATCAAGGCGCTCAACGCCGGCACGCCCGATATCCGTTTCGACCTGAACCTGCCGCGCCGCTGGAACGGCCGTGCGCTGCAAATCGGCGGCGGTGGCTACAACGGCGTGGTGGTGAGCGGCACCGGCGTGATGCCGTTTTCGCCGGATCGCGCGCCGCTCGCGCAAGGCTACGCCACGTTCGGCGACGACTCCGGACATGTGGGCGATTCGTCGCTCGCGGTCTTCGGCCTGGTCGACGAAGCGGTGACGAATTTCGGCTACGCGCATCTGAAGAAGACGCACGACGCCGCGCTCGCGCTGATTGCGCGGGCTTACGGCCGGCCGCCGCAACGGATGTACTTCGCCGGCGGCTCGACCGGCGGACGCGAAGGCTACACCGTGATGCAGCGCTTTCCCGACGACTACGACGGCGTGATCGCCAATTCCCCCGCGCTCAATTTTTCGGGCGTGCGTTTGCTGGGCGTGAAGCTCGGTCAGGCGGAATACGCGACGCCCGGCGGCTTCATTCCACCGCTGTTGCTCGCGCACGTCTATCAACGGACGCTCGCGGTCTGCGACCGGCTCGACGGCGCGGTGGACGGCATTGTCAGCGACGTTGCCGCGTGCCGTGAGCACGAAGCGGAAATCATCGCCTCGTTGCGCTGCGCCGGAGGTGCGCCTTCGCACGACGCATGCCTCACGGATGCGCAACTCTCCACCTTGCTGGTGATGCGCGACGGCCTGTCGTTGCCGTATCGCCTCGCGTGGGACGTCACCGGCTATCGCGGCTACAACATCTTTCAAGGCACGCATCTGACCGGCCTGCTCGGGCTCGCGCATCAGCCGGAGCGCTTGCCGGTGCCGACCTTCTTCGCCAACGGTTATCTGTTCGCGCAAGGCGACGGTTATATCCGCTATTTCGTGACGCGGGATGCAGCCTTCGACTCACTCAGGTTCGATCCGCGGCAGCCGGGAAAATATCGAGCACAACTGATCGCGCTGTCGCAGACGATCGGCGCGATGAATCCCGACGTCGCACGCTACATCGCGCGGGGCGGCAAGCTCATCACGCTGCAAGGCCTCGCCGACGAAGTCATCAGCCCGAACCAGACGATCGCCTACCACGAAGCCCTGATCGATCGCTTCGGTATTGACCAGGTCAATGCATTCATGCGGCTTTATATGGTGCCGGGTTTTCAGCACGGCAGCGGCGTGTTCATTCCATCGGTGGATCTGTTGGGCGCGCTCGACAACTGGGTCACGCGTGGCGTGTCACCCGAGACCCTGACCGCAACCGATATCGCGGCGGCGACCAACGGACGCTCGCGTCCGTTGTGCCGCTACCCGCTATTTCCACGCTACCTTGGCAAGGGCAATGTCAATCTCGCCAGCAGTTTCGTATGCGCCGAACCGTGATGCAATCCGGCTCAAGAGCTGAGCTCGCTGGCATCGCGTTCAGGCGGCTGGCTTCAACACCACCTTGGTCCAACCTTCTTCACGCGCATCGAAGTGCTCGTAGCCTTCCGCTGCTTTCGAGAGGGGCAGTTCGTGCGAAACGATCTGCGACGGCTTCGCCTTGCCCGCCGCGATCAGGTCGCGCAGCTTGCGGTTATACGCCTTCACGTTGGCCTGGCCGGTCGCGATGTGCTGGCCTTTCATCCATAGCTGGCCGAAATCGAACGCGAGCTGTCCCTTCTTTGCAAGCGGATCTTTAGCGCCCGGGTCCTCGGCCACGAACACGCCGACCACGCCGATGCCACCGGTAGGCCGCACTGCCTTAACGAGGTTGTTCATCGTCGCGTTCGGCACTTCATGGCCTTTGCAACTGCATTGATAGCCGACGCATTCGCAGCCGCGATCCGCGCCTTCGCCACCGGTCAGCTCGAGGATCTGATCGGCCGACGAGCCGTCGCTGTCGTCGATCGGAATCGCGCCGAGTTTTTCCGCGAGCTTCAGGCGGTCTGGATGCGTATCGACCACCATCACCTTGCTTGCGCCTTTGATCGATGCCGACAATGCCGCCATCAGTCCCACCGGACCTGCGCCGTATATCGCCACGCTATCGCCCGGTTCGACGCCGGCTAGAACCGTGGCGTGATAGCCGGTCGGAAAGATATCCGAGAGCATGACGTAGTCGTTTTCTTTTTCTTCGGCATCCGGCGGCAACAGCAGGCAGTTGAAATCGCCGAACGGCACGCGCAAATATTCCGCCTGGCCGCCGCTATAGGGTCCCATGCCGGCAAAACCGTAGGCGGCGCCCGCCGTGCCCGGGTTCGCTGTCAGACAGAAGCCCGTGAGGCCCTTTTCGCAGTTCTTGCAAAAGCCACAACCGATATTGAAAGGCAGACACACCCGGTCGCCGACCTTGACGCGTTCGACGCCGACGCCAATCTCCACGACTACGCCCAGATTTTCATGACCGAGGATGCGGCCGGCTTCCATATTGGTTCGGCCTTCGAACATATGCAGATCCGAGCCGCAAATATTAGTGGTGGTGATCTTTACCAGCACATCGGTTGGACGTTCAATTTTTGCGTCGGGCATTTCTTTGACGACGACCTTCCGTGGGCCTTCATACACAAGCGCTTTCATCCTGATTCTCCAAAAAAGAAAGGCGGCGGCGCATCATCTGAACGCCGCCGCCCCGACTGAGGCGGCTAACCCCAAGGTAGCTGCAGCAGGCTGTTACTGGCCGTTTTGCATCGTGCCCTTGTTCATGCCGTTGCCCGTACCGTTGTTCATGCCATTGCTCATGCCGTTGCCCGTACCCTTGTTCATGCCGCTGTTCGACCGGTTCATCGAAGGGCTGTTGGGCGATGCCCCGGTACCTGTGCCCACACCTCCACCGGTGCCGGTCACACCCGGCGAGCCATAGCCCGAGCCGTTCGGGTTCTTCATCGTGCCGTTGCCGCCGCCCGGTGCAGCGGTGCCGCCTGCGCCACCCATGGTGCCGCCGCCTGCCCCCACGCCGTTACTGCCGCCGCCGGTCCCACCGCCGGCACCAGCACCTGCACCCGCACCACCACCTGCTTGTGCGTAAGCCCCGCCCGACAATGCCATCACTAGCGCCGAAGCGAATATCGTCCTGGTAATGTGTTTCATGGTTCACCTCTATAGAGTCGAATTGATGTCACGCAAGCGCTTGTCGCTCACATGAACGAATTGCCGCAAGCGGTGTGCCTCACGCTCGGCGGCGCATGGATAGGGATCGCATGGCACGGCCGATAGCACCGTTCTCGCGGGTTCTGATCGAGCGCCGGACTCCGCCGCAGTATGTGTGTGGAAGATCGAGCATGAGGCGTTCCCGGCACCGCATGGCGAGAGGTTGCGCTGCACGCTTTCCTACTTTCATTTACATTGCGGGTGCGGTCGCGCATTCGCGCCGCCTCCTTCCAATCAAATAACGGTGTCTGCCATCGTCGAATCCATGCAGCCAATCGTCTCGGTCACGAATCTGTCGAAAACCTATGCCACGGGTTTTCATGCACTCAAAAACGTCAATCTGGCGATCAATCGTGGAGAAATTTTCGCCTTGCTAGGCCCGAACGGCGCGGGCAAAACCACCCTCATCAGCATCATTTGCGGCATCGTCAACGCGAGCGAAGGCAGCGTCATGGTGGATGGCCGCGACATCGCGGCGGATTATCGCGGCGCGCGCTCGCTGATCGGTCTCGTGCCGCAGGAACTCACCACCGATTCGTTCGAAACCGTCTGGGCGACCGTCTCGTTCAGCCGCGGGCTATTCGGCAAGCCGAAAAACCCCGCTTACGTCGAAAAAGTGTTGCGGGATCTGTCGCTGTGGGAAAAACGCAATAACAAGATCATTACGCTGTCGGGCGGGATGAAACGCCGCGTGCTGATTGCCAAGGCGCTCTCGCACGAGCCGCGCGTGCTGTTCCTCGACGAACCCACGGCCGGTGTGGACGTCGAATTGCGCCGCGATATGTGGAAGCTGGTGCGCTCACTCGCCGCGAGCGGCGTGACGATCATTCTCACCACGCACTACATCGACGAAGCCGAGGAAATGGCGGATCGAATCGGCGTGATCAACGCCGGCGAGATCATGCTGGTGGAAGAGAAGACGGAGTTGATGCGCAAGCTCGGCAAGAAGCAGTTGACGCTGCAACTGGAGAGTCCGCTTTCGGAGGCGCCGCCGGCCCTGGCCGGTTACGGGCTGGATGTCGCCAAGGGGGGCAACGAGTTGATCTACACGTATGAGGGCGAGGGGGGACGCACCGACATCATCGCGCTGCTCAAAGCGCTCGACGACGCCGGCATCCGCTTCAAAGACCTGCATACGACGCAAAGTTCGCTCGAAGACATCTTCGTCAGTCTGCTCCGAGGTGACCAATGAATATCCACGCAATTCGCGCGATCTACAAGTTCGAGATGGCGCGCACCTGGCGCACGCTGATGCAGAGCATCATCGCACCGGTGATTTCGACTTCGCTTTACTTCGTCGTGTTCGGTGCGGCCATCGGCTCGCGTATCAAGGAAGTGGACGGTATCAGCTACGGCGCGTTCATCGTGCCGGGTTTGATCATGCTGTCGCTGCTGTCGCAAAGCATTTCGAATGCCTCGTTCGGCATTTATTTTCCGCGCTTTACCGGCACGATCTACGAGTTGCTGTCGGCGCCGGTGTCGTATCTGGAGATCGTCGTGAGCTATGTGGGCGCGGCGGCCACCAAATCGATTCTGCTCGGGTTGATCATTCTCGCTACCGCGGGCCTGTTCGTGCCGCTGCAAGTGCAACACCCGTTCTGGATGATCCTGTTTCTGGTGCTCACGGCGGTCACGTTCAGTCTGCTTGGTTTTATCATCGGCATCTGGGCGGATAGTTTCGAGAAGCTGCAACTCGTGCCGCTCCTGATCATCACACCGCTCACGTTCCTCGGCGGCAGTTTCTATGCGGTCAATATGCTGCCGCCGTTCTGGAAAGTGGTGACGCTATTCAATCCGATCGTTTATCTGGTGAGCGGATTCCGCTGGAGCTTCTATGGCCTGGCCGATGTGGATGTCGGTGTGAGTCTCGGCATGACGGCGCTGTTTCTCGCGGTGTTTCTTGTGATCGTGGCGTGGATCTTCAAGACCGGGTATCGGCTCAAGAGTTGATGTGCTACCGGTTCTAACGCCGCAAATGAACGCGACATGCGAAACTGACGGGCATCCCCATCACGGAGCCTATAGCCATTATGTCCGTCGACCTGAGTCTCATTGAGAAAAGCGCGTGCGAAATCGTCGATCTGTTGCGCAAGGAAGCGGTCAGTCCGCATGACTTGCTCGACACGCTGGCCGCGCAGGTGGAGCGTGTCGAACCGCAGGTCAATGCGCTGCCCACGCTGTGTTTCGAGCGCGCGCATGCGCATGCCGATGCCTTGCTGAAGAAGCCGGTCGGCGAGCGTGGTCTGCTGTGCGGCCTGCCGGTGCCGATCAAGGATTTGACGGACGTAGCCGGTGTACGCACCACGCGCGGTTCGCTCGTCTACCGCGACCGCGTTCCGGAAACCTCCGATGCCGGCGTGACGATGCTTGAAGCGCGCGGCGGCGTGGTCTACGCAAAATCCAACACGCCGGAGTTCGGTTCGGGCGGTCATACGTATAACAGCGTGTTCGGCATGACGCGCAATCCGTGGGACCTGTCGCGGTCGGCGGGCGGGTCATCGGGCGGCGCGGCTGCCGCGTTGGCGTCGGGCACGGCGTGGGTCGCACAGGGCTCCGATCTGGCGGGTTCGTTGCGCACGCCTTCGGCATTTTGCGGCGTGGTGGGCCTGCGCCCGACGCCGGGGCGCGTGTCGTATGGGCCGGCCGCCAATCCGTACGACACATTGGGGATTCATGGGCCGATGGCGCGCAACGTGACGGACGCAGCACTGCTGCTCGACGCGATGTGCGGCGAAGTGGCTTGCGCGCCGCTTTCGCTGGCTGAACCGGCGACCTCCTTTCTGGCGCATGCGCGCAGGGCGCAGCGTCCGGCGCGTGTCGCGTTCAGCGAAGGACTCGGGATCGCCACGGTCGAACCGGAGATTCTCGCGATCTGCCGTAAAACGATGGAGCGGCTGGCGGCTTCAGGTGTCGGCGTGGAAGAAAGCGATATCGATCTGAGCGCGGCAACCCCGGCGTTTCACACGCTGCGCGGTATCTCGTATGCGGCAAATTATGAAGAGGTGCTTGCGCAACATCGCGATGTGCTGAACCCGAACGTGGTCTGGAACATCGAGTTCGGCCTGCGGGTGGATAACCGCGCGATGCTCACGGCACGCCGCACGCGCGGCGCGCTGTTCCACAAGATGAACATACTGTTGCAGCGCTATGACGTGCTGATCTGCCCGGCTTCGATCGTGCTGCCGTTCCCGGTGGAAGCGCGGGATATCCGCGATGCGGTCGGCCAGCACTTCGATACCTACATCGATTGGCTCGCCATCACCTACGCGCTGACGCTCACCGGCATGCCGGTCATCGCGATTCCATGCGGGATGAGCGCCAGTGGTTTGCCGGTCGGCATCCAGATCGTCGGCAAGCCGCGCGGCGAAGCGGCTTTGCTGTCCGCCGCGCGAGCGATCGAAGAGATCATCGGCACGTGGTCCACGGGTAAGCCGCAAACGGCCTGACGCGCGCTCGCCAGCGCCGCTACCCCATCCCCCGCAATTCCCCTTAGTCCATCCGGACGATGCCCGCACGCGTCGAATCGCCGTCAATGGCCGTATGAACCACGAACTGTGCGACATCGCTGTCCGTCGCGCCGTATCGAGGCGCACAGCCACGCGGCAGGTGTTTTGGCCACGCAGCGGGATGGGGACGAGCGGGATGAGGACAGGCGTGATGCGGGAGGGCTGCAAATGAAATCCGGAGTTCAACGGGATGGACTGATTGCCGGTTTGCTGGTGGCGATCGGCGTGATCGGTGTATCCGTGCGGCAGCTCTACGCGTGCGCATGGAGCGACGAGTTTCCCGGCATGGTGTGCACGGCCGGCTCGTCGCTGTCGTTGTTTCTGGGAATCACGGGGCTGGCCGCGCTGGCGGGACGAATCTGGGCACGCCGCTCGGGCGCGGACGAACAGTGCTTTACATTCCTTGGCGCGGTGGGCGGCGCTGCGGTGGTGTTTGCCATGGTGGTGACCGGCTTCTAGTCGCCGGTGCCTTAGGACAAGAATCAGGCGACGATTGCCGGATGCGCCTGCACCGGCCCACCCAGCGCCTCGCGATGCGAGGGCGGCTGCCGGCCGTCGAGTTCGGTGATGCCATATTCGCGTGCGAGTTCTGCGCCGACCAGCACCATGCCGGATTTCTGCCGGCGTTGCGGGTCGCGATACAGCGCGTCGATCAAACGGCCGGTGAATTGCGGCGTCTCCGCGAGTTCGCTGAAGCCCGCATACTGTTCGGGATGCTCGGCGATCACGCGCGCGGTGCGCTCGGTTTGCAGCATGCCCATCCAGATGGAAACCGCCGCGACGCCATGCGGTTTCAGATCGACGGCCATGTCCTTGGCAAACTTGTCGACGCCCACTTTCTGCGCGCCGTACGCAGCGCCGTGCATATAGCAGCTCGCACCGAACGAGGACGTGAACGTGATCAGCCCGTCGCCTTGCGCGGCCATCATCGGCGCCGCATGCCAGCTCGCGACATACGCGGAGCGCAGGCCGACGTCGAGAATGTCCACGAGATCGAGCGGTTTTTCCCAGAACGGCGCGGGGCGAATCAGTTCATCGTGTAACGCGGTGGCGTTGTTGACGAGGATGTCGAGGCGCCCGCTGTTTTGCCGGATGTAGTCGAATACTTCCGCCACTTGCCGGTCGTCGGCATGATCGCAGGTGAGGGCGATGCCTTTGCCGCCAAGTTTGTCGATTTCGATCGCCGTCGCGTGCACGGAACCGGGCAGCGCTGCATCGCCTTCGCGTTGCGTGCGTCCGGTCACATAGACCGTCGCGCCGGTCGCGGCGAGAGCGAGTGCAATACCTTTGCCGGCGCCGCGCGAGGCGCCGGTGACGAGGGCTACGTAGGGCTCGTTGTGTTTAGTCATCAAGGATTCACCAGGAAGAGGCTTCGAGTTCGTATGACGCGGGCTGAGTGTTTGCGTGCTTCGCTGCTGCGGACCGAAGAGGCACAGGCATCAGCGGCACGCCATACCTCGGCGCAGCAACCGCGCGTTCGAATGCGTGCGGATTGTCGAGATCCCCTTCGCCCAGCGGAATGAACGCCATGATTTCCAGCTCGTGTCCCGACAGCGCCGGCAGCCTGAACGGACTCGACAACACATTCAGACGACGCACGCCGAGATCGCGCAGAATCTGCGAGCCGATGCCGGAGAGCCGGCCATCTTTGCGGGTCGGCGCGCCATTGCTGCCGCGCATGACGTCGGCTCGCGTGTCGCAATCGAGCAGCACGGCTACGCCGCAACCGGCGGCGTCGATCTTTTGCAGCGCCTCGTGCAGCGGCCACGAATGCGCGGCCGGCTCGGCATCGAGCAGATCGAGCAGCGAGAAGCATTCGTGCACGCGCGTGAGCACCGGCACATCGGGCGTGGGGTTACCGCGCACCAGTGCAAGATGCGTGGACTGGCGCGCGGTGTCGCGATACTGGATGGCGCGAAACGCTCCCCACGGCGTATGCAACGGCCTTTCTCCGACCCGCTCGACGAGCGACTCATGGGTGCTGCGATAGTGGATCAGATCGGCGATGGTGCCGATCTTCAAACCATGCCGCGCGGCGAATTCGATCAGTTGCGGCAGGCGTGCCATGGTGCCGTCGTCGTTCATGATTTCGCAGATCACCGCGGCCGGCGTCAGGCCTGCCAGCGCGGTGAGGTCACAACCGGCTTCGGTATGTCCGGCACGCACCAGCACGCCGCCTGGACGCGCGGCGATTGGAAACACGTGACCCGGTTGCACCAGATGCTCGGCGCG
Organism: Paraburkholderia sp. IW21; assembly: GCF_041321145.1. Lineage (NCBI taxonomy): Bacteria > Pseudomonadati > Pseudomonadota > Betaproteobacteria > Burkholderiales > Burkholderiaceae > Paraburkholderia > Paraburkholderia sp. IW21. Next base: position 225,106 of record NZ_JBGGWA010000006.1, on the reverse strand, counting down.
CACGTTTGGGTGAATCGCGGTCCGGATGGTATGCGCGCGGTCGGCGGCGGAGATGCCGGTGGTGACCCCTTGTGCCGCCTCGATACTGACCGTGAACGCAGTGCCGTATTGCGTGCCGTTCTGTTCTGCCATCGGCGGAAGTTTCAGGCGCGCGCAGTGCTCGGCGCTCAGCGTCAGGCAAACGAGGCCGCGTCCAAAGCGCGCCATGAAGTTGATCGCTTCCGGCGTGACGTGATCGGCGGCGATCAACAGGTCGCCTTCGTTCTCGCGATCTTCCTCGTCGACCAGAATGATCATGCGGCCGGCTTTCAGTTCGGCGACGATTTCATCGGTAGTGGCGAGTTTCATGGGTTTATTCCTGTGCTACTGCTGTTGCTGTCGCTGCGATAAGAAGAAATCGAGGCAATGCGCTTAACGTGCGCTCGAACCGAATATGGGCGCGCGCTTGTCGAAGAATGCGTCGATGCCTTCGCGGAAATCGTCGCCAGCCGCGCAGTGCAGAAAGCCGCGCTGCTCCGCGTACAGATGCTCGGCGAAACTGCGCTCGGATGCGTGCAGGATCAGATTCTTGGTTTGTGCGAATGCATCCGGCGAGAGGGCGCCCATCCGCTTTAACAGCGAGCGCGTTTGCGCGGCGAGTTCATCGTCCGGTACGACCCAGTTGACGATACCCGCACGCAGCGCCTCGTCCGCCGTATGCCGCTCGTCGAGATACATCCATTGCGCGGCCTGCCTGGTGCCGAGCGCGCGCGGCAACGTGTAGGTCGCGCCGCCGTCGGGCGAGGTGCCGATGCGGCCATACGCCGACGTGAAGGTCGCGCGCCGTGCTGCAATCGCGAGGTCGCAGGCCGCGACGAGACTCAAGCCGAAACCCGCCACCGCGCCGTTGACGCAGGCGATCACCGGCTTGCGCGAACGCGTGATCGTCTCCACCACGTTTTGTGCGAGCCGAACGAGTTTGCCGATCGAGCGGTCGCGTACCACGGGTGCGGTGTCGAGCGCGGCGCGCATGGTCTGCAGATCCCCGCCCGCCATGAAGGCATCGCCGGCGCCGGTCAGCACGATTGCGCGGACGTCGTCGTGATGCGCGAGGCGCGTGAGTTTCGCAGTGAGTTCGAGCGCCATCGCTTCGTTGAGCGCGTTCAATGCTTCGGGACGGTCGAATGTGAGCGTCGCGATGCCGTCTTCGGCCGCGAGCCGGATCAATGCAGTCATGTCTTTTCTAATCGGCAGGGTCAGATGGCGGGGATGTGCAGCGCGTGGCGCAAACTCCGCGCCGCGAACGTGAGCGCGCGGTCGGCCGCATCGAGCACGCCGAGCAGACTCGCGAAACCGTGCATCTGCCCGGGCCAGCGCAGATGGGTGGTCGGCACGCCCGCTTGCGCGAGGCGCGCCGCATAGTGCTCGGCTTCGTCGCGCAGCGGATCGTATTCGGCGCTGATGAGGGTGGCGCTTGCCACGCCCGTCAGGTCCGCAGCCGCGAGCGGGCTGGCCAACGGGTGCGCGCGGTCGGCGCCTTCGGCGAAGTACTGGTTTTTGAACCAGCGCATCATCTCCGCGGTAAGCAAATAGCCGTCGCCCATCGATTCGTATGAGGGATGTTCGGTGGCGCAGTCCACCACCGGATAGAGCAGGAGTTGATGCGCGATATTCACGCCGCTATCACGCGACTGCTGGGCGGCTACGGCGGCGAGATTGCCGCCCGCGCTGTCGCCGGCCACCGCAAGCGGGCCGGGCCGAACGCGCAAGTCGCCTGAATTGGCGGCGGCCCAGCGCACCGCTTCGCACGCATCCTGCGCGGCCGCTGGAAAACGCGCTTCGGGTGCGAGCCGATAGTCGACCGATAGCACGACGGTTTGCGCCCGCTGCGCGAGACAGCGGCACAGATTCGCATGCGTATCGAGCCCACACGCGACGAAGCCGCCGCCATGAAAGAACACGGTGAGCGGAAGCAGCTCCGCGCCTTCTGCCGCGGGACGGTAAAGCCGCGCAGCCAGCGAGCCGTTCGCGGTGGGCACCACCAGATCTTCTTCCGCGGCGATCTGATCGCCGGGCGTAAGACCGGCGCCTGTAGCGATCATCGCGCGGTAAGCGGGCGCGGTGAGTTGCGCGAAGTCGAGTGCGGGCATGCCGGCGCACGCGGCGAGCATGGCCTGCGCCTGGGGATCGAGCGCCATCGGGTCTCCTGAGAATGCTTCAATCAAAGCTGCTATACCGGCTATAAGTGCCGGACAAGTGCCGGGTCTAAGCGAAGCGCCTGCGCATGCTGCGCGGCGCAAAAAGCGCGCACGCCTGGCAGTGAATGCATTGAAGCGCGACGGCCTGGCTAGGGCATCGTCCGATTGGACGAGAGTTCGTTCGCACGCTCAGCGAAACTTCCGGCAGCTAAGTACTTCCCCCGATGCCAGTAAGCAGATCGGCCCTTAAGCTTGGCGACGCGATGGAAAGTCGCATGGAGGACGGAGCGTGTTGATGGAGACAAAAGGGGCCCCTGAAGAGGGCCAGGCCGCGAGCGAACTGGCCGATGTGAGCGTCGCGCAATTCAGCGAACTGGTCGCGCGGATTTATCAGGGGGCGCTGGAAAGCACGCCGTGGGCGGGCGCCCTTGAGCTGATTCGCACCTCGCTTGGCGCGAGCTATGCCACGCTGATTCTGCGCTCGCCCTCGAGCGACCGGCGCGGATTGATGGTGCATGCATCCGAAATGGGGCCGGGCGTGCCGGGCGAAGCGTCGTACAACAACTACTACTATTCGCTCGATCCGTTCGTCGGTCTGCCGGCGGATCGCGTGGTGACGGTCGACGAAGTATTCGGCGACACGGGATGGCTCACCAGCGAGCTTTACAAGCAGTTCCTGAAGCCAGCGGATATCCGCTACATCATGGGTGCCGATCTGCGCACGGAGTCGGGCGTCGAATGCCGGTTTCGCGTGTGCCGCAGCCACGACGCAAAGCATTTTTCCGCACGCGACAAGGCGTTTTGCGCGCTGCTGCTGCCGCATTTGCGGCGCGCGGTCGAACTGCATTCGCGGCTCGATATCGTGGAGTCGGAGCGCACGCTGTATGCGAGCGCGATCGACCGGATGCTGGTGGGCACCGTGACGCTCGACGAGAGCGGCGCGATCATGCGCACCAACAGCGTGGCCGATGAGATTCTCGCGCAGGGTAATGGTTTGCGTATCGTGCATGGCAACGTCGAGGCCACTGACTCACAGGAGAATCGCAATCTGCAACGTCTGGTGCGTCATGCGCTGATGGGGCACTTCGGCACCGCCGCGCCGATTGTCGAAGCCATGCCGATCACGCGCGGTGGCGATAAGCCGAAACTTGGCGTGCTGGTGCGCACGATTCCGCTATCGGACTGGTCGGAGGACAACAAGCGCCGCCCCGCAACCGTGCTGTTTTTACGCGACCCCGATCGCAAATCGCAGGGCTCGCAGGAGATCGTGCGCAAGCTGTTCGATCTCACGCCGGCGGAAACGTCGCTGGCCTTGCTGTTGACCAACGGTTTGACATTGGAGGAAGCGGCCGACGAATTGGGCATCAGCAAGAACACCGCACGGGCCCATCTGCGGGCGATTTTCTCGAAGACGGGTGTGACGCGTCAGGCGACACTCGTGCGGATTCTGCTGGGAAGTGTCGTGCCGCTCGGATGAATTGAAGGAGGGCAACGCGTGTGCCGCGCTGTATCAAGCGCGGCACACCATCCAAGGCATTAAACCGCGCGCTTTTGCGACAACACCAGCAGCGCGCCGTTCTGATCTTCCAGCACCGCGCGCCATTCGTGCGGTCCTTGCTGAACCGGCACGCGCACTGACGCACCCGCCGCCACCACACGCGCCATTGCTGCATACAGGTCATCGTTCTCGTCCACGCGAAACACCAGTGCCGCGCGTTCGACGATCCGCTCTTCACCCGCCACGAGAGCCACGGTCAGCGCACCGCCATCAAGCGCGCAATAGCGTTCGCCGTCACGAAACTTCACCGTCAAACCCAGCCCGTCGACAAAGAGCGGCAGCGCCGCATCGATCGTGTCGACCGGGTACAGCATCATCGAAGCCTTCATTGCATTGCACTCCCATCGATTGAGCAGCGTTGTATAGCGGCTTGATCGTAGCGTCGCAGGCCAACGCCGCACGAGGTCCAATCGGACTAGCCGGGGCACATAAAACGCGGCAGGGAATGTTCCAGAAGGCACCCTCGCTCAAAGCTTCCACGCCAAAGCGCGCACCGTTAATCCAAATAGACGATGCCGGGTAGCACGCGCGAACTGAAACTTCATTGCGTGGACCGTCACGATCATCGTAGGAATCGGTGGGTCGAGAGCGGACCGCCCGTTTCAGCACAGTCCAAAATTCATGGAGACGCACGCAATGAAGTTTTCTCTGATCTACGAAGCCCAGACCACGGACGCTTCCCGGGAAGGCGATCACCGGGTATTCAAGGAGACCGTCGAGCAGGCGTTGCTCGCCGAACAGATGGGTTTCGATACCGTCTGGTGCGTCGAACACACGTCGCTGACGAACTACGCGCATATGAGCGCCCCAGAAACGTTCCTCGCGTATCTGGCCGGCCGCACGACCCGCATCGGCCTCGGTCACGGCGTGATCTGCCTGCCGCCCGCGATGAATCATCCTATCAAGGTGGCCGAACGCGTGGCGATGCTCGACATTCTGTCGGGCGGCCGTGTGCATTTCGGCGTCGGCAAGGGCGGCAGCCAACAGGAAGCGGGCGCTTTCGGCTATGACCTCGCCGAACTGCAACCGATGATCGACGAATCGATGTACCTCGTGCCGAAGATGTTCGTGCAGGACGAGATCGAGCACGACGGTAAATACATCAAGATTCCTAAGCGGCCGATTCATCCGAAACCCTTCCAGGACCCGCATCCGCCGATGTACATGGCGTGCACCAACAACGATGGTCTGCTGCGAGCAGGACAGCGTGGTCTGGGCGCATTGGTGCTCGGTTTCGGCGGCCCCGACGAAGTCGCGAAGAAAAACGCGCTGTATCGCGAAGCATGGGCCACCCGCAAGGCCGAGGACCAGGTCGGTTTCCGTCCGACGCAGCATCTGGCGGCCCTGTGCCCGACCGTGGTGCTGGACGACGGCCAGCAGGCCCGCAAGATCGGCATTCGCGGCCAGCGCTATTTCATGGAGTCGCTGGCTTACTGGTACACCGGCGGCGAGCGCCCGAACCCGGATAGCTGGGGCGATGACCTCGTGAAGGGCAATACCGGCGAAATGGTGATCCGTTCGCGCTTCGCGTCGGAAGAGGTGGTGGTCGATTTCAGCGATCCGGCGCTTTCGATGATGAACCCCAATCACGCGTACGGCACCGTCGACGATTGCATCGGCTATGTGGGCCGGCTGATGGAGGCAGGTGTGGATGAGGTGCTGTTCCTCTGCCAGATGGGCACGGTGTCCCAGGAAGCGCAACTCGAAACGATCCGCAACATCGGTGAGCACGTGATTCCGTACTTCAATCGTCTGAAGGGCGAAAAGCAGAAGGCGCAGGTTGCTGCGTAAGGTCGCTGCATAAGAGCGAGCGAGACGGGCGTCGCTAGTCCCTTCAGACGATGCGACGCCGCAGCTGGAGCTCGAAGATGAACCCAATAGAACAGGCGCGACATCCATCTCGCGCACCATCATGGAGACAGCCGTGCATCGCGACAACGATTCGAATGCCCTTGCAGCCGAACTGATCGCCCGCGCCGAAGCGCTCGCGCCGGTGCTCGCCGGGCGTGCCGCGCAGGCCGAGGCGAATGGGCGGATTCCCGCTGAAACGCTGGCCGATTTTCAGGCCGCCGGCTTTTTCAAGGTGCTTCAGCCGAAGCGGTACGGCGGTTACGAACTCGATCCGCAGACCTTCTTCGAAATTCAGATGGCGGTAGCGCGCGGCTGCATGTCGACCGCATGGGTGTACGGCGTGGTCGGCGTGCACAACTGGCAACTGGCGTTGTTTGACGAGCGCGCGCAGCAGGACGTGTGGGGCAAGGATCAAAGCACGTTGATTGCGTCGACTTATATGCCAGTGGGTCGCGTGAGCCCGGTTGAAGGCGGCTTCCGGCTGTCCGGGCACTGGAAGTTTTCCAGCGGCAGCGAGCTGTGCGAATGGGTCTTTCTCGGCGCGCTGGTGCCACCGGCGAAAGAAGGCGAACCACCGGAATATCGCACCTTCCTGTTGCCGAAAAGCGATTACACGATCGAACAGGATTGGGACGTGTTGGGCTTGCGCGCGACCGGCAGCCACGACATCGTGGTGAACGATGCGTTCGTGCCGGACTATCGCACGCACAAAGCCATCGACGGCATGATGGGCACGAGCCCCGGCCTCGCGCTCAACGATGCGCCGCTGTTCCAGCTGCCGTTTGCGCAGATCTTCGTGCGCGCGGTGTGCACGGCATGCATCGGCGCATTGCAAGGCGCGCTGGACGACTTCACCTCCTATGCGGCCACACGCGTGAGCGCCAATAGCGGCGCGAAAACCACCGACGACACCGGCGCGCAGACCGCCTGCGCCAACGCGGCGGTCGCGCTCGATGAAATGAAAGTACTGCTCAAGCGCAATTTCGCCGAACTGCTCGCGGCCGCCAACGGCGGCCCGGCGGTATCGATCGAGCGGCGCGTGCACTTCCGTTACCAATCCGCGCAAGTGGCCGAACGCTGCGCGCAGGCCGCTAACGCACTGCTGCGTTATGCGGGCGGCAACGGCATTTACAACCGTAATCCGCTGGTGCGGCGCTTTCTCGATCTGCATGCGGCGCGCGCGCACTACGCGAATAACCTCGACCGCTTCGGCCAGAATCTCGGCGCCGTGATGCTCGGGCGTCCGAACACCGATTTCTTTGTCTGACGGATGCAGCCATGAGCGAACAGCAAACGCAGACTGACGTGTTCGACGTGGTGGTGGTCGGCTCCGGCGCGGGCGGCATGCTGGCCGCCTGCCGCGCGGCCGACCGGGGCCTGTCCGTCGTCGTGCTCGAAAAGAGCGACGTGTACGGCGGGACGTCGGCGGTGTCGGGCGGCGGCATCTGGATTCCGTGCAACCACCATATTGCCGAAATGGGCGCGACGGATACGCGAGAGGCCGCACGAACCTACCTCGACGCCTGCACGAAAAGCGTGACTGCTGCCGATCGGATCGACGCCTATCTCGACACCGCGCCGCAGATGTTGCGCTATGTCGAAGCGAATACGCCGGTGCGTTATGAAGCGTTGCCGAAGTACGCGGACTACTTTCAGGACCTGCCGGGATCGATGCCGGGTTACCGCGCACTCGATCCCATGCCGGTGGATGGCGCCTCGCTAGGCGACGAATTCGCGCGGCTGCGGCTGCCTTCGCCGGGTACGCTGATCGGCGGGCGAGTGGCGGTGACGTCGAAAGAGGCGCATGTGCTGCTGTCGAAAGCGCCTGGCTATATCGGACTCGCGCTGAAGCAATTCGGCCGCTACTGGTTCGATATACGCGCGCGCAGCCGCTCGCGGCGCGATCGCCGTTTGACGCTCGGCAATGCGTTGGCAGGGGGTCTGCGCCGCGCGTTGCTCGATCGGGACATACCGCTGTGGCTCAACGCGCCGATGCGCGAGCTGCTCGAAGCAGACGGACGCGTAACGGGCGTCGTGGTGGAACGCGGCGGCGAGAACGTGCGCGTACTTGCAAAACGCGGCGTGGTTCTCGCGGCCGGCGGCTTCGAACGCAATCAGGCGATGCGCGAGCGCTATCTACCGCGTCCCACCCAGGCGCAGTGGAGCGCGACGCCGCCGAACAACACCGGCGATGCGATTGCCGCCGGCATGCAACTCGGCGCGCAGATCGCGTTGATGGAACACGTGTGGGGCGCACCGACGGTCCACGTCGATCGCGAAGAAAAGCAGCGCGCGCTATTTGTCGAACGCAATTTGCCGGGCTGCGTGGTGGTCAACGGACTCGGCAAGCGCTTCGTCAACGAGGCCGCGCCGTATTCGGAATTCGTGCCGGCGATGTATCGCGACCATGCGCAAACCGGAGCGTGCGTGCCGGCGTGGATGGTGTTCGACGCGCAGTTCCGCCACAAATATCCGTGCGGGCCGATCATGCCCGGCGCGATGATGCCGGACTCCCGCGTTCCCGCAGCGTTTCGTTCGTTGCTATACAAGGCCGATTCGCTCGATGCGCTGGCGGCGCAAATCGGTGTCGATGCACAAGGCTTGCGCGATACCGTGGCGAAGATGAATCGCTACGCCGCGAGCGGCGTCGACGAAGAATTCGCCAAGGGCGGCAACGCGTTCGACACTTATTACGGTGACCCGAGCGTTAAACCGAATCCCTGTCTCGCGCCGATCGAAACGGGACCGTTCTACGCGGTACGTATCGACGCGGGCGACATCGGCACCAAGGGCGGCCTTCTTACCGATGCATTCGCTCGGGTGTTGCACGCCGACGGCAAGCCGATTGCCGGCCTCTATGCGATCGGCAACACCAGCGCGTCGATGATGGGCGCGAGCTATCCCGGCGCGGGTTCGACGCTCGGCCCGGCCATGACCTTCGGCTACATCGCCGCCAATCATCTCGCCGATGGCGACAGTGACGGCGACGGCGGTACTTCAGAAACAGCACGCGCTGCAAGCAGCGATCTTCGCGGAGTCATGTCATGACCGAACTCACTTCTCATCCGTTGCGCGCTGACATGCTGCTGGCAATGCGCCGCCTCGCGCGCTCGGTCGCGGTCATCAGTTGCAGCGACGGCGAACGGCGTTATTCGATGTCGGCCACGGCGGTCGATTCGCTCTCGACCGAACCGCCCTCGCTTCTGATCTGCATCAACCGCACGTCGTCGATCTTTCCGCCGCTCGATAAGGGTGCAGCGTTTTGCGTGAATGTGCTGTCGGCGCAGCATCAGCACATTGCCATCGATTGCAGCGGGCGCCTCAAAGGCGAAGAGCGCTTCACCACCGGCAACTGGCAAACCTCGGATCACGGCGTGCCCTATCTGCACGATTCTCAGGCGAGTCTAATTTGCGCGCAGGACGGCCGCTTCGACTACGGCACGCATGCGATCTTCATCGGCCGCGTCGAGCAGGTGCTGATTAGCGGCGAGGTCGATCCGCTGGTGTATGTGGACGGTATCTATACAACCGCTGCAGCGCCCGTGCGCTGCGCGGCTGCGTAACCGGACGCGCGGCATGATGCAGAGCGCTTCGTCCGCAGAGCAGGAATCGGCCACGCCGGTCGAGGCGCCGCTCGTCGTCGACGATCCCGCATGCGTGCGGTGGGACGACGTATGCGATGTGCTGATCGCGGGCTTTGGCGCGGCGGGGGCGTGTGCGGCGCTGGAAGCGGCGACGGCCGGCGCGAGAGTGCGGATCGTCGAGCGCTTCGAAGGCGGCGGCGCGAGCGCGAAAAGTGGCGGTGTGGTCTACGCGGGCGGCGGCACGCGCTATCAAGCCGAAGCGGGCTACAGCGACACGCCCGAGGCGATGTTCGGATACCTGCAGCAGGAAGTCGGCGACGCGGTGTCCGCCGCGACGCTCAAACGCTTTTGCGCGGGCAGCGTCGACATGTTGCGCTGGCTCGAACGACTCGGCGTGCGCTTTGCCGCGTCGGTGCCCCCGCGCAAGACCTCCTATCCGCAAAACCGCTATTACCTGTACTACTCGGGCAATGAAGCGGTGGGCGATGCCGTGCGCGAGCCGGCGCCCGCGCCGCGTGGGCATCGGGTGGTTGGAGAGGGCATGTCGGGGCGCGTGCTGTACGACACGCTGCGGCGCGCGGTGGATGCGCAGCCATGCGTCGACACGATGTGCCATGCGAGTCTGCGCCGGTTGGTCACCGACCCTGGCGGGCGCGTGATCGGCGCGCAGGTCTGGCAAGTCGCGCCGGGCCGTGCGCAGCGCGCGCACCGGCGGCTCGCGCGCTGGGCGGAGCGCCTGCATAACGGCATGCCGGCGTGGGCCGACCGGCTACGCGCCGCGCTCCATCGCGCCGAGCAGCGCGAGGGCCGGCTTATTACGATCAAGGCCGATGCGGTGGTATTGAGCACCGGCGGCTTCATCTTCAACCGGTCGATGGTGGCGCACTGCGCGCCGCGTTATCTGCCGAACTGGCGTCTTGGCACCACCGGTTGTGACGGTTCGGGTATACGGCTCGGCCTGTCTGCCGGCGGCGTGGCGCAGCGGCTCGAACGTGTGTCCGCGTGGCGCTTCATCAATCCGCCGTATGCGTGGGCGCAAGGCTGTGTGGTAGACCGCCGCGGCGAGCGCTTCTGCAATGAGGAAGTGTATGGCGCGGCGCTCGGCCACGCGATGTGCGAAACCCGGGAAGGGCATGCGTGGCTGATTCTCGACGCACGGCTCGTCAGGCTCGCGCTCAGGGAATGTTTGCGCGGCAAGCTGTGGGCGTTTCAAAGCGTGCCCGCGATGCTGTTGATGCTCGCAGGCCGCAAACGTGCCCGCTCGCTGGCGGAACTGGCCGCACGCATCGGCAGTGATCCGGCGGTGCTCGAGCGAACCATCCATGCCTACAACCTGGGCGCGCTTAACGGCATCGACCCCGCGTTCGGCAAATCCGCCGCCATGTTGCAGCCGCTCATGCAGGGACCGTACTACGCGATCGATATTTCATCGGATAGCCGCGTCTTTCCTTGCCCGGCGATCACGCTCGGCGGCTTACGGGTCGACGAGACGAGCAACGCGGTGCTGTCGACGCATGGCACGCCGATTGAAGGCCTGTTCGCCGCCGGCCGGGCAGCATGCGGCCTGGCATCGAATCACTACGTGAGCGGCCTCTCGCTCGCGGACTGTATCTGGTCCGGCCGCCAGGCGGGCCGGGCCGCAGCGGGCGTGGTTCTCGCGAACGCCGCCCATTCCCTGACTGAAACTGACTGACACTGAAAGAGAGAACGAAGATGGGAGACAGACTCAAAGGCAAGATCGCCGTCGTGACGGGCGCGGCGAGCGGCGTCGGCAAACAGGACGCGTTGCTGTTCGCCCGTGAAGGCGCGCGCGTCGTGCTCACCGACGTCAACGAGGAAGCCGGCCGTGAAGTGGCTGCGCAGATCGGCGATGCCGCGCTGTTCGTGCGCCAGGACATTACGTCGGAGGCCGGCTGGAACGACGTGTTCGGCGCCGCGCAAACGGCCTTCGGGACGCCGGATGTACTGGTCAACAACGCCGCGGTGCTGTTGCTCGGCAGCATTGAAGATACAACGCTCGAACAATGGCAGCGCGTGCTGCGTATCAACGCCGAAGGTTATTTTCTCGGTTGCCGCGCGGCGGTCAAGGCGATGAAGGAGAAGGGCGGCTCGATCGTGAACATGTCTTCGGTGGCGGCATTGGGCGGACTCGGCGCGTTCTGCGCGTATTCGGCCAGCAAAGGCGCCGTGACCGCGTTGACGCGTGCGATCGCCGCGCACTGCAAGCAGCAGGGCTACAAGGTCCGCTGCAATACGATTCACCCGGACGGCATTCTCACGCCGATGACCGCGCCGTTCTTCGGTGCGGCAGAAGCAACGCGCGAGGCGCTCACGCAATCGGTCGATCCGCATGCACGCATGTGTTTGCCGGAAGACATCGCGAATCTGGTGCTGTTCCTCGCCTCCGATGAGTCGCGCTTCATCAACGGCAGCGAGTATCGGATCGACAACGCGCAGTTGATCATGGGCGTCGCCTGAGTTCCCCCACCATGGCCGATTCGCGTTTTCACCGGCTTAAAGTGGCGGACGTGATCGCGGAGAGCGCCGACGCGCGCTCTTTCGTGTTCGAACTGCCGCAGGCGCTGCACGATGCATTCAGCTATCGTCCGGGGCAGTTCCTCACCCTCAAGGTGCCGTGCGCGGATGCCATCGTGCAGCGCTGTTATTCGCTATCGAGCGCGCCGGGTATCGACCGCGCGCCGAAGATCACGGTGAAGCGGGTACGCGACGGGCGCGTGTCGAACTGGATGTGCGACAGCATTCAGCCCGGCGACGAGCTCGATGTGATGGCGCCCGCGGGCGTGTTCACGCCGCGTTCTCTCGATGGCGACCTGCTGCTGTTCGCAGGCGGCAGTGGCATCACGCCGGTGCTGTCGATCCTCAAGTCCGCCTTGGTGAACGGGCGGGGCATGCTTACCTTGATCTACGCAAATCGAGACGCGCAGTCGGTGATTTTCAGCGAAGAACTCCGGCAGCTCGGGCAGCGGCACGCGGGAAGATTGCGCGTGATTCACTGGCTCGACACTGTGCAGGGCATTCCGCAACAGCGTCATCTGGAAGAGCTGGCGAGGCCGTGGAGCACGCAGGAGTGCTTCATCTGCGGGCCCGCGCTATTCATGGAGAATGCGTTGGCAGCGATGCTGGCGCTGGGGCTGCCGCGAGCAAAGGTGCATGTGGAGCGGTTTGCTTCGCTGCCGGATTTGCCGGGTGCGCCCGCAGCTACCGCGGTGCCGGCCGTGCTCGCAGCACCGGAAGTACCCGTGGCAGCTGAATCGGCCCACGCCGACGCTGCCTCAAACCCAAAAGCCGCAAAAGCCGCCGCAATCGAAACCGTGCTCGACGGCGCGACCGTCAACTTCACCTGCGAACCCGGCGAAACCCTGCTCGACGCCATGCTGCGCGCCGACGTGCCCGCGCCCAACTCATGCCGCAGCGGCTTGTGCGGCGCATGCATGTGCCGTGTCGTGGCCGGCAGTGTGAACCTGAACGCCAATCACGTGCTCGACGCCGCCGATCTCGCCGACGGCTGGACGCTGGCGTGCAGCGCAACCCCCGCGTGCGCATCGCTGCGCGTGGTTTTCCCCGACTAGGTTCGCGGCACGCGGGCGCGCGTTCGCACGTCGCGCCTGCCGCGAACCACTTCCATCGAATTCATCATGACGCTGAACCACATCCTGACGACGCCCACGCTGATCGCGCGCGCCGCCGCGCGCTACGGCACGCGCATCGCGATCGAAACAGCCCAGGGCAACCTGAGCTACGCGCAACTGGACGCCGCGCGGATCGAGGCGGCGCGCGCGTTGATGAGCTGCGGCATCCAGCCGGGCGAGCGGGTCGCGATCTGGGCGCCGAACGTTGCTGCATGGATCGTGGCGGCGCTCGCGATTCATAGCGCGGGCGCTGCGCTGGTGCCGATCAATACGCGCATGAAAGGCCTTGAGGCTGCCGCGATTCTCGAGGACAGCGGTGCGCGCTTGCTGTTCTGCTGCGGGACGTTCCTGGGGGATTCGTATCCGGCAATGCTGGCTGCGCACCGTCCAGCCGCGCTCGAACGGGTGGTGGTGTTCGACGGCCCGGCAGCGGAAGCAAAAAGCGGGCACGACGAGACATGGGACGCGTTCCTGCTGCGCGCGGCAGGCACTTCGTTGGAAACGTTCCGTGCCCGCGAGGCGACCGTGCGCCCCGACACGCTGATGGACATCATGTTCACGTCCGGCACGACGGGCCGACCCAAGGGCGTGATGACGACGCACGGCCAGAACCTGCGTGCAATCCACGATTGGGCGCAGATCGCGACGCTGCGCGAAAGCGATCGCTATCTGATCGTCAATCCGTTCTTTCATGCATTCGGCTACAAGGCCGGCTGGCTCGCGGCGTTCGCCAGCGGTGCGACCGTGTTGCCGCATCTGGTGTTCAACCCCGAGCGCGTACTCGAACGCGTTGTGCGTGACCGCGTCTCCGTGTTGCCGGGACCGCCGACGCTGTATCACGCGTTACTGGGCATGCCGGATCTGGACACGCGCGATCTGTCGTCGTTGCGGGTCGCGGTGACTGGCGCGGCGGCGATCGCGCCGAGTCTGATCGAAAGGATGCGCGCGCAACTGGGTTTCGAGACCGTGCTGACCGGCTACGGCCTTACCGAGTCATGCGGGTTTGCCGCGCTGTGCCGCGGCGGAGACGACGCCGAGACCATCGCTCACACGTCGGGCCGCGCCATGCCGGGTGTGGAGATTCGCATTGCGGACAGCAACGGAGATGCGTTGGCAACCGGCGCAACGGGCGAAGTGCTGATCCGCGGCTACAACGTGATGCAAGGCTATTTCGGCCAGCAGGACACCACGCTCGAAACGATCGACGGCGAAGGCTGGCTGCACACCGGCGACCTCGGCACGCTCGACGAACGTGGCTATCTGCGCATCACGGATCGGATCAAGGACATGTTCATCGTTGGCGGCTTCAACTGTTATCCGGCGGAGATCGAGCGGCTGTTCAGCGCGCATCCGGCGGTGGCGCAGGTGGCGCTGGTCGGCGTGCCCGACGAGCGGCTCGGCGAAGTGGGGCATGCGTATGTCGTGCTGCGTTCGGGCGAACAGACGAGCGCGGCAGAACTGACCGACTGGGCCCGCAAGAACATGGCGAACTACAAGGTGCCGCGGCATCTCACGCTGGTCGAACAGTTGCCTGTGAGCGCGGCCGGCAAGGTGCTCAAATACCGCTTGCGCGACGCTGTAAAAAGCAACGAAAAAGCTGCTGAAAACACCGCCGCAAGCTAGTCCCAACAGACGATGTTAGCCGCCCCCAGGACCCCCAGAATAAGCCTGACAACAACAGCTTCTGGAGGAGTCGGAAATGATCGATGTGCGGGCTTTAGGCTACGTCGTCGTGCAGTCGGCGGATGTCGGAACATGGCGCGGCTACGCGGAAAACGTGCTGGGCATGCAGGCGCATGATGCAACGGAAGGCGCGCTGTACGTGAAGATGGACGAGCGCGATTTCCGCTACCTGATCGTGCCCGGCGGCACCGATCGCTACTTCGCGTCCGGCTGGGAACTGGCCGACGCGGCCGCGTTCGACAGCGCTATCCGTGCCCTTGAGCTGGCCGGCGTGGAGACGATCCGCGCCAGCGCGCAGGAGACCGCGCTGCGCCGTGTGCAGGCGATGGCGTGGTGCACCGATCCCTCCGGCAACCGGCACGAGTTCTTCTGGGGTGTGCGCGCCGATTTCCGGCGCTTCGCATCGCCGCTTGGCGTACCTGGTTTCGTCACGGGTGCGATGGGCCTGGGTCATACCGTGCTGCCCGCCCCCCAATTCGACGCGACCGATGCGTTCCTGCGCGACGTGCTCGGTTTCGAACTCTCCGACATCTTTCGCGTGCGCTTCACCGACGACCCCGCCGAGCCCGAAAAGCGCATCCATTTCCTGCATTGCAAGAACGCGCGTCATCACAGCCTCGCGATCATGGACCTTGCCGTGCCAACCGGCTGCATCCACGTGATGGCCGAAGTGGATTCGATGGACGAAGTGGGCCGCGCGCTCGACCGGGTCGCAGCACTTGGCGTGAAACTCTCCGCCACGCTCGGCCGTCATTGCAACGATCACATGACCTCGTTCTACATGAAGACGCCGGGCGGCTTCGATCTGGAATACGGCTATGGCGGCCTGACGGTCGACTGGGCCCAGCACAGCGTCTATGAAGCGACCCGCGTGAGCCTGTGGGGCCACGACTTCAGCGTTGGATTCCGCTAGGCCTCAATTAGAAAACACGCAGAAAACACGCAGGAAACAAGCAGGAACAACGCATGAAACCACTCGACAAAGAACTGAGCGCGCGCGACGCCGTCGCGCAACTCGCCGACGGCATGACGATCGGCATTGGCGGCTGGGGTCCACGCCGCAAGCCGATGGCACTCGTGCGCGAAATCGTCCGCTCGAATCTGAAGGACCTCACCGTGGTCGCGTATGGCGGCCCCGATGTCGGCTTGCTATGCGCGGCGGGCAAAGTGCGCAAGCTGGTGTTCGGCTTCGTATCGCTCGATGTGATTCCGCTCGAACCGCATTTTCGCCGGGCCCGTGAGCAGGGCGCGCTCGAAGTATGGGAACTCGATGAAGGCCTGCTGCAGCTCGGCTTGCGCGCAGCGGCGGCACGCTTGCCATTTTTGCCCACGCGTGTCGGCCTCGGCACCGATCTGCTGAAACACGCACCGCATCTACGTACGGTGCAATCGCCATACGGCGGCGAGACGCTGCTTGCGATGCCGGCGCTTGAACTCGACGCCGCGTTGCTGCATGTGAACGCGGCCGACAGGATGGGCAATACGCGCATCGACGGTCCCGATCCGTTCTTCGACGCATGGTTCGCACGCGCCGCGGCGAAGTGCTTCGTGAGTAGCGAGACGCTGGTTGATTCACTCGCGAGCGCGGACCTCGATCTCGCGCGCCGTAACACCTTCGAACGATCGCTCGTGACCGGCGTGGTACACGCGCCGTGCGGTGCACATCCGACTTCGTGCGCGCCTGCTTACGGCTGGGATGTGCCGCATCTGAAGGCCTATTGCGCGAGCGCGGAAGATTCGCAGCAAACATCCGCTTACCTGAGTGACGTAGTAGGCGCCGACGAACCGGGCTATCTGCAACGCGCGGGTGGCCGGTCTCACGTAGCGGCGCTGCCGCTGCCGATTCTGTAATGGAGCGGACATGAGCGACTCTCTCGATTATTCCCTCGCCGAATTGATGATTGCGGCGGCGGCGCGCGTCTGGCGCGACGACGGCGAAGTGCTGGCAACCGGCATTGGCACCGGCCCGCGCCTTGCTGCGGGTCTTGCGCGCCTTGCATACAACGCAGGGCTGATGCTCACCGACGGTGAAGCCTATCTGGTCGAAAGCCCCGTTCCGCTCGGACCGCGTGAAGCGGGCTATCGCGTGCAGGCGTCCGGCTTGATGACTTATGAGCGCGTATTCGATTGCGTGTGGCACGGCAAGCGTCACGCGCTGGTGATGCCGACGCAGATCGACCGCTTCGGCCAAGCCAACATCTCCTGGCTCGGCGACGACTACGCGCGCCCTAAAACGCAACTGCTCGGTGCACGCGGTTTTCCGGGCAACAGCATCAACCACGCGAATTCGTTTTTCGTCAGCGGTCACGGCAAGCGTACGTTCGTTGCCGGTGAAGTGGACATGGTGTGCAGCGTGGGCTACAACCCCGCGCGCGAGATTCCCGGCATGCGTGCGTTCACCGATTTGCGCAGGGTGATTACGGATCTGTGCGTGATGGACTTCGGTGGGGCGAATCATGCGGTGCAGGTGCGCTCTTTGCATCCCGGCGTGAGCTTCGACGAAGTGCAGGACGCGACCGGTTTCGAACTCAGCGCTCACGCCGACATGTGCGTGACGCCCCCGCCGAGCGCCGACGATCTGCGCATCGTGCGTGCGCTCGATCCGCACAACCTGCGCGCGAGCGTCGTGCGCAACAACCCGGCGCCGCGTCGCGCGTGAGGCCCATCATGCAAGCCACCCAGGAAAGCGTCGTCGAATATCGCGTCAGCGAGGGCATCGCCACGCTCACGATGAACCGCCCCGACTATCACAACGCCCAAAACTCGAAGATGACCTATGCGCTCGACGCCGCGTTCAGACGCGCGTCGAACGACGATGCGGTGAAAGTGATCGTGCTCGCTGGCGCGGGCAAGCATTTTTCGGCGGGTCACGACATCGGCACGCCGGGGCGTGACATCGATCAGTCGTTTGAGCGCACTTCGCTCTGGTACGACCACGTTGGCAAGGAAGGCGGCGAGTTCCTGTACGCCCGCGAACAGGAGGTCTATCTAGGCATGTGCCGCCGCTGGCGCGATCTGCCCAAGCCGACCATCGCGATGGTGCAGGGCGCGTGCGTGGCGGGCGGCCTGATGCTGGCGTGGGTGTGCGACCTCATCGTTGCTTCGGACGACGCGTTCTTCTCCGATCCGGTCGTGCGAATGGGCATTCCAGGCGTCGAGTATTTCGCGCATGCGTATGAGCTGAATCCGCGTATCGCCAAGGAGTTTCTGTTTCTCGGCGAGCGGATGGACGCGGCGCGTGCGTATCAGATGGGCATGGTCAATCGAGTCGTGCCACGTGAGCGCTTGCAGGACACCACGACGGAAATCGCCGCGAAGATCGCGCGCATGCCGCGGCTCGGGCTGACGCTGACCAAGCAGGCTGTGAATCACGTTGAAGAATTGCAAGGCAAGCGCGCGGCGATGGATGCGGCATTTGCATGGCACCACTTCGCGCATGCACACAACGAGCTGGTGAGCGGCGACAAGCTGGGCGGATACGACGCCCGCAAGATGGCCGAGTCGCAGCGGCCCGCCGGCGCCGCGCATGAGAACGAAAAGGCAGACGGAGAAGCCGCATGAGCGCCACGCTGCATACGCCTTTGTGCGATCTGCTCGGCTGCCGCTATCCGATCGTGCAGACGGCCATGGGTTGGGTCGCCGATGCCAGGCTCGTCGCCGCAACCTGCAATGCGGGCGGCTTCGGCTTTCTGGCCGGCGCGACGCTCGAAGCCGAACGCGTGGAGGCGGAAATCCTGCGCGTGAAGGAACTGACGGACAGGCCCTTCGGCATCAACTTCCATATGTTTCAGCCGAACGCGGCACAGGTCGTCGATCTGGCGATCAAGCACCGGCTACGTGCTGTCAGCTATGGCCGAGGACCTGACGCGAAGACGATCCGCCGCTTCAAGGACGCCGGCGTGATGTGTATTCCCACCGTGGGCGCACCGAAACACGCGGCCAAAGCAGTCGAACTCGGCGCCGATGCGGTCACGGTGCAAGGCGCGGAAGGCGGTGGCCACACCGGCTCGATGCCGACCACGCTGCTGCTGCCTAACGTGCTGGATGCAGTGAACGTGCCGGTGATCGCGGCAGGCGGTTTCTTCGATGGACGCGGTCTCGCGGCGGCGCTCGGCTACGGCGCCGCAGGCATTGCAATGGGCACGCGCTTTCTGATGGCAGCGGAGTCGCCCGTGCCGCGCGCCACGCTCGATCGCTATGTCGCCGTGGCCGATCCTTCGCAAATCCGCGTGTCCGCGGCGCTGGACGGTCTGCCGCAGCGGATGATCGACAACCCTTACTTACTGCGTCTCGAAGCATTCGGCCCGTTGCGCCGCACGCTGTTCGCGCTGCGCACGGCTGAAGCGTGGCGGCGTCAGAGTGGCATGAGCCTGAGCCAGATGGCCGCGCTCGGTTTGAAGGCACTACGCGATCACAGCTACACCGCGAGTCAGACGTTGATGGCGGCGAACGCGCCGTTTCTGATCCAGCGCGCGATCGTCGAAGGCAAACCGGACGAGGGCGTATTGCCGAGCGGCCAGGTCGCCGCGGTGATCGGTGCGATCGAGCCTTGCGAGACCTTGATCGCACGCATCGTCGACGAAGCCGTGGCGCGGCTCGACGCGCTGGCAGCGATGCGCGGCGCGCCAGTTCACGCGTGACCCAGTGCATGAGCCAGCGCATTCCCCAACGCAACGCGTGACCCGCTAAAGCAAATTCACATCATTCACCAGGGACGGAGACATGACAGAACCCATCAATAGCGTCCGCTCGCTGCCGTTCAGAATCGAACGCGAAGGCGGCATCGGCGAACTGGTGATCGACCAGCCGCCGGTCAATGCGCTCGATGCACGCGGCTGGCAAGCGCTGGCCGATGCAATCGATGCACTCGGCCGCGACGACCGCGTGCACGTGATCGTGCTGCGCGGTGAAGGGCGCGGCTTTTGCGCGGGCGTCGATATCAAGGAACTGGCGGCGCATCCGGAACGGATCGTGGCGGTCAACGCCGGCAATCACGCGACCTTTCGCGCGGTGCACCGCAATCCGAAGCCGGTGATCGTCGCGGTGCATGGTTTCGTGCTGGGCGGCGGCATCGGCATTTGCGGCGCGGCGGACGTGATCGTCGCGTCCGATTGCGCGCGCTTCGGCGTGCCCGAGATCGACCGGGGCGCGATGGGCGGCGGCGCGCATCTGCAGCGCATGTTCGGCGTGCAGAAAGTGCGCGCCATGTATTTCACCGGCGACATGGTCGACGCCGCTGAAGCCTACCGGCTCGGTGCGGTCGAGCGCGTGGTGCCGCGCGAGCAACTGCGCGAGTCGGCGTTCGAGATCGCACGCAAGATCGCCGCGAAAAGTCCGGCGATGTTGCAACTCGCGAAGGAAGCGCTGAACGGCGTCGAAGACGGCGACCTTGAAGACAAATACCGTTGGGAGCAGGGCTTCACATTGCAGGCGTATATGACGAACGATTCGGCGGAAGCACGTTCGGCCTTCGTCGAGAAACGCGATGCGCAGTTCAGCGACGTCGAACGCCAGGCCGGAGCGCGCGCATGAAGCTCGACTACACGCCGGCACAACGCGCGTTTCGCGCCGAGATTCGCGGCTGGCTTGCGGACCACGTGCCGCGCGAGCCGCTGCCGAGCTTCGACACCGAGGCGGGTTTCGCCGCGCACCGGGCATGGGAGCGCACGCTGCATTCGGGCCGCTGGAGCATGGTGACGTGGCCGCGCGAGTTGGGCGGACGCGGCTGCGATCTGATCGAGTGGCTGATCTTCGAAGAAGAATACTGGCGTGCCGATGCGCCGATGCGCGTGAATCAGAACGGCATCTTCCTGCTCGGCCCGACCTTGATGGACTTCGGCACGGACGAACAGAAAGCCCGCTTTCTACCGGCGATGGCCGCGGGCGAGCACGTGTGGGCGCAAGGCTGGTCCGAGCCCAACGCAGGCTCCGACATGGCAGCGATTCGCGCGAGCGCGATCCGCAGCAACGGCGGCTCAGGTGACGAATACATTCTTAACGGCCAGAAAATCTGGTCGACCCGCGCGGTCTGGGCCGACTGGCTGTTCGGTCTCTTTCGCAGCGATCCGCAATCCACGCGTCACCACGGCCTGACCTTCCTGATGGTGCCGCTCTCGACGCCCGGCATCACCGTACGGCCGATCCGTCAGTTGAACGGCCACACCGGCTTCGCCGAGATTTTCTTCGACGACGTGCGCGTGCCGGTCGACAACCGTCTCGCCGGTGAAGGCATGGGCTGGCAGGTCGCGATGGCAACCGCCGGCTTCGAACGCGGCCTGATGCTGCGCTCGCCCGCGCGTTTTCAACGCACTGCTGAAGCGTTGCGCGATCTCTATCTGGCGCACCGCGCCGAAGCCGACCGCGATCCGACCGTGCGCGACCGGGTCATCAACGCGTGGATGGATGCGCAGGCCTACGCCCTCTCGACCTACGCGACCGCGAGCCGTTTGCAGAAGGGCGGCCATATCGGCGCGGAATCGAGCACCAACAAGGTGTTCTGGTCCGAGCTCGATCTGCGCATGCATCAGACCGCGCTCGACATTCTCGGCGCGCGTGCGGAGATCGTGCCGCAAACGCGCGAGCAACACGCGGCGCTCGGTAATTGGCTCGACGGCTTCCTGTTCGCGCAGGCCGGGCCGATCTATGCAGGCACCAACGAGATCCAGCGCAACATCGTCGCGGAACGGATGCTGGGGATGCCGCGCTCGTGATGCCGGTGCTGCAACCAGCATGCAGCCCGCATTCAGACGCTTAAAGGATTGAGCGAGGAACTATGGATTTCGTATTCAACGAAGATCAGGAAGCGCTGGCGAGCAGCGTCAAACGCTTTCTGATGACGGAGATGACGCCGGAGCTGATCCGTGAGTTGTGGAGCACACCGACGGGCCGCTCGGAGCGTATGTGGGACCTATTTGCCTCGCAGGGGCTGACGGCTGTGTCGGTGCCGGAAAGTCATGACGGTATGGGGCTTGGCGAAGTGGAATGGGCACTCCTCGCACAGACCTACGGCTATTTCGCCGGGCCTGAACCGTTGCTCGATACGGCACTCGTGGCCGTTGGCATGCTGGAAGATTTGCCGGCGAGCGCGCAACGCGACGCGCTGTTGCGCGATATTGCGGCGGGTACGGCGCGCGTGGCGATTGGGCATCCGGTGAATCCGTATGTCAGCGATGCGCATGTCGCACAGGTTCTGCTATGCGAGCGAGACGGCGAGTTGCATTGGCTTTCCCCACAGGCCTGCCGATTGAAGGCAGTGGAGAGTGTCGATCCTTCGCGTCGCCTGTTCGAACTCGACTGGCAGGCAACGGCGAGCACGCGAGTGGCAAAGGCCGCCGATGCGCAACCGTTGCTGGCGCGCGCACTCGATCAAGGCGCGTTCGCGGTCGCCGCGCAATTGCTCGGCCTGACGCAACGCGTGCTCGACGTCGCGATCGACTACAGCGCCCAACGCAAGCAGTTCGGCAAGCCGATCGGCTCGTATCAGGCGCTCAAACATCTGCTCGCCGACGTCGCGATCCGCTACGAATTCGCGCGGCCAGTGGTGTATCGGGCTGCCTGCGCGATCGCCGACAACGATCCGCAGCGCGCGCTCTACGTCTCCCACGCAAAGCTCGCCGCCACCGCCGCGGCGCAACTCGCCGCACGCCATGCGATGCAGGTGCACGGCGCAATCGGCTACACGTGGGAGCTCGACCTGCAGATTTTCATGAAACGTATCTGGGCGCTCTCGGGCAGTTGGGGCGACACAACGTTTCACAAGGCTCGCGTTGCCGATGCATTGATCGAGTCACGCGCTCCCATCGGCCCCGCCCGCACTTTCGAACTGGAATGGCAATGAAACAGGCTTATATCGTCGATGCGTTGCGTACGCCGACCGGCCGCCGCAAAGGCGGACTCGCACAAGTGCATGCCGCGGATCTCGGCGGCTTCGTACTGAAGGAACTGGTGGCGCGCAACGGCATTCCCGCCGATGAGTACGACGACGTGGTGTTCGGTTGCGTCGATACGATCGGTCCGCTGGCGGGCAATATCGCGCGCACCTGCTGGCTCGCCGCGGGCTTGCCGTTGACGGTGCCCGGCGTCACCGTGGACCGGCAATGCGGTTCGTCGCAGCAGGCCGTGCATTTCGCCGCGCAGGCGGTGATGAGCGGCACGCAGGATGTGGTGATCGCGGGCGGCGTGCAGACCATGACGCAGATTCCGATTTCGTCGGCGATGACGGCGGCCGAGCCGCTCGGTTTCACCGACCCGTTCTCGGGCAGCATCGGCTGGCGCGCGCGTTTCGGCGACGCGCCGGTCTCGCAGTTCCAAGCGGCACAACGGATCGCGGATCACTGGAACCTGTCACGCGAAGCGATGGAGCGGTACGCGCTGGAGAGTCACCGGCGCGCGCTGGCGGCGATTGAAGGGGGTTACTTTGCGCGTGAAATCGCGCCGTTCGCCGGCCTCGTACACGACGAGACGCCGCGCAAGGACACCACGCTCGCAAAGATGGCCTCGCTCGAACCGCTGATGCCAGGCGGCGCGCTGACCGCTGCTGTGTCAAGCCAGACGTGTGACGCTTCGGCCGCGCTGCTGATCGTTTCCGAGGAGGCGCTGAAGCGTTACGACCTCACGCCGCGCGCCCGCATCCATCACCTGAGCGTGCTCGGCGACGATCCGCTGTGGATGCTCACCGCGCCGATTCCCGCGACACGTCACGCGTTGCGCAAGGCCGGCCTCGCGTTGGAGGACATCGACGTGGTGGAACTGAACGAAGCGTTTGCCTCGGTGGCGCTCGCATGGCTCGCGGAAACGCGCTATCCGCACGAGAAGACCAATCCGAATGGCGGCGCTATCGCACTCGGCCATCCGCTCGGGGCGACCGGCGCGCGCCTGATGACGAGCCTGTTGCACGAACTCGAACGCACGCAAGGCCGCTACGGCTTGCAGACGATGTGCGAGGGCGGCGGCCTCGCCAACGTCACGATCATCGAGCGCCTCTAAGCGCACCTGAGCGCATCACTGTCTACGAGGATCAAGCATGGGAATCTGCAACGACCGCACCGTGATCATCACCGGCGCGGGTGGAGGGTTGGGCCGCGAATACGCGCTGGCGTTTGCCGCCGAAGGCGCGGCGGTGGTGGTCAACGATATTCGCCGGGACGCCGCGCAAGCCGTGTGCGACGAGATCGCGCGAGCCGGCGGCCGGACGCTTGCCAATGCCGACGACATCACGCGCATCGACACCGCGCAACGCATTATTGACGCCACGCATGCAGCGTTCGGCGAGATTCACGTGCTGGTGAACAACGCGGGCATCTGCCGCGACCGGATGTTCACCAGCATGACCGAAGCCGATTGGGATGACGTGATGCGGGTGCATCTGCGCGGGCATTTCTGTCTTGCGCAACTGCTGGCGCGCGAGTGGCGTGATGCGTCGAAGGCGGGGCGCGACGTGGATGCGCGCATCGTCAACACAAGTTCGGGTGCGGGTCTGCAAGGTTCGATCGGGCAAGCGAACTACGGCGTGGCCAAGGCGGCGATCGCGGCCTTGACGTTGATGCAGGCCGCCGAGTTGCAACGATACGGCGTGCGGGTGAACGCGTTGGCCCCGGCGGCGCGTACCTCGATGACCGAGGGTGTGTTCGCCGACATGATGAAAAAGCCTGCGGACGGCTTCGATTACTTCGATCCGGCCAACGTCGCGCCGCTGGTCGTCTGGCTCGGCAGCGTGCAATCGCGCGACGTGACCGGCCAGGTGTTCGAAGCGGCGGGCGGCATGATCGCGGTCGCCGAAGGCTGGCACACGGGGCCGCGCATCGACAACGGCGCGCGCTGGCCTGTCGCCGAACTGGGTCGCGCGGTGGCGGCGCTGGTCGCTCAACGCAGGCCGGCGCAGCAAGTCTACGGAAGCTGACGCGATGAATCTCGCTCTCTCCGAAGAACAGGCGATGATTCGCGATTCAGCGGCGCAGGTGCTGGCCGAGCGGAGTGCATCGGCGGCGGTGCGGCACGCGATCGAACAGACGGCGGGCCGCGACGAAGCGTTGTGGCACACGCTCGCAAGCGAACTCGGCTGGTGTGCGCTGACCGTGCCGGAAGCGGCGGACGGCGCGGGCCTGGGCGCGTTGGAACTGGTGTTGCTGATGGAACAGATGGGGCGCCGCCTCGCCTGCGTGCCTTACTTCGGCACGGTGTGCCTCGCGGCGACGGCGCTGGCGCAGTGCGAATCCGAGGCCGCTCGTGAATGGCTCTCGCGAATCGCAAGCGGCGAGGCGAGCGCGACGCTCGCGTTGCACGCAGCGGCCGGCTTCGATGCAAAAACCGCTTCTGTGTACGCTACGGCTGGCCTCGATGCACGCTCCGCTTCGGCGCACGCTGCGGCTCGCTTTGATGCACGCACGGTTTCGGTGTACGCGGAAGAGACGGCTAACGGCTATCGTCTGTCGGGCACGTTGGCACAGGTTGTTGACGGTGCGAGTGCCGATCTGTTGCTGGTGCCCGCTGCGATCGCGAACGAAGCGCAAACCATCGCGCTGTTCGGATTGAACTGCGCTGATCTTGCCGGCCTCGTCCGCACGCCGCTCGTCACGCTGGATGCGACGCGTCCGTTGGCACGCGTCGAGCTGAATGCGGTCGATGTGCCGCGTCACGCGCTGCTAGCGTGTGGCCGCGAGGCGCAACGCGCGCTCCTGGACACCGCGTGGTTCGCGGCGCTGGCGCTGGCCGCCGAACAACTCGGCGGCGCACAGCAATGCCTCGACCTCACGCTCGCTTACACGGCGGAGCGCGTGCAATTCGGCCGCGCGATTGCATCGTTTCAGGCGGTCAAGCACCGTTGCGCGCAGATGATGGTCGAGATCGAGGCGGCCCGTTCGGCCGTGCTGGGCGCGGCGCAGGCGTGGGATCAAGCACGGAATCGGGCAGGCGCTCCTTTGTCACTGGACGTGCTTGCCGATATCGCCACGGCAAAAGCCACCGCCAACGACGCCTTCCGCTTCTGCGCTCAGGAAGCGATCCAGTTGCACGGCGGCGTCGGCTTCACATGGGAATACGACCCGCAACTGTATTTCAAACGCGCGCAGGCGTGCAGCGCGCAATTCGGCACCACCGCGCAGATGTTGTCGTTTATCGCGGAGCAGGTGATTGATCGCTGCGAGGTTTCTTCGACCGCAGCGCTGCAGCAGCCACCTGTCGACAACGCGCAAGCCGTCCTCGCGGGAGTGCTCTGATGAACAGCGAAACGCAACAGCAACGCTTGCGGGTGGAAGTCGCCGACTGGATGAGCACGCATCTGAACGGCGAGTTCGCGTGCCTGCAATACCGTGGCGGTCCCGGCGATGAAGGCGCATACCCGGCGCTGCGTAAGAAATGGGAACGTGAACTGGCAAGCGGCGGTTGGACGGGTTTGGGCTGGCCGAAAGAACAAGGCGGCCGTGCGATGTCCGTCGCCGAACAGGTGGTTTTTCACGAGGAATACGCACGCGCCGGCGGTCCAGGGCGCATGGGTCATATCGGCGAAGGTTTGCTCGGACCGACCCTGATCGCATGCGGCACCGAAGATCAGCGCATGCGTTTTCTGCCTGGCATCCTGAACGGTACGCAGTTCTGGTGCCAGGGCTATTCGGAACCGGGCGCGGGTTCCGATCTCGCGAACGTCCGCACTCGCGCGGTCCGCGACGAGAACGGTAACTGGCGCGTGCATGGCCAGAAAGTCTGGACGTCGCTCGCGCACGATTCCGACTGGATCTTTTTGATCGCGCGCACCGATCCGGAATCGCGCGGCAATCGCGGACTTTCATTTCTACTGATGCCGCTCGATCAACCCGGCGTCGAAATTCGCCCGATCAAACAATTGAACGGTGGCGCCGAATTCAACGAAGTGTTCTTCGACGGTGCGCTCGCCGCCGCTGATGATCTGGTCGGCGCACCCGGCGACGGCTGGCGCATCGCGATGACCTTGCTCGGCTTCGAGCGTGGCATGTCCACGCTGGGTCAGCAGATGCAGTTCATCCGCGAACTCGAATGGGTGGTCGACGCGGCGCATGAAGCGGGTGTTGCGAATGATCCGCTGATGCGTCAGCGGATCGCGCGGGCGTGGGCCGGCTTACGCGTGATGCGCTACAACGCGCTGCGCATGCTGGCGGGCGCCGGTGCCGATGAAAGCGGCGGCGCGTTGGGCCGTGAAGCGCTGATCTACAAATACTACTGGTCGAACTGGCATCGCGATCTGGGCCAACTGGCGATGGACGTGCTGGGGCCCAACGCCAATCTGATCGATGATGCCGACGCAAAGCGCACTCGCCTGCAGGGCGTGTTCCTCTTCTCGCGCGCCGACACGATCTATGCGGGCACCAACGAAATCCAGCTGAACATCATGGCCGAGCGCGGGCTCGGCATGCCGAGAGAACCCCGAGGAACCCTATGAACGAATTCCAAACGGTGCGGACCGTGCCGGCTTATGTGCCGGGCCACCAACTGCTGGCGGGTAAATCCGTGCTGATTACGGCGGCCGCCGGTGCGGGCATCGGCTTCGCTGCCGCCAAACGCTGCGCGGAAGAGGGGTGTCGCGCGCTCTTCATTTCAGACATTCACGAGAAGCGCCTCGCGCAGGCGGTCGAGACCTTGCGCACTGAGACGGGCTTGCAAGCGATCTACGGACGCCTGTGCAACGTATCGGTGGAAGACGAGGTGCGCGCGCTGGTGGCGGATGCCGAAGACCGGTTGCAGGGCGTCGACGTGCTGGTCAACAACGCCGGACTTGGTGGCGCGCGCCGCATCGTCGAAATGGACGATGCCGAATGGTCGCGGGTGATCGACATTAGCCTTACCGGCACCTTCCGCATGACGCGGGCGATGTTGCCGCACATGCAGGAGCGTGGCCGGGGCGTGATCGTGAATAACGCGTCGGTGCTCGGCTGGCGTGCGCAGCCGGAACAGGCGCACTACGCAGCGGCGAAAGCCGGGGTGATGGCGCTCACACGCTGCGCCGCGCTCGAAGCCGCGCCGTACGGCGTGCGCATCAATGCGGTGGCGCCGAGTATTGCGCTGCACGATTTTCTGAAGAAGTCGGCTTCGGCCGATCTGCTCGATCAACTGGCGTCGCGTGAAGCATTTGGACGCGCCGCCGAAGTGTGGGAGGTGGCGAACGTGATGGTCTTTCTGGCAAGCGACTACGCGTCGTATATGACCGGCGAAGTGCTGTCGGTCAGCAGTCAGCACGCGTGATGGAACGCGTCATGGCTGAAGTGTGCGGCAACCCGCTGCCGGCTCGCGTGTTCGCTCATCCAGACGATCTGCTCGCAGCGGCTGGCGAACCGCTCGGCGAAAGTGCGTGGATGCAGGTCGAGCAGGCGCGCATCGCGCTGTTCGCGGATGCCACGCTCGATCATCAATGGGTTCATGTCGATGCCGAACGCGCACGACAAGGTCCGTTCGGCGGGTGTATCGCCCATGGTTTCCTGACGCTCTCGCTCGTCAATTTCTTTTTGCCGCAGATCGTACGCATCGACGGCGCGCGGCTCGGCGTCAATTACGGCTGCGACAAGATCCGCTTCCCGGCGCCGGTGCGAGCCGGCGCGCGTATTCGCGGCGTCGGCCAGTTGCTGCGGGCCGAAGCGATTGAAGGTGGCGTGCAGGCCTGGATTCGCGTGACCGTCGAAATCGACGGCGAGACTAAACCCGGTTGCGTGGCCGACACCATCAGCCGCTACTACCTGTAGTAACCCGAAGAACCCTGAAGAACCCGTAGAGGAATAGTTCATGAACGAAGCGGTCATCGTCTCGGTTGCGCGCACACCGATCGGCAAAGCGTATCGCGGCGTGTTCAACGATACCGATGCGCCCGCACTCGGCGGCCATGTGGTGCGGGCCGCTGTCGAGCGCGCGCAGCTCGACCCAGCCGATATCGACGACGTGTTGATGGGCTGCGCCGCGCAGCAGGGCACCCAGGGCTACAACATCGGGCGGCTCTCGGCGGCTGCGGCGGGCTTGCCGGCTTCGGTGCCGGGCATGGCGATGGACCGGATGTGCTCGTCGGGCTTGATGACGATCGCGACAGCCGCGCAAAACGTCCTGTGCGGCGACGCGCGGATCGTGGTGGCGGGCGGTGTGGAGTCGATCACGCTGACGCAGAACAAGCACAAGAATGCATACCGGGCGCGTTCGGACGCGGTGCTTGCGCAGCAGCCGGCTGCGTACATGGCAATGATCGAAACGGCGGAAATCGTGTCGCGCCGTTACGGCATCTCGCGTACGGTGCAGGACGAATACGCGCTGACGAGTCAACAACGTACGGCTGCGGCGCAGGCTGCGGGCCGTTTCGATGAAGAGATCGTGCCGTTCGATGCCCAGCGCGCGCTGTTCGACAAGGAAGGCAAGCCGGCCGGCAGCGAAAGCGTGCGGGCCACACGCGATGAATGCAATCGCGCCGAGACCAGCGCGGAAAGCCTGGCGGCGCTGAAGCCGGTCTGGAGCGGCGGCGAGGCGGTCGCGCAGGGCGAGTTCATCACGGCGGGCAATGCGTCGCAACTGTCCGACGGCGCGGCGGCGGTGGTCGTGATGAGCGCTGCCGACGCGAAACAGCGCGGTTTGAAGCCGCTCGGCATCTATCGCGGCATGGCGGTGGCGGGCTGCGACGCCGACGAGATGGGCATTGGTCCCGCACTCGCGGTGCCGAAACTGCTGGCGCGTCATCGGCTGACGGTAAACGACATCGGCCTGTGGGAAATGAACGAGGCGTTCGCGTGCCAGGTCATTTACTGCCGCGATCAACTCCACATTCCAGCGGATCGTCTGAACGTGAACGGGGGCGCCATCTCGGTCGGCCATCCGTTCGGGATGTCCGGCACCCGCATGACGATGCACGGGTTGCTCGAAGCGCGGCGGCGTGGCGTGCGCTATGTCGTCGTGACGATGTGTGTCGGCGGTGGAATGGGCGCCGCGGCGCTCTTCGAAACGGCGGCGTAGACCGCGGCCGGAGCTTTGCATGGGATCGGAGTAAGTGCTCTGCATGGGACCTGAGTAGCGCGCTAAAGCGCGAACTCCGGTCGACACGCTAAAGCGCGAACTCCGGTCGACACGCTAAAGCGCGAACTCCGGTCGACACGCTAAAGCGCGAACTCCGATCGACAGCTAAAGCGCCAACTTCGATCGACATCTGGTCGACAGGAGACAAACATGAAATCGACACTACCTGGCTTGCTGCTCTCCGCGGCCGTGTTGGGCGCAGCGCTGTTTGCGTTTTCGCCCCGCCCGGTGCCGGCTTTCGCGGCCACCGCCATTCAGGCCGATCGCTTGCAGATCAACGGGCTCGCCCGAGCGGGCACGCGGCTCGTCGCGGTTGGCGAGCGCGGCGTGATCCTCTTGAGCGACGACGCGGGCGCATCCTGGCGGCGAGCCGCCGTGACGTCCGACGAAGCATCGGCACTTACCCAGGTGTTCTTCATCTCACCGCGTATCGGCATCGCGGTGGGGCACGACGGCTGGATCGTGCGCACCGTCGATGGCGGCGCGCACTGGAGCGAAGTGCGCTTCGAGCGCAAGCATTCGGACCCGCTGCTGTCCGTGTGGGGCAATGCGGATGGACTGGTATTCGCCAGCGGCAGCTTCGGCCAGCTGTTCGTCTCGCACGACGCGGGCGCGACATGGGCCCAACAGAAAACGCCCGCCGACGATCGTCATCTGAACGCGATTGCCGGCGATTCGAGTGGCCGTTTGATGATCGCCGGCGAAACCGGCACGCTGCTGCGCTCGACCGACAACGGCGCGAGCTGGGAGAAGCGGCCCGTGCCTTATCAGGGATCGCTATTCGGCGTGCTGAAGCTGGCTAACGGCGACTGGCTCGCGTACGGCATGCGCGGCAACGTGCTGCGCAGTACCGATCAGGGCGACACGTGGACGCATATCGATAGCCGCGTCGGCACTTCGTATTTCGGCGCCGTGCAACTTGCCGATGGCGAGCTGGTGCTGGTCGGCCAGGGCGGCGCGATCGTCACCTCGCGCGATAACGGACAGCGCTTCGCGGTACGCAAGGTGGGTGGCGTGCAGAGCCTTGCTGCCGTGGTCGGCGCCGGGCAGGGCGAGCTTGCGCTGGGCGGGGAAGCGGGCGTGTCGTTGCTGCCAGTATCGCCCACAGGCCGGTTCGCGCTTGCGTCATCCGGCGCGTCGCCTTCCTGAACTCGCGGCTGCGTTTGCCGACCCTTCATAGCGCGCTCGCTGGCCACGCATTCGCCACGCCCGCCGCGCTCCAAGTTGTCTTGCCGTGAGACGCATCATGAACGCTTCGTCCTATTCTTCCTCGTCCCGTCTTTCACGTTTTGTCGAGCGTTGCGCCGACGCCATCATGCGGCACCGGCGCATCCTGCTGACGCTGTGCCTCGCGTTGACGGTCGCGCTGGGTTGCTCCGCGACGCGCTTGCGGCTCGATCCCGGGTTCAACAAGATGATCCCGATGCAGCATCCGTACATGCAGGTGTTCAACCGCTATGCGAGCGCCTTTCCGGGCGCGAACACGATCCTCGTGAGTCTGCGCTGGAAGGGGCGCGGCGACATCTACAACCAGGCGTTCATGGACGACCTGTGTCACGCGACTGACGACGTGTTCTTCATCCCCGGCGTGAATCGCTCGCGGGTGTTCTCGCTGTTTACACCGAACGTGCGCTATACGGAGGTGACGGAAGCGGGCTTTCGCGGCGACGTGGTCGTGCCCGGCCAGTTCAGCAGCGGCAATCCTGACGATCTCGCCAAAGTGCGCCGCAACGTCGCCCGCTCCGGGCAGATCGGCAGACTGGTCGGCAACGACCTGCATTCCGCGCTGATTCGCGCGGAGTTGCGCGAGACGGATCCCGTTACCGGCAAGCATCTGGATTACGGCGCGGTGGCGCGGCAGCTCGAACAGATTCGCGCGCGCTATTCGAACCAGGATGTCGAGGTCGACATCATCGGCTTTGCGAAACTGGTCGGCGATGTGGAGGCGGGGATCAGCGGCGTGATCGGCTTTTTCTCGCTCGCGTTTCTGATTACCGCTGCGCTGTTGTTTGCGTACACGCGTTCGGCGAAGACCACGGTGCTCGCGCTGTTCGTCGCCTTGCTGCCGGTGGTGTGGCTGCTCGGCGCGTTGCCGGTGCTCGGCCTCGGTATCGATCCGATGTCGATCCTCGTCCCGTTCCTGATCTTTTCGATCGGCGTCTCGCATGCCGTGCAGATGACGAATGCGTGGAAGCAGGCGCTGGTCGCCGGCATGTCCTCGACCGATGCCGCACGCGACGCGTTTCGCAAGCTGTTCGTGCCGGGCACGGTTGCGTTGCTGACGAATGCGCTCGGTTTCATGGTGATCATGCGCATCCAGATCGAGATCGTGCGGGAGCTCGGCGTCACGGCGTGCCTCGGGGTGCTGTTGATGATCGTCACCAACAAGGTGTTTCTGCCGATCCTGTTGTCGTACACGCGGCTGGAGGCTGGCACTTTGGCGCGCGCGCAAAGCCGTGCGGCGCAAGGCGGCGGCCGCTTGTGGACGCGCTTCGCGATGTTCGCGCGGCCCGCGCCGGCGCTCGGCGTCTTCGCGATCGCGCTGCTGTTGCTCGCGTTCGGCGCGAAAGAGTCGCGCAATCTGCAGATTGGCGACATCGGCGTCGGCGCGCCCGAGTTGCGCAGCACCTCGCGCTACAACCTCGACAACGCGCGAATCACGAGTCAGTACAACATCGGCGTCGACGCGCTCGCGGTAATCGTGGAGACCAGCGGTTTCGACGACGCCTGTCTGCATTACCCGGTGATGAGCGCGATCGAGCGCTTCGAGATGGAGATGCGCGGTGTGGCGGGCGTGCAGTCGGTAGTAAGCGTGCCTTCGCTCGCGAAGATTTCGATTGCCGCCTTCAACGAAGGCAATCCGCGCTGGGGCGCGCTGCCGCGTTCGAGCGACGGCCTCACGCAAGGCGCGAGCGCGTTCGATCCGGACAACGGCATGAACACCGAGAACTGCCAGGCGATTCAGGTGTTGATCTACACCGCCAATCACGAGGGCAAGACGATCGCGCATATCGTCGATGAGATCAAACGGCTGGCGGCGGAAGATCACACGCCGAATGTCGCATTCCGGCTCGCGGGCGGCAACGTCGGCGTGATGGCCGCCACCAACGAAGCGGTCGGCGACGCCGAGGTGGCGATGCTGCTGTCGATCTTCGGCGCGATCGCGTTGCTGTGCTTCGTGACGTTCCGGTCGTGGCGCGCCGTGTTGTGCATCGTCGTGCCGCTGACGGTGGTGTCGATTTTGTGCAATGCGGTGATGGCGCGGCTCGGCATCGGCCTGAAGGTCGCCACGTTGCCGGTGATTACGCTCGGCGTGGGGGTCGGGGTGGATTACGGCATCTACCTGTACGAACGGCTGCAGCATGAGGTACGCGGGGGCGCCACGTTGCCCGACGCGTTCGCTGCGGCGATGCGCCAACGTGGCACGGCCGCCTTGTTTACCGCGGTGACGATGTTCATCGGCGTGGGGACATGGGCGTTTTCCGCGCTGAAGTTCCAGGTCGATATGGGCGTGCTGCTGGCTTTCATGTTCCTCGTCAATCTGTTCGGCGCGGTGTTTTTGTTGCCGGCGCTGGCGGCATGGCTCGGCGTCGAGCGGGCAGAGCGGCGGCCACGTGATCGTGGTGTTGTGGCGGATGTGGCCGTGGCGAATGTGCCGAATTTGCCCAATGTGGCGAATGTGGCGAATGTGGTGAACGCGACAGGCGTGCCGGGTGCACCCGTGCGCGGCGCTGCGTCGGCTGCCGGCAACGTCGAGCCGGCTGCGCTCGAACATGGAAATCCGGGGCGCTAGCGGGTAGCTGAAGTCCCTAGTCCGTCGGGACGATGAAAGCGGTGTGCGCCACGTCTATCGTCAGGCGTGAGCGCGAATGGTTGCGCGCTTCGCAAGAACACTGATGACGGCGGCTATGACGAAGTGCCGTCTTTTCCATTGGAGGAGATAAGAGATGTCCGCACGTCCGTACAAAATTGAATCGCAGCCGCTCGTGCAGCGTTACGCACGCGGCTGGCATTGCCTCGGTCTCGCGAGCGAATACAAGGACGGCAAGCCGCACACGCTGAACATCTTCGGCCGGCGCCTTGCTGCGTTCATGGATTCGCAAGGTCGCGTGAATGTGGTGGACGGCTATTGTCCGCATATGGGTGCCGATCTGAGCACCGGCCGCGTGGACGGCGACACGCTCGTGTGTCCGTTTCACGGCTGGCAATGGGACGGCGAAGGCAATTGCCAGTCGATTCCTTACTGCAAGCGGATTCCGCCGAAAGCCAAAATCGGCACCTGGCAGACTTGTGAGCAAAATCAGCTGCTGTTCATCTGGCACGATCCCGAAGGCAATGCGCCGGCTGAGGAAGTGGCCATTCCCCGTATCGATGCGTGCTTCTCCGACGAATGGTCCGATTGGGTCGTGGATCTGATGGTGATCGGCACCAACTGCCGCGAGCTGGTCGACAACATTTCGGACATGGCGCACTTTGCGACCGTGCACGGCGCGCCGGTTGATTACTTTGCCAATCTGTTCGAAGGGCACAAGGCGACACAACTGCTGGTTGGCCGCAGCGAACGCCTCGGCGACGACGAACTGATCGCTTTGTCCACTTACTTTGGCCCGGCGTATCACATCACCGAGATGACGGGGCAGAGCGGCGGCCATCCGATTCATTCGATTCTGTTGAACTGCCATGTGCCGATCGACATGAACAGTTTCGAGTTGCGTTACGGCGTGATGGTGAAGAAGGTGCCGGGCTTATCCGACGAACAGAACATGGAGATTGCGCGAGCTTATTCGAAGCAGGCGCAGGCCGCGTTTTATGAAGACGTGGCGATCTGGGACACGAAGACGCGTATCGACAATCCGCTGTTGTGCGAGGGCGATGGACCGCTGTATCAGATGCGCGACTGGTACTCGCAGTTTTATCTCGATGCGGCGGATGTACGGCCTTCGAGTACGGCGAGAAAGGTGGTGGAGATCAAGGTGCGCGAGGGCGGAGCGCCACCGCCTTTGCGGCATGTATTCGAGGGGTGATGAAATCTGGAAAGGGTTCCTGGCCACGAGTCGCGGTCCCTTCTACCTGCTCCAGAATTGGACAGGATAGACACAAGTGCATCGTGCTCGTATTGGTAGAGTGGAACCCTGACGTTGCGATTTATGGCCGCTTCAAGAGGACGCAAATGACTTTAAAGAAAATTCTGGCTCGTCTGACAAGTCAGTCCACGGAAACGTGGCCATATTTCATTTGTTTTCGCCCAGAATTTTCTTTATTGCCGCACATTTTGGGACGCTCGACGTTTCCATGTCGTCTGGACAGGCCAGCCATTTGTAAAAATCCAACTCCTGACTCGCGATTTTCGATCGACATGCCGCTACTTGAAAATCAGTATCCGGCATGTAGCCGTCGCCCCATTCATTAAACGCGAACGCAACAACGGAACAATCTGACTTGAACTTATCTTTCCAAATCTGGAAATTCGCATCAAGTGCGACTTGTTTTTCTCCTTTGGTATTTTGTCTGATGCTTTCATAAAGTTTTTTGGCCTTCGAAATTGTCTTGTCCGTGTCGACGTCGGTGCATGTCAGAAAGTCGTCCCGTGTTTTTGCTTTTTGTTCGCAAATGGAATCTGCAAATGCAGACGAAAAAGCAACAAGGAAAATAGCAGTAGCTATAATTTTAATGGCTTGCATCGTAATCCCCATCCTTAAACAATCTCCCTTCAGCGCGGCGACGTTTTACAAGGCCGGGGAGGTTGGCCGTTAGCTCCTGCTCGTGGTTGAACAAGATCAATTGGCCGAGACTCGCCGGGTTTGAACGCGATTGATATAAGACTGGTCTGAAAAATCAAAAATGTTAAGCAAGCGGCCAGGGCAATTGCACGAAACGTTACAGATAGCGGCGAGGTCGTTGTAAGCCCGGTTGAAAGCGTGTTTACTCTGGGTTTTATGCCCTGGAATAAGCGATGCAGGAAGACGTACTCAGTATCGAAGAAGCGTTTGGCGATTTGTGCGATCCGCGCAGCCGCACGCCAGCCGAACACGCGGCCATAGTCGATCCCCGCATACAGTGCCTGCCCCGTCTGTCCGATAGGCCAGCGGCGTCGGGACATCGAGCGCGAACCTGCCGATGCGGAAGCATGGCGTCTCGACCGGCAGCAGTGGAAGCCCTCGAATGTCGGGAGGGTCGAACGCACAGCTGGTTCTGCTCGGCGTTGGCCCGTGCGGCGGCGGCTTCATCGGCTGGCGTCGGCGCATGCTGCGCGTTCGACGCGAGCGATACCAGGGCTGTGAGCGGCAGTGCCGCCAGCCTCCTTCGGATTTTCATGATGAGTTCGATTCCCACCCGGACAGCACGTGAGGATCCAGGTCGAACAGGGCAGGCTCGTCATCACGCCGGATTGAAACACTCCACAAACAGCAAGCCCGGCCGCGGCCGGGTTTGCTGTTTGTCAGATTAGCTAATGACTTCCTTCACGTAAGTCACAAACTTGTTTCGCCCTGCTTCCTCTAAGTGCAGGCGACCACAGGAAGGGCAGCGATACACCGTGATTTCTTTTCCGCGAAGCATTTCGTAAAAATACTCACCGTCAACCGCCTTTCCTTCATCCAGAGCATTTCCTACATTTTCAAGCGTCTCCTCTGGAATAAGCCTCCATTCGCTCTCACTCGGTGAGACGATCAAGTTTATGACATGACCACATCTACACGCGAACTTTGCCATCGCTATTTCCCTAAAGTCGGTCGATCAAAGCGGAATACTTGTCCACTTGAATTCTGAAAGAAGATCGTATTGAAGTTATTTCCGTTGGGCTTGCCCCATGTTCGTGCCGCAATAGAATTCATATCGGCTTCCGATAAATCAGCCTGCACAACAACCCCATTGGCTTGGTCGAATTTCCCTTCGATGTTTCGAACGATGCCATTTGGACTGGTATTTTTGGGTGTGTATACATCGACTTGCCCAACACCATTTATCGACAGATCCGCCGTTCGGACATCAGGGATCCCCTGCGAATTCGCTGTGGGCTGATGGGCCACATCATATCCGGCATTCGCCAACCCTTGCCCAGCACGAACCTCATTTGAATCAGGCGTCGCACCTGGCTCAACGTTGACATTGCCTTTCGCGCCGTCGCTGTTCCTACTATTGAGCGTCGCATTACTGGGCACATACCCCGCTGTTCCCGGTATGGCGTTCGCAGCAGTGGAATCCGCAAGCACGACTCCTGGACTTGCAGTGGGTGGCTTGCCGCCGCCCGTACCCACCACGGCATTCAACCCGTTCGCAACACCCTGAGCAGCCAGGTCCGAGGGGGACTCAGCCATCTTCGCAGCCGCGCCGCCCTTGACCATCCCGATAAACTGGTCGATCAGCGCACCAATCGACTGTCCCTGTGTCGTACCGGGGGGCACGCCGATTGCCTGCTCGACAAGATGACGGGCCTTGTCCTCGTCCTTGTTGTTGCCCTGATTGTAGAGGTTCACGTTCGACGCGCCTGCCGCGCCGGCCGACCCGCCGATGATCGCACCACCCATGCCCGATGCGATGTTCCCCGCCAGGTTGCCGATCAGCGACGAGCCGGTCGCACCCGCCACAGCGTCGCTGAGTTCCTTCGTCTGCGGCGCAAGAAGGGAGGACATACCCGCACCGGCAGCGCCGCCAATCGTGCTGAACGCGGTCCCGCCACCCAGCCCACCGATCAGCGCGCCGCCCGCCGCGTGAAATTCTGCACGCGAATCACCGCCTTCGCGCCAGTTGTTGTAATCAGCCAGCGCTGCGGCCATGCCAGCGGTATCGCCCCGATCCTTCGCAGCCTGGAGCGCAGTAACCGCATCGTCGCGTTTCATATCCGCATACGCGCCGATGCCCTGCGACACCGTCTGGCCTGCCGCCTGGGCGGCCTGCATCGTGTCAGCCTGCCTGTTGAGGATATCGTTCACGTCCGGCGTTTTCGCAACCGTGCCGTTCGCGTCCGTCGTGTCGCGGCTCAGGCTCGCAAGGTTCTGCGTCTGGTGCGCGTCGTCCGTGATAGTGATCGTGCCCGCGCTGATGGCGCTACGCGCTGTCGCACTCTGGTCGCCGCTGTCGTTCTGCGAAATCATCGGCGATACACCGGGATGACCACTTACCGAGCCGGGTCCGACCGACTTGCCGGTGCTGCCACCGAAGCCCACACCCGCGCTGATACCGTTGCTGCTGGCGTCATAGTGCGACTGGTTCTGGATATCGGAATAGGTCAACGTGCCGGTGGTCAGACTGTTCTTCGATGCGTCCGCCGTACTGGAAATCACTGCGCCGGTCAGCCCCGTGTTGCCCTTGACGTTGACGTTGAATCCACCGTCGCCCGCCATGATCCCGGCCTGTTCATTCACGCCTGCATAGTTCGAATCGGCATGACCGTTCTGTGCGCTGAAACTCGCACTGCCGCCGCCCTGGCTGATCGTGAAGCCGCCGCCCGCGCTGCTCTGGTGTGCGGCGCTGTTCGTCACGTCCTGCACACTCGCGATGTTCAGATTGCCGCCAACGTCGGCCGTGACCTGTTTGCCGGCAATCTGCGAGCCGATGATGTTCGTATCGCCCCCCGAGATCACCGTGACGCTGTTCGCGCCCGTGACATGCGAGGCGTTCTGGATCGACGCGTCACTGTTCGCATCGCCGTGTGCGTTGGCCATCGCCGCCGAGACGCCAAAGCCGCCGCCCGCCGTGTACTGCACGCCAATGCTTGCGCTGCTCGAACTGTTCGAACTGCGCGTCGAGTCGGTGTCCGTCGTGTTGATGACGTTCACCTGGTTCTTCGCAGCCAGCACGACATCATTCGCGCTCACGTTCGACCCGGCGATGGTCACATCGCCGTTCGTTGCGACGAATGCTGCCGCGCCGCCTGCCTGCACACTGGTGCCACGCTGCGTTGCCTCATCCTCGGACGACTGGCTCTGGCTCCTGCTCGAACCGATGCTGGCCTTGATACCGATGTCCGGCTTGCCGCCATCGGCCAGCGTTTTTGCCCCCATGCCGACCAGCCCAACGTCACCCGCCGCCGCGATGCTGTGCAGCGCAGCCGCACGGTCATTGCCACTGCTGGCGGAATGGCTGGCAGCCTGCGACTCTGAATACGCGTTGTTTATCGCATCGCCCACCGACCCCGCAAGCCCGATCGTGAGACCGCTGCTGCTGGTCTTCTGCGTCTGCGCCTGGTGCGAGATATCGGTTGCAGCATCGATGATGACGTTCGCCGCCGTGCCAGCGAGGTTCCCGCCCGCGACAAGATCGCTGCCCGTAACGTGGAGCGTGTTGCCTGCCTGAATCGAGAGGTCACCGTTGATCGAGCCGACCGTGCTCGCATTGTTCGTGACGCTCGACGCCTCGTTCGTCGTTGCGAGATTGTTAGTGCCGACAGTCACCGTCAGGCCACTCGTGCCCAGGCCAGTGCGCTTTTCCTCGTAGGCGCTTGATGATTGCGCGGTATTCTGCGTCGTCGTGATGTTCACGTCATGCGCAGCACTGAGCGCAACGTCGTTCGTCCCGACAATCGTACTGCCCGCGACGTTAATATCCTTGCCACTTGCGATCTGCACGGCGTCCGCCGAGACGAGACTGCCCTGACTGACGGTCGCCGTCGAATTGCTGGAACTTCTGACCTCCTTGCCGCTCACCACATTGCTGTGCTTGTGCTGTTCCTGCGAGTTATCGACGTGCGTTTCTGTCGCCGCACCAATGTTGACGCTGCCCGTTGCCGCAAGCGTCGCCGTTCCCCTGTCAAGACTGATCGCACTGCCGGTAATGTTGATGTCCTTGCCGGATGCCACGGTCAGCGAATTGCCCGCATTGAGCGTCGTCGCCGTCAGCGTGTCGTCCGACCGATGCAGCGACTCCGAATAGCTGCCGTGACTGTCGCTACCTGAGCTGTTGCTGTCGGTGGTGGAAGTTGCTTTCGCCGCCTGGAGCGTCACATTGCCGTTCGCTGCGACAACACCGCCGCCGAGGTTGATGTTTGCGCCCGTCGCCGTCAGGTCGCCGCCCACGCCGATCTGTGAGACGCCGCCAACATTCACGGTACTGCCGGTCGTCTGGTTGACGTTCGTATTCGATACGCCGTTCGCGCCCGCAACGACCTTGTGTTCGCCGGTCTGCACCGCGCCGATGTTGTAGTTGCCGACGACGGCCATGCCAAGGTTGCCGTCGACATTCAGGTTGCCTGCGTTCTGCTCGACATTGCCGCCCGTGACGATGACCGCATTGCCGGCAACGTTCAGGTTCGCGATAGGGCCGAGCGTGGTCGCGGTGCGTGTGGCACCTGTCGCGCTGATCTGGTCAACGGTCTTCACCGCCGTATTCAGAAGCAGATCGCCGCCCGCGTTTAGCGCAAGGCTTCCCGCGTTCACCGTGGCCGAAGTCAGGTCGACGTTACCCTTCGTCGTCAGCGACATCAGGCCGCCGCTTTGCAGCGCGCCGAATGCGTTGCTGATCTGGTTGCCCTGGATCGATAGCGTATTACCCGCCTGCACCGTGCCGCTGCTGGTGAAGGTCTGTGCGTTCTGTATGTCGATGTCGGTTGCCGCAATCAGCGGCCCGTTCATGTTCTGCTGGCTCGCCTTCGCGAGATAGACGACCGGCACAAGCACGGACTGGCCGTCAACCACTTCAGTCTGCATGATGATGACGTTGCTCGTGAGCGCTGCCACCTGCTCAGGCGACAGGCTCATGCCGAGCGGTAAATCCAGCGACTGCGAGAGCGATGCGCCTGCGGCAAGCAGCGACTCATACATCGACTGGAGGTCGGTGTACGGACCGAGCACGGCCTTGCCTGTGAGCGATGTAATCTGGTTGCGCACAAGCTGCTGCTCGTAGAAACCGTCACCGAGACGCTTTTCCGTCGTCTGCGGATTCAGGCCAAGCTGTTGCAGGTAGTAGTCGCTCGAAATGAATGTCTTCTGGTTCGTGAAGGCCGGATTCGTTTCGATCAGGTAGCCGGCCCCTGGCGACGTAACCGGCTTGAACAGGCCGCCCTGCGGGACGGTCAGGTTGCTCAGGACGTTCACCGCCGTCGCGCCCGCAATGACCGGATCGATCATGTCCGCGCCGCCGTTGACCGTGCTCACCTTCACCCCGGACATTGCCTGACCGGGTGCGAGACCCATCGACGGAATGCCCGCGTTGCCCGCCCTGTTATCGATGTTGACGCCCGTGCCCGAAAGCGTCCCGCCCGCGACAAAGCTCGATTCATAGCTCGGGAGGGCGTAATAGCGGATATCGGCGGGCGCTGCCTGGTAGCCGCCCGGATTCGAGCCGACAAACGGCGCATTGCCGAACGGCAATGTCCAGTTGTGCTCGGAGTTGTCGTAGTTGTTGTAGTGGTAGTAGCCCGCATACGTGACCTGTACTGCGGGCGCGCCCTGGCCTTGCCAGCTGTTCTGGTCGAGCGTGACGGGCGCCGCGATGTTGCCGACGGCCGCGACCGCGCTCCAGTAGTTCTGGAACAGCCCCACCGTCGACGTGTCCAGATTCCCACCCGCAACGATCTGCGCCTGCGGGCTGATAGTCGCGATCAGGTTCGCCACCGCCACGCCCGTATAGGTCGTGTACTGGTAGCCGCTGTTCCACTGCCCGCCGTGCGGCGGTTCGATATTGACGCCGCCGATCATGCTCGGGTCCGCACTGGACCAG
The DNA here is from genome assembly GCF_041321145.1 of Paraburkholderia sp. IW21. Lineage (NCBI taxonomy): Bacteria > Pseudomonadati > Pseudomonadota > Betaproteobacteria > Burkholderiales > Burkholderiaceae > Paraburkholderia > Paraburkholderia sp. IW21. Next base: position 183,939 of record NZ_JBGGWA010000006.1, on the reverse strand, counting down.
CCCACATCCTGACCGGAGCAGGCGGCCACATTGACCGCCGTGCATCCTGAGAGGCTGATACCGAGCTGATCCAGCAATGCCGGATCGACCGGCTGGTTCAGGCCGGTGGTCGTCATCGTCGTGCGGGTGTTCGTGACCTGGCCGGCGTGCAGTTCCATATCTCCAGCCGATTCGATCAGGCCCGACTGGTTGCGGATCAGGTTCGCGTTGCTGTAACTGCCGTCCGCGTTTCTGCCACCCGCGAGGACGACCTTGCCGAGACCGTAAATCGCAGTCGTCGCCTGCGTGTCGGTCATCGTCGTGTCGTCGCGGTTCTCGATGTCCTGCGCCAGCAGTTCGAGCTTGCCGTTGCTGTCCGTTGCGCCTATGAGCGCAGTCGGCCCGACATTGGATATCGTGCTGTTCGCGTTGAGCGAGACGCTGCCGCCGACAATCGCGCCTGTATTCTCAAGGGTGTTCGAGTGCGTCGTGAGCGTGCTACCCGCCATCAGCACGCCGCTGTTGGTGATATCGCCCGCGTTGATGCCGAGGTTGTTCGCCGCTACCAGCGTCGCGCCGTTGCTGAATGTGCCCGGCAACGTAAAGGTCAGGTCATGGCCCGCTGCGAACTGCAAATCGGGGGTGGGCGCGAAATCGCCCTGTACGGCTACCGCGACATCACTGGCCGCAGTGTATGCGCCGCCGCCCGTGAGTGCCGCAGCGTTGACGGAAAGGTTATGTGTCGCGCCGATCTGGCCGTTCGTGTTCGTGACCGCGCCCGTCGTCGTGATCGCGACATTGCCGTTCGAGCCGGTCAGGTTGCCAATCTGGCCGGCGCTGTTATCGACCGTATCGGCCTGCACCGAGACGTTCACGCCGCTTATCTGACCACCGAGCTGGCCGTTCTTCGTGTTCACAAGCGCCGAGGTATCGACGGCGACGTCGCCGTTACCCGTCATCACGCCGCCCGTGTTCACGGTCTGGCTGCCGCCGTGTACGGTCGTATTGCCCATGCCGAGATTGCCGACGAGACCGTTGGTATTGCCGACGGATGCGGCCCGTACTGCGAGCGTGCTCGCGTCGCCGGCCGCCCCTGTGCCGGACTGGATCTGTCCGTTCGTGTTCGTCAGCGTGCCGCCGCTCGCGAGCGAGAGCGACGACAGCGAGCGCACCGCGCCCTGTGTGTTGTCCACGTTGCCCGCGATGTTCGCCGCGAGATTGCCCTGAGCGGCGAGCACGCCGTTCGCATTGTTCAGGCTGCCGGCCTGCGCGGCGAGCTGTCCAGCCGTGATGATCCGGCCGCCGACGTTCGAGACGGAGCCCACACCATTGCCCGGTGCAATCGTCAGCGTGCCCGTTCCGGCGTCGAGGATCGTACCGCCGTCATTGACGAGCGAGCCAGGCGCAAGCGTCAGGTCGGTGCTGTTGGTCTGGAATGTGCCGCCGTTCGAATTGTCGAACGTTCCGCTGACATTGAAGCCCATCGACGTCAGGCCGTATTGGGTAATCGTGCCCGCATGATTGACGAGATTCGCCGCATTCAGCGTGAACTGGTTGGCGCTGGCCGTGCCGCCGCTATTGTCGAAGGTCCGCGCCGAAAGCACGAACGCGCCGGCAGCGCCCAATTGGCCCGCGTTCGTCAGCGTCGAGCCCGTCGAGAGCGTCATGTTCGCGTTGATCGCGAACGTGCCGCTGTTGAACAGAGTCTCTACCGCCGACGCAATCAGGCTCTGAACGGCAGTGATAGACCCCGCATTGTCGATCTGTCCGGCCTGCAACGTGACGTTACCGTTGCCGCCGATGCTGCCGCCCGCGCCGTTGTTGAGCAGGCCGCTCGTCGCGATGTTCACGCCGTCAGCATCGAGCGAGGCAATATGACCACCCGAATTGTCGAGCGAGCCAGACGCAGCCGAGATCGCGCCGTTCGCCTGCATCGTGCCGCCCGCATTATTCGTCGCGCCCGAGACGTTTTCGGTCAGCGCGCCGCCCGAAACCATCTGGCCGCCGCGGTTCGAGAGTGCGCCCGCCATGATGGTCTGCGCGCCACCCGAGGACATCGCGCCGTTGTCATTGGTAAGCGTGCCGCTTGCGCGTGCGTCGAGCGTGCCGCCTGCGCTCGTGGTCGCGCCCGACACGTTCAGGTCGCCGCTGCTCGCCGCAAGCGTGATAGCGCCGTTGGCCGATGTCGTGCTGCCCGCGAGATTGAGCGCAGCGCCGCTGACCGCCGCATTGCCGCCCGCCACATTGCGGGCGGTCGCCGTGACCGCGCCGGACGCGCTCACGTTCAGGTCGCCTGACTGTGCCAGCGAGCCGTCGCCGTTCACGCCTGATGCGAGCGTCCCGGTCGAATTCACCTCGCCCGCGCTGACGGTCGTGTTCTGTTGCGCGGCAATCATGCCGCTGTTGGTCAGCGTGCCGGACGTGCTCAGGCTGACGTTCTGCTGCGCGTAGGTCGTGCCGCTGTTGTCGATGCCGTCATGCGCCGAAATATTGATATTGCCGCTTGCGCTCGCCTGACTCGCGAGTTTCAGCTTGCCCTGTGTGGTGAGCACCAGGTCGCCGGCATTCGCTGCTACGACGCCCTTGAGCGAAACACCTACACCTGCCTCTGTGCCCACGAGGACGATGCGATTCGCGTACATACCACCAAGGTTGCTTACGTCGATGGAGACACCCGGCGCGGGGCCATCGCCTGCAATCGGCGTTGCCGAAAGCGTGTCGTGGTCGACGCTGTTCGCTCCCGTGACGACGTTCAGGTTCTTCGCGTAGATCGCCGCGTTAGCTTGTACAGCGCGGGCCAGGAAATCCACCTGGTCGACATTCGACGCGTTCAACCCCGCGCCACTGACCGTAATGTTGCCGCCCGTGATGTTGAATCCCGAGACCGAGCCATCGGCCGCATAGTTCGGCGTACCCGTCGTCAGAATGGCCCGGGACGTATTGATGAATCCGCCGCCATTGACAGAAATGCCGGACGGATTGGCGATGATAACTTCCGCGCGATTGCCCGCAGTTTCGAGAAACCCGTTCAACTGCGAAGCGCTTGCGCTGTTGACCTGGTTGACGATGATCTTCGCCGACTGGCCCGCTGCAAAGTTCGGGTTGCCGTTGATCGTGCCGGCCTGTTGCGTCTGGACGATGGTCGGCGAGTTGTTCAGGATCGCGCCTTTCGAAGGCACGTCAAACCGGCCATACGTGTTCATCGACACGCCGGCGCCCGAGGGCCGGTTGATGTTCACCTGATCAAGACCGTTCTGTGTCTGAACCACGGACGGGGCGTGCGCCCCGCCCGGAACAATCTGCGCGCCCGACAGCGAAGGCAGCGCGCCAAGGAGCGCTAGCGCGGCGAACGCAATCTGACGCAACGAAAAAATCACACCATGTGATTTGCTGCCGCTTACGGTGATCTGTCCTGCCTGCTTGCCGCTTGCCGCAGCGGTTTCCCCGACGGCGACAAGCATTCCTCTCAGTCGGCTGAATACCAGCCGATAATTTTTGTTGTTCATCTAGTCCGTTCGTTATGCTTATTTGCAACGGCCCGTAAACTAGCGCCAGATGAGAGAAAATAGTTTGGACTTATTGTCCCCCCTGAGCCGCATACAACGGTTTTCCGAAAATCGGAGTTGTCCTATGGAACAATTCCCGGGATATAAAGTAGCCCACGCAGGCACCAAAAAAATGCCCGCGCAAAGCGGGCGAAGGCAACCAGTGCGTTGACCGGGGAAAGCCAACGATGGCTGCCGAGGATGACGTCGAATAGACGCTGTTCCACTCTATGAGCTGGGTATCCAGAGGTCTTTGACGCACTGGAACGTTGGCCAGAACTGCACGCTGGCACGTTTGACGAATACCGCGAGATCGAAAAGGATCATGGGCGTATCGAGACGCGACACTGCGTGGCCCAGGATATCTCCTCACGCTGGCCCGGCAAGGTGGACGCGCGCTGGCCGGGACCGCGCCCGGTGGTCATGATCGAGGCGACGCGCGAAATCGCCGGAGTCGCCGGAGTCGCCTCGACGCAGCGGCGTTACTACATCAGCAGCCTGCCCGCCAACGCGTGCCGGATCGCTCATGCAGTACGTTCGCACTGGCGCATCGAAAACAACATGCACTGGGTACTCGACATGGCCTTTGGCGAAGACCAGTGTCGTGTGAGAGTCGAGAACGCCGCGCAGAACTTCGCGATCCTGCGTCGTATCGCCATGAATCTGCTCAAGCGCGATACAAACACAAAGGCAGGACTGAAGACACGTCGCCTTAAGGCCTGCGCCAACGACCAATATCGTGCCAGCCTGCTGGGCTTGTGAGCTTCATGCAATTGCCCTGAGTAAGCGGCATATCACTACAGTCTGTAGATATGTCATATTCGCGATCCATCACAATAGTGACAACGCGCAGACATGAGCGGCGCACAGACTCATTTGAGTCGGGCTGCAGCAGACAGCCCACACCGCAAAGAGCATGCGACCAGCTTTGTTCCGATGAGCGCGGACGACGTCGCCGCCACTCACTAGTCAAAATGCGGGAGCCGATGAAATAATTCGAAAGGTCAACACAGGAAGTTACAGTGGAATGTTCGATTTCGTCCTAACGTATCGCATCGGTAGCAATCCAGGGCTTCGCCCGCGTCGTTACTCGGAAGCGCGTCTTTTCGCATCGGGGGTCTATGATGCATCTCACTAGGCAACTCTCGGCAGTTATTGTCCTCGCCATATCTTCTAAGTGGGCATTGGCGAAGACAGACCCAGAATGTTTGAAGCACTTGGGCGGTGGTTTTTCCGATGCGCAATGCTTCGCCGGTTTGCAAGCGGATATGGTTGAGAAGAACAAGCTGCTGTACAAGAAAGTACGTGCAAAAAATCCCGGCTGGCAACGGGCACAGAGCAGTGCTTGATGCCTATATGGCGGCGCAGGATAACGGGGTGAAATTCTGTGAGTTGCCGCGCGACGCGGGGGCAGGATGGGAGACTAACCCAGACGGCTCCATGTATCCCGCCCTATATCAACAGTGCGTCTTCGACCTACGCAAGGTTCAGAACAAGTTCCTCACGGATTTGCTGACCATGGAGAACGGGTAGCAGAATATACCCCGCTTCGGCGGGGCTAACGGGATGACCTTTTACGGGTTTCAGCGCCGCACGCGCCGAGGAGTTTTGTCGAATCTCGACACAACACGGGTGCGCCGCGCTGGCATGTGATCGATTGATTCTGCCGGTCCATGAGCAGGGGCATACCGTTCAAAACCAAAAAACCTAGACCATCACCCCCCGCCCTCTGGCGAGCGTAATCGCCGTATCCTCGATCATATCCTCCTGCCCCCCCACCAACCGCTGCCGCCCCATCTCAACGAGAATATCCCTTGCCGGAACCCGATACTTCGTTTCGGCCCGCTTGGCAAAAAGCAAGAACGACGAATAAACCCCAGCATACCCAAGTGTCAACGCATCACGATCAATCCGAATCGGCGTATCCATAATCGGTACAACGAGATCCTCAGCAACATCTGAAATCTTGAAGACATCAACACCAGTCTGAATCCCCATCCGCTCGCACACCGCGACAAAAACTTCCATCGGCGTGTTTCCAGCGCCGGCGCCAAGGCCCGCGGCAGCCGCGTCGATACGATTGGCTCCGGCAGCAATCGCCGCAATCGAATTGGCAACGCCCATTGCAAGATTGTGATGCCCGTGAAAGCCCAGCTCCGTTTCGGGCTTCAATGCGGCGCGAACGAGACCAATGCGCGCAGTCACATCGTCAGGCAGCATATAACCGGCCGAGTCGGTGATATAGATGCAGTTGGCACCATACGATTCCATCAGCTTCGCCTGGCTTGCGAGCTGCTCCGGCGGCGACATGTGCGCCATCATCAGAAAGCCCACCGTGTCCATTTCCAGCTTACGGGCAAGGCCGATGTGCTGCTCGGACACATCTGCTTCCGTGCAGTGCGTCGCGATGCGAATCGTGCGCACACCGAGCTCATGCGCAAGCCGCAAGTGATCGACCGTGCCGATGCCCGGCAGCAATAGCGCCGACACCTTGGCCTGTTTCACTTCCGCGATCACGGCGCTCAGATAGGCTTCGTCGGTATGCGCAGGAAAGCCGTAATTGACCGATGCGCCACCCAGGCCGTCGCCGTGGGTGACTTCGATCAACGGTACGCCGGCGGCGTCGAGGCCGCGCGCAATCGAACGCATCTGGTCGAGTGAAATCTGATGTCGCTTGGGGTGCATGCCGTCGCGCAACGTCATGTCGTGGACGGTGATGCGGGTTCCTGCTAATGACATGGAAGGCTCCTTACGCAGTGGCGGGTGATGCGGCAAGCATCTGTTTGGCAAACAGTTCGGCGGTGCGCGCGGCAGCCGCGGTCATGATGTCGAGATTGCCGGCGTATTTCGGCAAATAGTCGCCGAGGCCTTCGACTTCCATGAATACGGACACACGGCGGCCGTCGAACACCGGGCCGTTTTTCAACGTATACCCAGGCACGTATTGGCGTACCTCGTCGATCATCGCGTGCACGGAGGCGGTAATTGCCTCGACATCCGGATCGGTTTCGGTCAGGCAGTGGATCGTGTCGCGCATGATCAGCGGCGGTTCGGCCGGATTGATTACGATGATCGCCTTGCCCACCGCAGCGCCGCCGATCTGTTCGATCGCGCGTGACGTGGTGCGGGTGAACTCGTCGATGTTCTTGCGCGTGCCGGGGCCGACCGAGCGTGACGACACGGTCGCGACGATCTCGCCATACACCACGCGCTGCACACGTGAAACGGCGTGCACCATAGGAATGGTCGCCTGGCCGCCGCATGTGACCATGTTGACGTTCATCGCCTGCTGGTCGATCTGCGCGGCGAGATTGACCGGCGGCACGCAGAACGGACCGATCGCGGCGGGCGTCAGATCGATCACACGCACGCCGCGTGCGGTCAGCTTGTCGGAATGCTCACGGTGCACGTACGCGGAGGTGGCGTCGAAGGCGATGCGGATGTCGTCGGCGGCCAGATGGGGCAGCAGGCCGTCAATACCGTCGGCTGTCGTCTTCAGTCCCATTTCGCGGGCGCGCGCGAGGCCGTCCGAGTTCGGGTCGACGCCGACCATCCACACGGGTTCGAGCACCGCGCTGCGGCGCAGTTTGTACAGCAGATCGGTGCCGATATTGCCGGGCCCGATCAACGCGCATCTGATCTTGCTCATTCAATGCATCCTTAAGGAAGAGTCGGTCAAACGGTTAGACGAAGCGCACGGAACAACTGCCGATGCCTTCTATCCGTATATGCAATTGGTCACCGCAAGCGACGGGGATCAAAGCCGCCAGCGAACCCGACAGCACGACTTCTCCGGCAAGCAGCGGCACGCCGAATTCGCCTAGCGTGTTCGCGAGCCATGCCACTGCGTCGGCGGGGTGACCCAGCGCGGCAGCGCCGAACCCTTCGGCTGCAAGTGCGCCGTTCTTGTTCAGCGTCATGCGGCAAGTGGCGAGATCGAGCGTGTGCGGTGCGACGCGTTCATCGCCTAAAACGTAGACGCCGCATGACGCGTTGTCGGCCACCGTGTCGCCGATGCGGATCGCCCAATCGCGGATGCGCGAATCGACGATTTCGAAGCACGCGCCGACCGCTTCGGTCGCGGCGAGCACCGCGTCTCGCGTGATGCCGGGGCCGCGCAAATCGTGCTTCAGATAGAAGGCGATTTCGCCTTCCGCTCGCGGCGCGATCAGCTTCTCAGTTGGGATGTCCTCGCCGGCGACGTAATGCATACCGGACAGCAGCACGCCGAAATCGGGTTGGCGCACGTCGAGCATGTCCTGCACGGCCTGGCTCGTCACGCCGATCTTCTTGCCGACGATGGTTTCACCCGCTTCGATGCGGCGCGCGACGAAGTGCTGCTGCACGCGGTAAGCGTCGGCGAGCGACAAGCCACCGGCACGCGTCGAGAAAGGCGCAATCGGCGCGCGCTCGCGCCATGCGTGATAAAGCTCGTCGCCGAGTGTGGTGTGAAGTGTCGAAGTCATGGCGAACGGAGATAAGAAAGAAAGCGCGCCGGGTCAAACGCAACCCGGCTTGGGCTCGAATTAAAGCGCAATGAAATTCAATTCCCCGCGCCGCGAATTGCATCCGGCGAGAAGTACGCTTCGGTCAGTTGCGAGCCGCGTGTGAGCACCGGCATCGGTTCCTGATTGACCAGACGGTCCGCGTAGTAAGCGCCCGAGATCAGGTCGTGATAGAACACGGCGGTCGAGTAGAACGATTTGGCGTCGTACGCATAGAGCGTCGGCGCGAAGTTGGTGCGCCACAGTGTGCCGCGTGCGTCGTAGTTGTCGGCGGCGACTGCGTTCCATGTGTCCTCGTCGAGATACAGCACCCGTTTCGCGTATTGATGGCGATAGCCGGATTTGAGCGTCGCCTGCAACACCCACACGCGATGCAATTCGAAGCGCATGTACTGCGTGTTCTCATGGCCCTTGGTCAGCAGATCGGTGTACTTGATCGACGGGTCCATCAGCTTGTAGTTGTCGTACGGCACATACACTTCGCGCTTGCCGATGATCTTCCAGTCGTAACGCTCGCCCGAGCCGTTGAAGAGGCGGTCGTCGTCGACGGTGCGAAAGCCGCCTGGTCCTTCGGGTTGATCGAAGCCGAACTCGGGCGCTTGCCGAACGCGCCGCGTGCCGGGGTTATACGACCACGTGCGGCGCGTGTCGGAACCCTCCTGATCCCACATCTCGAAGCCGGTGATGATCGTGCCGCGATCGGACAACGGCAGCATGGTGGTCTGACGGAAGAAGCTCTTCGCGTTCAGCGCGCTCTTCGCATCGAAATGATCGGCGCTGCGTGGCCCGTAAATCGCATATTGCACCTTGCCCCACGCGACATTGCCGTCGGGGTAGACCACGGCCTGGTCGTAGGTCGCGGTTTCGCCTTCGATTGCCGATGCGAAGCGCAGATTCCACATCGCCTCGACGCCCGACTTCGGTACCGGGAACGGCGTGACCGGCGGGAAGTCCTTCAGGCCGTTCTGGTCTTTCGTCATCGTGGTGGAGGACGCGTAGAGGCGGATGTCCTTGTACACGGCGTCGCCGTAGCTGAAATCGCGGTGGCTCGGATAGACCGGAATCTTGAAGCTGTCGGGATACTTCTTGAGCAGGGCTTTCTCGCCGTCAGTGAGGCGCGCTTCGTATTGCTGCATGTTTTGCGCGGTGATCACGAAGAGCGGCTTCTCGCTCGCATACGGATCCGGGAAGCGCTGCCCCTGCTTGTAATCCACACCCGGCGGCGTGCCGAACCATTTGCCGCTCCACGCGGGGATGGTGCCGTCGGCGTTGCCCGCGCGCTCGGCGCCCATCGGCGTGAGCGGTCCTTCGAGTTTGGCGAGATCGTCCGGGCTGGTTTTGGCGAACGATGGGACGCCTTGTGCGGCGGCGAGCGCCGCACCTGCCGCGAACACGCAGACACGCAATGCGGGATTAAAAATTCGACTCATGACCAAATCCTCTTGCAGTAAAAAGACGGCTGATTCAAAGGGCGATACATGCTGCAAGGCGCCTGAAGCACAAGGCGCTCAATAGGCTAGGAATGCAGCATCAGAACGAGTAAGTCGCTGTAGCCAGCACATAGTCGCGATCGGCGAGCGGACGATTGGTCGGGTCCGGGCGGCCTAGGAATTTCGCGTAGACCAGTGCGAGTTTCAGGTTGCTCAGTCGCGTGAAGTTCACGCCGACGGTGACACGGTGGTCGCCCACGCCGGTCATCGAACCGAGGGCGCCGGCGAGCGCCGACTTGCCGGTGAAATCGTCGGCATAGGTGATCGGCACGTCGACGTCCCAGCCATTGAAGACGTTCTTGTAGCTGAGCGTCCACGCCACTTCGAAGGCGGCGGAGTTGCGCGTGTTGGCGATCGTCGTCGAGCCGAGCAGCGGCGTGAGGTTGCCGGCGTGCACGTACGAGACTTCGCCAACCAGCGTTTGCGACGCGGCGAGGAATGTCGGGCCGATCGAATAGATCGCCGACAGGTTCGACTGCCAGACGTCGCCGCGTGTGGATTGCGCGCCGAGAGGGGTATTCACGAGCACGGCGGCGCCTTGCCGATACGACGTTTCGCCGGCCACGTTGACGCCGTTCAGGTCGGTGGAGAAACTCAGGCCGGTGAGTTTGATGTTGTCGAAGTACTTCTGCTGATACTGCAGCGTGGGGAAGTAGGTCGTCACGACACTCGGATTCATGTCGTTGTAATGCAGGTAGTACGCACCGATTTCGGTGTCGCCGAACACGCGCCAGCGCGCGCCGAGGCCCCATTGCCCGCTATTGCCCGGGCGAATGTCGTTGCCGCGCGGAATGTGAATGCCGCCCGGTCCGATGATGTATTCGGCGCCGGGGCCGACCACATCCGAATAGCTCATGTAGCTGCCCGGCGCGCTCAGCTGATTGGGCTGGAAGGAAAACTGGTAGTAGCCGAGCAGGCTGAAGTTCGGCGCGATCTGCCACTGCGTCGAAATCTGCGGGACCGGCAACAGGATGTCTTTCACCTCGGCGCCGGCTACGAACGATTTGGTGGCGTCGGCAGGGCCTTGCGCGCCGGCGATGTTCGGGAAGAACACGCTCTCGCCCCAGGCCACCACCTGATCGCCGACCTTCACGTTCAGGTTCGTGCCGCCGAGCTTGAACGTGTTGTAGACGTAAGCTGCGAGCAGTTGGGTGCGCCCGCCGGCCCAGTAGGTCGCCTGCTCGGTGAAGTTGTTGTAGACGCCGCCGTGATTCACGGTGCCGGGGGCGTCGTTGTAGTTCGAATGCTGATACGCCTGATCGTAGAACGTGTCGGCTCGCACGAAGACCCCCCAGTCGTCGTGCTTGAGGTTCACTTCGCCGAGCAGGCTCACCTGATTCTCGATGAGCTTGTTCTTCGCGAAGTTGCGGTCGCCGTCGTCGCCATTGATGTTCTCGGGCGTCAGCAGATTGCCACTCGGCGCGCGTGTGCGCATCCCCAGGCCGTAGCCGAGCGTGAAGGTGTAGTCGAGCGTGGTGTCCGCGCCGAGATTGACCGTGTCGCCCGCGTAGGCCGGGGTGGCAACCGTGGCCGCCGACGCTGCCGCTGCCAGCACGGCGAGTCTGCATGCCCTGCACACCGCGCGCGTCGCCGGTGTGCGCTCTTGTGTTCCGTTGATCTGCATTCTGTCTCCTCTGTGGTCACGTCTGAAATTTGTTGTGATCAGAGGTTAGGGGGCACGTGCGGCGCGAGAATCGTCAAAACGGACTAGTCGGTTGCCCCAGGGATCGGAGGCTTGCGCGCGTGAATGCGGCTATGGCTTCGTGGCGAATGCCTTGTGCAGATCGGTGGCGGCGAGAAAAGCGGGCACTTCGCCACCGCCTTCGAGAATCAGGTTGCTGCCCGACGCATAGGCCGCGTGCGGCGAGGCGAGGAATAGACATGCGGACGCAATATCGCCGGGTTTCGCGAGCCGGCCTGCGGGAATGGTCGCGGTGATGTTGTCGAGCGCGGCCTCGCTGTTTGCGGGAGACGACCCTGTGTGAGCGCTGGTGGCGGCTTCGGTTTCGACGAGACTCGGGCTCACCGCGCACACACGAACCTTGGGTGCCCATTCCACCGCGAGCGAGCGCACCGCATTCAACAGGCCGGCTTTCGCTGCGCCATAGGCCGCTGTTCCCGGCGACGCCCGCAAGCCGCTCACGCTGCCTATGAACAGCAGGACGCCGCCTTCCGGTTGCTGTTGCATCAGCGCGTTCGCACGTTGCGCGATGTGCAGCGGCGCCAGCAGGTTCAGGCGGATGACGGCTTCCGTGAAACGCGGCGAGGCTTGCGCGGCGAGCGCGAACGGCGCACCGCCCGCATTGCTGACGAGCACATCGAGCCGGCCGGCTTCGCGTTCGATCCGCGCGAGCAGCGCGTCGATCGCGTCGATGTCGCGCACGTCCGTTGCGATGAAGCGCGGTGTGTTCTCAGGCACACCCTCGTGCGAACCCGCGTGGGAGCCCGCAGGCAAATCCGCGGCCACGTTCGCCGGCGGCGTGCGTCCGCACACGTACACCGTAGCGCCCGCTTCACTGAAAGCTTGCGCGATCCCAGCGCCGATCCCTTTAGTGCCACCCGTCACCAGCACCACCTTGCCGTTGAAATCGAACCCTGTCATTGCCGCTGTCTCCGTCTATTCGCGTGGGGCCGATGGTAGGAGAAATGCGGCTTTGCCTCGTAGTCTGAAAAGACGATGTCCCGCTGCGGATTCGAAGGGATGATGTTTTCGCTGGCGACCCTCATAGAATCTGTCGCGCCGATGAGCGCGGCGCGAGGCGGCAACTAACTTGCATGGGGCCGGAGTAAGCGCTAAAGCGCTAACTCCGGCCGACCGCAACATTTGCATGGGGCTGGAGTAAGCGCTTTAGCGCTAACTCCAGCCGACCGCAAACATTTGCATGGGGCCGGAGTAAGTGCTAAAGCACTAACTCCGCCGACACGGAGACAAGCGCGCATGAACGCAACGCCCACCGAATCCCAACAAACCGACGCGCACCGTAAGCCAAACAGCGCGCCGCAAACTGCCCAGGTACCCAAGGGGATTTTCACGGAAGTGCCCGGCGGTCTGACGCTGCATCATTTCGAAGCCGGCGCTGGCGCGCCCGTTGTGTTTATCCATGGCAGCGGCCCCGGCGCGAGCGGCTTCAGCAACTTCAAGCACAACTACCCGCAGTTCGCCGCCGCCGGTCATCGCGCGATCGTGGTCGATCTGCCGGGTTACGGCGCGTCGTCGAAGCCGGCGGACGTGCAGTACACGCTCGACTTTTTTGTCAGCGCGTTGCGTGCGCAACTCACGGCAAACGGCATCGGCCGGGCGACCTTGCTCGGCAATTCGCTCGGCGGCGCGATCGCGTTGCAGTACGCGCTCGACTATCCGGACGACGTCGACAGCCTGATCATGATGGCGCCGGGCGGCGTCGAGGAACGCGAGACCTACTTCAAAATGGAGGGCATCCAGAAGATGGTGTCGCTCTTCACGAACCGCCAGATGAACCGCCTGACGATGCGGCAGTTGCTCGAACTGCTGGTGTTCGATCGCAGCCTCGTCACCGATGCGCTGGTCGAAGAGCGTCTGAGCGTTTGCGAGCAGCAGCCGCCGGAAGTGCTCTCGACGATGCGCGTGCCCAACCTGACCGGGCGGCTCGGCGAACTCCAATGTCCGGTGCTCGGCTTCTGGGGCACGGACGACCGCTTCAATCCGGCCAGCGGCGCCATGCGCTTTCTCGATCACTGCGCCGACGCGCGCTTTGTGCTGATGAATCGCTGCGGCCACTGGGTGATGGTCGAACATCGGCGTTATTTCAATCGCGAATGCCTGGAATTTCTCGCGGAACGGCGCGCTGCTTGAGGCATGCTTCGGATGCGGCGCGACCGACGCGACCGGCGAGCCGGCTTAACCGGATTAGCCGGCGTGTTCGGCGTGATCGGCGTCACAATCCGCGGCGCGGAAAACTCAACTACAACATGACGGAGACGGCATGACATTTCCCCACCAACTATTCGACATGAGCGGCAAAGTGACCGCGATCACGGGCGGCGCGCGCGGCATCGGTGCGCAGACTGCACGCACACTGGCGGCAGCCGGGTCGGCGATCGCGGTGCTCGATGTGCTGACGGAACCTGGCGAGCAACTGGTCGCCGAGATCAACGAATCGGGCGGCCGCGCGGTGTTCTGGAAGATGGACGTCACGCAGGAAGACAACGTGCAGCGCGTGTTCGGCGAAATCGCCTCGCGCTTTGGACGGCTCGACGCGCTGGTGAACAACGCCGGTATCGAAGGCGCGAATCTACCCACGCACGAAATGACGCTGCAGCAATGGCAGAAGGTCATCGACGTCAATGTGACGGGCGTGTTCCTTTGCACCAAGTACGCGATTCCTCACCTGCTGGCCGCGGGCGGCGGCTCGATCGTGAATCTGTCGTCCATGTATGGGTTGGTCGGCGGACCGGACGTGCCGGCGTATCACGCATCGAAGGGTGCAGTGCGGTTGATGGCGAAGACCGAAGCGATGCTGTACGCCACCCAGAATATCCGTGCCAATTCCGTGCACCCCGGCTTTATCCGCACGCCACTGCTGGAAGAGGCGTTTGCCAGGCTCGGCGACCCCGAGCAGATTTTTGCGCACATGAAAACGCTGGTGCCGCTCGCGAAAATCGGTGATCCCCAGGATATCGCGGCGGGCATTCTGTACCTGGTGTCGCCGGCAGGCCGCTATGTGACCGGCACGGAGCTGGTGATCGACGGCGGCTATACCGCACGCTAGGAGGACAGATGAACACCAGCGAAAACATGAAGGGCCGCCTCATGGACTATGTCGACGCGTTCAACGCCGCCGACGCGTCACGCGTCGTCGCGCTGTTCGCCGATGACGCGAGCGTGGAAGACCCGGTCGGCACGCCCTTGAAGGAGGGCAAGAGCGAGATCGAAACGTTCTATACGTACGCGACTTCAGTGGGCGCGCGGCTCGAACTGATGGCGCCGCCGCGAGGCTCGCACGGCAATAGCGCGTCGATCAGTTTCCGCGTGCACATCACGGCGCAGGACGGCCGGCCCGCGCACATCGACGTGACCGACGTGATGGACTTCGATGCCACCGGCAAGATTCTGCGCATGCGCGCGTACTGGGGCGCCGACGACTATCACGTGCTCGCAGACGCGAACTGAGCCGGCGCTGCAGCGCGATGGGGCTTGATGAGTTCAACGTGCTGGTGGCCGGGGTGCCGCGAGTCGTGCGGCGACGCCGCGGCCGGCCTGGTACCTGCGGCCGCCGCGGCTCGCTTCCGTAGACATCGCCTACGTCACATACGCCTGCGCCACATTGATCAACTGCACGCGGTTGCGCACGTTGAACAATTGCCGCAAGCGCCGCAAGTGGTAATCGACGTTGTGCGGCGACAACCCAAGAAAGTAGGCGATTTCCTTATCGCGCTGTCCCTGCACGACCGCCTTCAGCACCGCATGCTGCAACTCGCTCAGCGTGATGCGCTGCTGCTGCGCGGGCGCGATGCCGATCACGCTTTTCGCGTGCGTCCAGATGAATTCGTGGATCGTATGCGCGAACATCAGCGTTTCGGCCACGATCGATTCGGTCATCCAGCGCGGGTTGCCGATCTCCGAGTTGAAGCACAGGCTCGCGCTCAGTTCCGGCTCGGGCAGCGGCATCTGCGTGAGAATCCCGCTTTTGCGGCCGGTCGCCTCAAGCATGTCGATCAGCCCGGAAAGGCGCTCGCTGCGCATCTGCGCGCGCGGCAGGTCGGCGCGCATGTCGGCGGTGTTCCAGAGCAACGGCAGGCCGGTCGGCGACGCCAGCGCGACGCGCGGGTCGAGCTCGAAATAACGCTCGCGGAAATAGCGCGTGAGCCATGTCTGCGACTCGTAGCTCGTCAGCACGAACATCGTCTTGTGATGCGCGGTGGTGCGTGTGGCTGAATAGCTGAACGAGTCGAAGCCGAGTTGCTTGATGCGCCGCCGCACGAATTCGATGCGGTCCTGCGCACTGCCAAAGCGCAACAGTGGACTGATCACCGGCGCAGCCCGCCGCGCGGCAGGCGAGGGCGCGCCGATCTCCTCCTCAGTGAAGAGCGTGAGGAAGCCGGTGGGCGGCACGCCTGATGCCGTGCGGGTCGATGCCGTAGATGCTTCAGCCGCGTGGGCTGATTTCGCGGCTTGCCGCGCGTCGGCCGGGTAAGCCGGTTGTGCGGTAATCGCTGAGTTGTAAGCCGCCGACACGTGGCTGGCTTCGCCTTGCGGCGGGCCGGTCAGCCAATGCGGCAGCGTATCGCATTCGTGTTCCATGAAACGGTAGCTCCAGCGTTCGAAACGCGTGAAAGACGACAACCTGAATGATTAGCTATTTCCAAAAATTACGGTAGCCGGCTCCTTGCTATCATTTTTGAAATCTTGCTTTGACCGGTAACCTGCGACATGCGTGGGGCGGGTTTTCTCATTTGATTTGCACCGGGAGCGCAGCCTGACCGACAGCGTTGCCGACCAGATGGAACTCGGCGGCTTACGCGAACTGTCGCTCGGCGACGCAATGCAGCTCACGATCCGCTGATTGCCGCGATGCTCGGCGCATTGCATCGCGCTGCCGGCGACCCCGCCGACTCGCGACTGTATGTCGACGCGCTGGCTCACGCGCTCGCCGCGCCTCTGTTGCAACGTTATTCGCGCGGCCGTCGCGCCCAAGCCGGCTTGCCTGCTCAACCTGAGCGAGTGGTGCCGCGCCGCATCCGTCGTGTAACCGATTACATCCGCGCCAATCTTGCCGGCGATCTGGCAATCAGCGAACTGGCCGCGCAGGCAGGGCTAAGCAGTTTTCATTTTGCGCGCGTGTTCCGCCGCGAGACCGGTGAAACACCTCACCAGTTTGGTACGCGCTTGCGGCTCGAGGAAGTCGCGAGGCGGCTGCGCGCCACTGATCAGACGGTGCTGCAAATCGCGATTGCGGTGGGTTTCGAGAACGCCAGTCATTTCTCCGTGCAGTTCAAGCGTGGCTACGGTGCGCCGCCGCTGGCCTGCCGGCCGCGCGGCTGAGCGTCGGGTCGCGTGGCTGGACGGTGGCCGGCTCGCCAGCAGGGGGCGCCTTAACGGCAACTGACGATTGGCGGTACACGGGGGCACCGGCGTCGACGTCGTGCGGCGCGGGAATGCTGTGCCGCAGCACGCCGCAACTCGCCGATACCGGCTGGGGCGGGGTCGTCGAGGGCAAAGTCCGATGAGCGACCCTAGCGGAAATCACGCACGTTTCGCAGTGTGCTGTGCATCGCGCGGCTTGCAAACTACGAACTTTCGTGGCGGCGGTCTGGGTGACCTGGCACGCGCAGGCCGCGATGCGGTTTCCGGCCGGTTTGGAGGCCGTCGTGTTAAATAGGCGGTGGAGTAGGGCGACGAGTGCACCCATTGCGCATGCTGGGATGCGGTGGCGTTGCCGCGGGCTTGCGGCGGCTTGTCGATGCGCGGAAACCGCTGCCGCTGGATCAACTGGCCTGACCAGGCGCACGGCAACTGTATCTGTCGAATGATTGCACCGGCCGACAGAATAACGCCCCTACGGCTTGGCTCAGCCGGCGTCTGACCGACCATTCCACTCAACCCGTCACACTGGATACCTAGCGATGACCCGACTTCGAATGACCTCCTGCGGCCACGTCTTTACGGCCGAAACCCATCCTGACGCGCCGCAAACCGTGGCTGCTTTTCTGAAGCTTTTGCCATACCGTCAGAAGATCATCCACGTGCGCTGGAGCGGCGAGGGCTGTTGGGTCCCGCTCGGCGACTTCAAACTCGAGAACGACGGCGCGGCAGTCGGCTTCGAAAATCACACGAGCCATCCGTCGGTTGGCGACATCCTGTTCTACCCGGGCGGTTACAGCGAAACGGAGATCATTCTCGCGTACGGTTCGTGCTGCTTCGCGAGCAAACTGGGCCAGCTCGCCGGCAATCACTTCCTGACCATCGTCGAAGGCAAGGAAAAGCTGCGCGAGCTTGGCACCAAGGTTTTGTGGGAAGGCGCACAAGACGTGTTGTTCGAGAAGATCTAAGGCGGCGATGTTGTGCGCGAGTGGGCGGCCGATAGCACCGCCTAACCCTGCTGGTTAATGTCCGCTGCATAAATCGCGCATACTGGAGGTGCCGGAGCGGGTTGCCAGCCGCTCACGATCTGCCTCCAGAGCGCGGTTCGCGGTCAATTCCAGTCGCGTTGAGTGTGGCGCGATCGCCTTTCTTTCGCCGCCATGCGGCGCCAGGGTTTTACATGACGGACTCGCACATACGCCCGCTGCACGATTTCGCTGCGCATTTGCGTCTACAACAGGTTGATTTGACCGAACGTTGGATGAAGGCGGTGTTTCACGACGCCGAACTGACCGAATCCGACCGCCTCACCTACGAGCAGCTTGCCGACCACATACCGAACATCCTCGACGAAATCTGCAGTGTGCTGGAGAACCAGGATATCGGCCATATCGAGCCGGCGATCAGGCGCGACGCGCGCCTGCACGGCAAACTGCGCTGGAAACAGGGTTACCGGATCGATGAGCTGGTGCGCGAACTCGATCTGTTCCGGCAGATGCTGACCGGCGTGATCGTCGAGTTCAGCGAAGGCCGCCCGTCTTTCACGCGGCATCAGGAAGAGCGGGCCCGGCATTTCATCGACGAAGCCGTCAGCTTCGTCACGCTCACGTCGATCCGCGAGGTTGTCAACGAGCGCGACCGCAAGATCGATGATTACACCGGACGCCTCGAACGCGCCAATCACGAACTCACGCTCAAGCAAAGGCTGGTCGGCGATCTGTACGAGTCGCGCATGCAGATCACGCGCAGCGTGGTGCACGATCTGCGCAACTTCCTCAACGTGTTTTCGATGGCGCTGCAACTGATAAGCCGCGCACCGGCCAGGATCGAGACCGCGCTTGCGCTGGCGAACCGCCAGACGGCCGACATGAAAACACTGGTCGACGAACTGGTCGAATATTCGGTCGTACTCGGTGACGGGAACCCGCTCACGCTCGAGCGCTTTTCGTTGCGCGAACTGTTCGATGAACTGGTGGCTTCCTGCGGACCGGCGATCGAAGCGAAAGGGCTGCGCCTCGAGGCCGCCTTCGACGGCGAACTGGACACGGTGGTCTCCCATCGTCTTAAGCTCAAGCAGGTCGCGCTCAACCTGTTGACCAACGCCGCGAAATATACCAACGCGGGCCAGGTCGAATTGGCCATGTCCGCGGCAGAGCACGACCGCTGGCGCTTGCGGGTGTCGGATACAGGCGTGGGTATTCGCGCGTCGGATCGCGAGCGGGTGTTCAAGGAGTTCGAACGCGCCACCGCGGACGATATTCCCGGCGCCGGTCTCGGTCTCGCCATCGTCAAGGAGCTGTGCCGGGTGTTGGGCGGCGAGATCCGCTTCGATTCGCAGGAAGGCGAAGGGACGGTCTTCGAGATTACGTTCCCGATGCGTCTGGAAACGCCGTAGGTCTACCTCGGTGAACGGCATTAAACTGCCGCCGACTTTTTTCACTCGACGCACTCGTGTGCCTCGCGGCTCCATGCCGTGTTCTTAATGTCTGCCTTCCAGATGTGAGATGCGTTAAGAGCGTGTCTTAACATCACCTAAAAATATCCCCGTTGATTTAAGACGTTTGGCGCATTGCGTCCTAAACGGGCTATACCGTTTGTACTTATTTAAGCTAAAAAAGTGCTTTTAAGAGTTTTCGTATTCGCTACCTCGTGAACTGACGGCACACTATGGGCTCGCGTTTGTGGGCCAAGTGGAAGCGCGATGCATTCTCAAATTTCTCGACGTTGAGTTACATATGTATGTCCGCCGCCTCGTTGGTTGGCGGCAGACTAGCGGCGTCGCGTTTGTCGTTCGAGCGAAAGCGCGCTGCGTTCTTAAGTTTCTCGGTGTTTGAGGTAAATATTTAGGATGTCTTAAGAGAATTCTTGGTGGATGGTTTCCGATAAAAAAATTGGGAGGAATGTTGAATAAGACTTACAAGACCGTTTGGAATAGCACGACCCGCACGTATGTCGCCGCATCCGAGGTGGCAAAATTCCGTGGCGCGAAAGGCACGTCGGCATGCGGGGCGCTGGTGGCCGCCGGCGCAGGATTGTTGGGCGCGCTGGCGTTTTCGCTGCCGGCGAGTGCGGGGGAGTCCATCGATCAATACTTCGCTGTTAGCACAACATTAATTGGGGGCAGCGAGCCTACGTCGGTGGACAATTCGAAGGTGAATGCGATGGCTCTGGGCCCGAATGCTGTTTCGAATGGGGAGAACGCGTTGGCCGTTGGAGCCAAGACACTGGCAAGTCTGGACGGCGCGACGGCAGTCGGTTCGGCTGCTGCTGCATTGGCAGTGAATGCTACGGTGATCGGTTCCGGTGCTTCGACCAGTAGCGACGCGCTGAATGGCGTGGCAATCGGCTATTTGGCGTCTGCAGAAGGTGTCAACACGCTGGGCCTCGGAGCGCACGCACGCGCGTTTGGCGACGATTCGATTGCGCTTGGCACCGGTGCCTCGACATCCAATGGCGTGGCCAAAACCATTGCTATCGGCGCTGGCGCTTCGGCCACTGCCTCCGGCGGGATCGCCCTCGGCGCCGGTTCAAAAGCGGATCGGCCCAACGCATTGTCGGTTGGGAATTCGAGCCTGAATCGGCAAATCATCAATGTGGCCGCCGGCACGCAGAACAGCGACGTGGTCAATGTTTCCCAACTGAAGGGCGCGATGGATGCCATTGGTGGAGGCGCTACCGTCAATGTGGACGGCACGATCAGGAAGCCGATGTACACGATCAACGGTCAGACTTACACCGATGTCGGTGCGGCTTTGTCCGCCTTGGTGACAAGCACAGCCACAGCAAGTGCCGAGACCGTTCAATACGACTCCACCTCGCATGACACAGTAACGTTAGGCAACAGCGGCACCCCGGTTCGCGTCACCAACGTTCACGCCGGAGCGCTCGCGGCCGACAGCCTCGATGCGGTGAACGGGTCTCAACTGTTCGCGACCAACCAGGACGTGGCACAAAACACAAGCGACATCGCTGCCAACACCGGCAGCATCACCAACCTCGATCAGCGCGTCACGAATAACACCAGCCAGATCACCAACCTCGACGCGCGCACCACCACGATCGAAGGGGACGTGAGCAACATCACAAATCAAATCACGAACGGCGAGATCGGGCTTGTGCAGCAGGATCAGGTGTCGCGCAATCTCACGGTCGCCAGGAACACCGACGGCGCCAGCGTCGATTTCACCGGCACCGGCGGCGCGCGCGAACTGACCGGCATCGCGGCGGGCACCACGGATGCGTCCGCGGTCAACCTCGGCCAGCTCAAACCATTGGCGGCGGCACTCGGCGGCGGCGCGCAGATCAATGCCGACGGTTCGCTGACCGGTCCCACGTACCACATGCAAGGCGGCACGCAAACCACGGTCGGCGATGCGCTCGGCTCGCTCGACAGCGGCCTCACCACCTTGCAGCAAGACATGGCGACCGGCGGGATCGGCATCGTCACGCAAGATCCGGTGTCGCGGATCATCAATGTCGGTGCGACGACGGACGGCACGCTGATCAACATGGCCGGCATGGCGGGCAACCGTGTCGTCACCGGCGTGGCGCCTGGCGCGGTCAACGCCGCCAGTACGGACGCGATCAACGGATCGCAGCTCCACGCGCACGCGGCGAGTACGGCGGTGGCGCTCGGTGGCGGCTCGACGGTCAATCCGGACGGTTCGGTGACGGCCCCGTCGTACAGCGTGGGCGGCACGGTCGTGAACAACGTCGGCAGCGCGATCACGAATCTGGATGGCCGTGTGACGCAGAACACCAGTGACATCGCCGGCTTGCAAACCACCATCAGCAATATCAGCGGGTCGGTGGCGAACGCGGTGCAGTACGACAGTTCGGCACACGACAAGGTCACGCTCGGCGGCACGGCAGCCAACGCGCCGAAGGTCACGCTCACCAACTTGCAGGATGGCGAAATATCGGCCACCAGCAGCGATGCGGTCACCGGCGCGCAGCTCTGGAACACCAATCAGCAGATCGGCAATCTCGGTCAGCAGCTTGGCGACATCAATCAGGCCGTAAAAAACAATGCGGTCACCGGCAGCGCATTTGTCGCCGTCAACAGTTCGGGCAATGCGGCACAGGCAATCGGCAACGGTACTGTCGCGATCGGGGGCGGCGCAAAAGCGAGTGCGCCGAACTCCGTCGCGATCGGCGAAGGCTCGGTTGCCGACCAGACGAACACGGTCTCGGTCGGCTCGACCGGCAACGAGCGCCGCATCACCAACGTCGCGGCGGGGCAGGCGCCCGGCGACGCCGTGAACATGCAACAGTTCCAGGGCGGCATGAGCGATCTGGCGCGCAATGCGTATTCGGGAACGGCGTCGGCTATCGCGTTGACCATGGTTCCCGAGGTCGATGCGAACAAGAACCTCGCGATCGGTGTCGGGACGGCCGGCTATAAGGGCTATCAGGCTGTGGCGGTGGGCTTGTCGGCGCGTGTCACGCAGAGCCTGAAGGTGAAGTTGGGCGCGGGTATCAGCTCGGCCACGACGACGGTCGGCGCCGGTGCGGCGTATCAGTGGTAGCCGGGAAAGGCGGGTAGGAGAACGCGCGCGGCTCGCGCGCGCGTCGATAGGCTTTTCGGGGCGCCCCGCACATTTCATCGTGCGGGGCGCCGCGTGACATCTACTTGAACAGCTTCATTGCTTGCGAAAGCGTATTGACCACGCCCCATGCCAGCGGCAGCGTCACATACAGCCAGAAGATGGCGAGTTTGACCTTGTTGGTCGGATGAACGGCTTGAACGGTCGACATGGGATCTCCTTAGGCGCCTTCGGCGAGTTGTGCGTCAGTCATGTGGTGCTTGTGGCCCACGTGCTTGACCAGCAGGTTGCAGACGAAGCCGATCACCAGCAGCACAACCATGATGTGAATCGTCATTGTGTAGGCGTCCGCCTTTGCAACGCCGTGCGCGACTTGATAGGCACGGATGTAATTCACCAGCACGGGTCCGGCGACGCCTGCCGCCGCCCATGCGGTCAACAGACGACCGTGAATGCCGCCGACGAACGCGGTGCCGAACATGTCCGCGAGATACGCGGGCACCGTCGAAAAGCCGCCGCCGTACATCGACAGAATTACGCAGTAGGCGAGCACGAACAGGGCGATCTGGCCGGAAGCCGCGAAGCCGGGCACAAGGTAGTACAGCACTGCGCCGAGTGCGAAGAAGATGTAGTAGGTGTTCTTGCGACCGACCCAGTCCGAAGCCGACGCCCATACGAAACGGCCACCCATGTTGAACAGCGACAACAGGCCGACAAAACCCGCTGCCGTGGCTGGCGTCACGGTGCCCTTGAAGCTCTCCTGAATCATCACTGAAGCCTGGCCGAGAATGCCGATGCCGGCTGTCACGTTCAGGAACAGCACTAGCCAGATCAGGTAGAACTGCGGCGTCTTCAACGCCTCATCGATATGCACGTGATTGTGCGTAATCATTTTCTTCTGGCTGGCCGTGGGCGGCGTCCAACCGGCCGGCTTCCAGTCTGCGGGCGGCACGCGGATCGCGAGTGCACCGATCGACATCGAAATGAAGTATGCGATGCCAAGCACAACGAACGTCTCGGCCACGCCGATGCTGGTCGCGCTGCGGAAGTGGTTCATCAACGCCACCGACAAGGGTGCGGCAATCATCGCGCCGCCGCCGAAGCCCATGATCGCCATGCCGGTTGCCATGCCGCGGCGATCCGGGAACCAGCGGATCAGCGTCGACACCGGCGACACATAACCGAGGCCAAGTCCGATCCCGCCGATCACGCCATAGCCGAGATACAGCAGCACGATCAGATGCAGATACACGCCGAGCGCGGACACGAGGAAGCCACCGCCGAAGCAGCATGCCGCGGTGAACATCGTGCGGCGCGGACCGACGTGTTCAAGCCACTTGCCGGCGAACGCCGCCGACAAACCGAGGAACACGATCGCCAGCGAAAAGATCCAGCCGAGCGACGTCAGCGACCAGTCGTCAGCGGCGGATTGGGTGATGCCGATCACTTTGGTCAGCGGACCGTTGAACACGGAGAACGCGTACGCCTGGCCGATACAGAGGTGAACGGCGAGCGCCGCGGGTGGGACCATCCAGCGAGAAAAACCTGGTTTTGCAACGGTGGCCTGTTTGGAAAAGAAGGGCGCAGAGCCTGAATGGCCGCTCGGCTCGGTGATGCTACTCATGGTCGGTCTCCTGACGAATTCTTTGTTATCGGCGTTTGATACAAATGCCTTAGTGTCGCGGCGTGAAAAATACAGGCTCATCCGCTATCAATATATGTATCTTAAGTTCATATGACCTGCGCGAATTTTAGATAAAACCTGCTTCGTCGAACGATAGGGCGCGAAATTGGGCTTTGCAATATGAGATGCAAATGCATAAGGCATTAGCCTGGTGAAATACGACCCTAATCTGTCGAATTGCGGCAATGCGACACGATGTCTCGGCAAAGAATGCTGAAAACGGATGCGTCGAGCGCCGGAATCGGTAAGAAAGGTGGGGAGCGGGTAACTCGGGATGCGGACAAAAGGCGCGGCGAAAGCGTGGCGCGTGCCGCTACGTGGCAAGCAATTCAACCCCTAAAGACAAACGGGCCGGCAGTGGCATACTCGCCACGCCGGCCCGCCGCAACAACATCGGACAGGATCAGGCGACCGTGCGTCCTGTTTTCATCTTCGCTGCCACGAGTACCGAGACGAGGCAGCCGATAGCCAGATAAGCCGCCACCGGATGCCATGAGCCACCGGCCAGGCTGACCAGCGCCACCGCGATAAACGGCGTGAAGCCGCCGCCGACCACGCTTGCCACTTGATAGCCGACGCCCGCGCCGCTGTAGCGGTATTCGGTGCCGAACAGTTCGGTGAACATGGGTTGCTGCACGCTCACCACCATGTCGTGCGCGACGTTGGCGAGCATCACCGCGAAGACCACGATCCAGACTGTCGAGCGGGCTTCGAGGGCGAGAAAGAAGGGCACCGCGCTGAACATGCCCACCAGCGCGCCGACGATATACACGCGCCGGCGGCCGAAACGGTCCGCAAGCCATGCAAAGCAAGGAATCGTCACGCAGCTCACCGCGCCGACCAGCAGGCCGATCGTGAGAAAGAATTCGCGCGGCATGTGCAGATTCGCTGTCGAGTAGTTCAGTGCGAACGCCGTCACGATATACATCGTGAACAATTCGGCAAGCCGCAGCGCGATGATCAGCAGAAAAGCCTTCGGGTGCCGCAGCAATGCTTCGACGATCGGCAACCGCACGCCGCGCTCACCGTGCTCGCCGACTTTCTCGACGAATTCCTTCGACTCTTCCATGCTCGAGCGGATCCACAGCGCAATCAGCACCAGCACCACGCTGAACAGGAAGGGCAGGCGCCAGCCCCAGCTCAGGAACGACGCGTTGTCCATCGAACGGCTGATGAGCGCAACGAGGCCGGTCGAGAGCACGAGGCCCACGCCATAGCCGACCTGCACGCCGCTGCTGTAGAACGCCTTCTTCTTCTCCGGCGCGCTTTCGACCGCCATCAAGGCCGCACCGCCCCATTCGCCGCCCACCGCGAAGCCTTGGATCGCGCGCAACGTGACGAGCAGCACCGGTGCCCACCAGCCGATACTGGAGAAGGCGGGCAGCAGCCCGATTGCGGCGGTGGAGAGGCCCATCATCATCACCGTGAGGACCAGCATGCGCTTGCGTCCTAGCTGGTCGCCGTAGTGGCCGAACACGAAGCCACCGAGTGGCCGGAACAGAAAACCGACACCAAAGGTAGCGAACGCGGCGAGCGTGCCCATCGCCGGGCTGACCTTTGGAAAGAACTCGGCGTTGAAGACGAGCGCGGCGACGATGCCGTAGAGCAGAAAATCGTACCAGTCGACCACGGCGCCGACGAAGCTGCCGAGCGCCGCTTTGCGTGCCCGGCTGCGCGCCGTGCGAGTGTCGACGATCGTCTTTGTCGGAATGATGGTACTCATGACGGTGTCTCCTTCGAGTTCTCAGGGTGCTGTTCGGAATCGCGCGGCAGATGCAGGACGGTGGCCGCTGCGGACCCGTCGCAGGATTCCTGGAAGGGTAATGACGGGATGCGGATCCCACAATCCGTGTCGAGTGAATTTGCGCGATCTGCGGACGCGGTCGCGCGAATAGCGCGCGTTTTGCGCGTTTACACGGAGCTTCACCTGTTTGGATAAGCAGAGGAACCACCCGTGGGCCGCCCGTGCTACCGTGAGAGGGCAATCCTAAAAACAACACCGGTTGATATACTACATACGAAATATTGATTTTTGCGGCGTTGCAGCATATGATTGGGTCATCTGTTTACTCAATCATTCGGAGTTGCAAATGGAATTTGTTCCTCTCTCGCTGCTTGCCGGTGCTGTCCTGGGTTTAGGGTCTGCCGCCACGGTCCTGTTGACCCGCTGGATTCCACAGCCGGTTGCGCAGTTTGCAGCGCAACATGGGCGGTTCGTCGGCTTGGGCGAACAGGACGGCGGGGTTGCTGCGGCGGCGCCGTATCGAGCGCATGTTCAACAAGAGGCGATGAATGTCGTCAGAACTTCAAACTGAAGCGGTGGCCACACCCTTGACGTTGTCGTTGCAGCCGATCGGCGCGAGCGTGAGCTTGCGCGACCAGGCGTATGCCATGCTCCGCCAGGCTATTGCCGACGCGGATATATACCAGACTCGCGAAGAAATTCGCCTCGACGAACGCGTGCTGAGCGAATCGCTGGGCGTGAGCCGCACGCCGGTGCGCGAGGCGATGACGTTGCTCGAACAGGAAGGGTTTTTGCGCATGGTGCCGCGGCGGGGCATCTATATCGTGCGCAAGAGCAAGCGCGAGATCGTCGAAATGATCCAGATGTGGGCCGCGCTCGAAAGCATGGCGGCACGTCTTGCCACGCTGCATGCCACGGACGAGGAAATCGCTCGCCTGCGCCACATGTTCGACAATTTCCGTGATGCCACGCCTGCCGAGCACATTGCCGAATATTCGGACGCCAACATCGCGTTTCATCAGGCGATCGTCGAGTTGTCGAAGTCGCAGATCATTCTCGACACGATCAAGAACATTTTTATCCATGTGCGGGCGATTCGCCGCATGACCATTTCGCAGAGCGACCGCGCGTCGCGCTCGATCCTCGATCATCTGCGCATCATCGAGGCGTTGGAGCAGCGCGATACTGAACTGGCCGAACGGCTTACCCGCCAGCATTCGCTCGATCTGGCGGCGTTCGTCGAAGCGAATTGCGACTTTCTGGATTGACGGCTGTCAAGGCGCCTGATTGGCGTCGCGCATGAAAAGGCCTGCGGTGATGTCATCACCGCAGGCCTTTTTTGTTTTCCGTCGCACATGTTCTCTCGCTCCCCATTCGGTGCGTGCCACCTTGCAGTGCGGGATAAGCCCTGCTTGACGATCCGTGAAATATGGTATGTGATATATCAAACGTGCTGGAAGCGGATGACTCTCGGTGTTTTCCCTCAATTCAGCACGTTTGAGGGGCGCCTTTTCGCTGTAAGGCACGGCAGACAAGCATTCAGAACAGAAATCTGGCGCGAGCGTATCTCGAAATCGACCTTGATTGAATGTGATATATCACATACGGTATGTTTCAGGGCCGGCCGACATCCACGAGAGCGGGTGTTATTGAAGCGGGCGCGTCCGTCGATGACCGTTGAACAACCGATTGACCACCTTACATGGAACCGGAGTAAGTGCCAGGGGCTGGGGTAAGCGTTAAAGCGCCAACTCCAGCCGACACGCTAACCCGGTCGACACAGGAGACGACCATGTCTGCAGTTGTTTCATCCCTGAATCCCGCCGCGGCCAGTACGACGGCTGAAGACACGCTCAAGCAGAAGACCCGCAACGCCGGCGTCGTGTCGGGAGGCCATCTGGTAGCGAAGGCGCTGAAAAACGAGGGGGTCGATACGATTTTCACGCTGTGCGGCGGCCACATCATCGATATCTACGACGGTTGCGTCGACGAAGGGATTCGCATCATCGACGTGCGCCATGAGCAGGTCGCGGCGCACGCGGCAGACGGTTATGCGCGGCAGACCGGCAAGCTTGGTTGCGTGGTGACGACGGCGGGCCCGGGTTGCATGAATGCGGTGACGGGCATCGCCACGGCGTTCCGCTCGGAAAGCCCGATCCTGCATATCGGCGGACAAGGCGCGCTGAGCCAGCACAAGATGGGCTCGCTGCAAGACCTGCCGCACGTCGACATCATGGCGCCGATCACCAAGTTCGCCGCCAGCGTGCCGAGTACCGAGCGGATTGCGGACATGATCTCGATGGCGGCGCGGGAGTGCTTCAACGGCGCGCCCGGCCCGGCGTACCTCGAAATTCCGCGCGACGTGCTCGACCGCGAGGTGGAACTGACGCGTGCGGTGGTGCCGCAGGCGGGTCGCTATCGGGCGTCGACGAAATCGATCGGCGATCCGCGCGACATCGAGAAACTCGCCGACATTCTCGTGAATTCGGAGCGTCCGGCGATTCTGTACGGGCAGCAGGTGTGGACCGCGCGCGGTCATGAAGAGGCGATTGCGTTGCTGCGCGGGCTCGACATTCCCGGCTATTTCAACGGTGCGAGCCGTGGACTATTGCCGCCGGGCGATCCGCATCACTTCGACCGCACGCGCTCGCAGGCCTTCGCGAATGCGGATGTGCTGGTTGTCGTCGGCACGCCGTTTGATTTCCGCATGGGTTACGGCAAGCGCATCAGCAAAGAGTTGACGCTGGTGCAGATCGACATGGACTACCGCACGGTCGGCAAGAACCGCGATATCGATCTCGGTCTGGTCGGCGATCCGGGCGCAATTCTGGCGGCTGTGCTGCAGGCGGCAAGTGGCCGCCTGAAAGACGACAAGCGTCAGGCGCGTCGCAAATGGATGGCGCAGTTGCAGGAAGCCGAAGTTACCGCGACCGAAAAGCTGATGCCGCTTTTCAAGTCGGACAGCACGCCGATCCATCCGTACCGCGTCGCTTACGAACTCAACGAATTCCTCTCTGACGACACCGTCTACATCGGCGATGGCGGCGACGTCGTGACGATTTCCGCGCAAGCGGTGCGTCCGCGCCGTCCAGGTCAATGGATGGACCCAGGGGCGCTTGGCTCGCTCGGCGTCGGCACCGGCTTCGCGCTTGCCGCCAAGCTTGCGCATCCGCAGAAAGAAGTGCTGTGTTACTACGGCGACGGCTCGTTCGGCATGACCGCGTTCGACATGGAAACCGCCAACCGTTTCGGCGCGCCGTATCTTGCGGTGATCGGCAACAACTCGGCGATGAACCAGATCCGCTACGGCCAGCTCGCGAAGTACGGTGAAGAGCGCGGCAACGTAGGCAATCTGCTGAGCGACGTGCCGTTCAGCAAGTTCGCCGAGATGCTCGGCGGCCATGGCGAAGAAGTACGCGACCCGGCGCAGATTGCCGCCGCATTGCAGCGTGCTCACGAGGCGATCCATCGCACTGGCCGCTCGGCGGTCGTGAATATCTGGGTCGACCCGCGCGAGTACGCGCCGGGCACGAAGAACCAGACTATGTACAAGTGAACGCGCGGATATCAGCAACGATTTGCATGGGACCAGAGTAAGCGCTGAAGCGCTAACTCTGGTCGACAGCGGTTTGCATGGGACCAGAGTAAGCGCTGAAGCGCTAACTCTGGTCGACAGCGATTTGCATGGGACCAGAGTAAGCGCTGAAGCGCTAACTCTGGTCGACACAGGAGACATGAAATGACCAAAGCACTCGACGGTGTGCGCATTCTCGACTTCACGCATGTGCAATCGGGTCCGACCTGCACGCAGTTGCTTGCGTGGTTCGGCGCGGACGTGATCAAGGTGGAGCGGGCCGGTGCGGGCGATATCACGCGGGAGCAACTGCGCGATATTCCGGACGTGGACAGCTTGTACTTCACCATGCTCAATCACAACAAGCGTTCGGTCACGATCGATACGAAGAACCCGGAAGGCAAACAGGTTCTCGAAGCGCTGATCCGGAAATGCGACGTACTGGTAGAGAATTTCGCACCGGGCGCGCTCGACCGGATGGGGTTCACGTGGGCGCGGATTCAGGAGTTGAATCCGCGGATGATCGTCGCTTCAGTGAAGGGTTTCGGCCCCGGGCCTTACGAGGACTGCAAGGTCTACGAGAACGTCGCGCAATGCGCGGGCGGCGCGGCCTCGACCACCGGCTTCGACGACGGCCCGCCGGTGGTGACCGGTGCGCAGATCGGTGACAGCGGCACGGGGTTGCATCTGGCGCTGGGTATTGTCACGGCGCTCTATCAGCGTACCCAAACCGGCCGCGGTCAGAAGGTGCTCGCGGCGATGCAGGACGGCGTGCTCAACCTGTGCCGCGTGAAGCTGCGCGACCAGCAGCGGCTCGACCGCAACGGCACGATGAAAGAATACCCGCAATATCCGAACGGGAAGTTCGGTGAGGCGGTGCCGCGCGCCGGCAATGCATCGGGCGGAGGCCAGCCAGGCTGGATTCTGAAATGCAAGGGATGGGAGACCGATCCGAACGCGTATATCTACTTCATCACGCAGGCACCCGTGTGGGCGAAGATCTGCAACGTGATCGGCAAGGAGGAGTGGGCCACCGATCCGGACTATGCGACACCTGCCGCTCGCCTGCCGCGCCTGAAGGAGATATTTGCCGAGATCGAGCGCTGGACCATGACCAAGACAAAGTTCGAGGCCATGCAGATGCTCAACAAATACGACATTCCTTGCGGGCCGATTCTGTCGATGAAGGAAATCGCCGAGGAGCCGTCGCTGCGCAAAACGGGCACGATTGTCGAAGTGGATCATCCGACTCGCGGCAAGTATTTGACGGTTGGTAATCCTATTAAATTGTCGGATAGCCCGACCCACGTCAAACGCTCGCCTCTGCTTGGCGAACACACTGACGAGGTGATGGCCGAACTCGGTTACTCGCCCGAGCAGATCAGCGCATTGCGCACCGCCGGCGCGATCTGAGCGCGTTGAACCGTACGTGGTTCACGCCGCCGGCCGCCTTGGCGGGCGCGGCACCGGACGGTTCAGATGCAGCAAGTGGGAACAGCGCAATTCTTCGCAACGCTCGAATAGAAGAGCGAAGAACATCGCGCCAGTGCACTCAAGGAGCGACGTATGGATACGTGGATGCGTTTCATGTCGAGCGACGGTGGCTTCGTGTTCGGCCGGGTCGAAGGCGGCTATTTGCACGAATACGAAAGTCTCGATCAACCGCGGCCGACCGGCGCTGTGCTGTCGACACGCGCGCTCACGCCGCTTGCGCCCTGCGCGCCCGGCAAGATCGTTGCGCTGTGGAACAACTATCACGCGCTGGCAGCGAAGCTCGACAAACCTGTGCCGGCGCATCCGCTATTTCTGATGAAGCCGGCGGGCTCGGTGATCGGTTCGGGTGAACCGATCCGGCGGCCGCTCAGTTACGCGGGCAAGATCGTCTACGAAGGCGAACTCGGTATCGTGATCGGACGGCGCTGCCGCGATGCGAGTGTCGAAGAGGCGGCGGAATCGATCTTCGGTTATACGCTCGTCAACGATGTGACCGCAGCCGATCTGCTGAACGAGAATCCACACTTTGCGCAATGGGTCCGCGCCAAGGGGTTCGATACGTTCTGCTGCATCGGACCTTCAATCGTCTCCGGTTTCGACTGGCGTACGGCGCATCTCGTGACGATGCTCGACGGTGTGGAGCGGCAGAACTATCCGCTCGACGATATGGTTTTTTCGCCTGCCGAGCAGGTGAGCCTGATTTCACAAGACTTGACGCTCGAACCGGGTGATGTGATCGCGTGCGGCACGTCAGTGGGCGTTGGCTCGATCAAGGATGGCTCGACGGTCACGATCACGATCGACGGGATCGGTACGTTAAGCAACACGTTGGCTGCCGCGTGTGAGGTGGCGGTATGACTCGACGGCCGCAGCTCGTCGCGCTGCTCGGCAGTGGTATAGGGCTCACGGCCATGTCGGGCGGCTTTGCGCGCTATCTCTCGTCGACGGCGCAGGCGCATGTCGAGCGCATCGAGCTGTATGCCACGGTGTTCATCGGTGCGTTGATTTTCGCCACGTCCACGATCGCATTCTGCAAACTGCGCGGCGCGCTGGCGTTGAACGCGGCGGCGCGTCCCGGCCATGGCATCGTCAATCTGCTCGCGCTGCTGCTGTGTGGCTGGCTCGGTTATGGCTTCGTCACTGAACAGGCGCAGCCGTTCGGATTTGCCGCGCTGCTTGCGATGAGCGCGCTTGCTGCTGCGTTAGGCGCGCATTTGATGGTCAGCCGCGACTACTCGAGAGATCACGATGCGCACGCTCACGCGTTCGCCGGACGTTGCCACGGCTCAACGGTTGCGCGGCAAGGGCTGCTGGCACGCGTCGAATGGCATGGTGGCGAAGACCAGACCTGGGCGCTGCGTGAGATCGCGCCGGACATGGCGCGCACGGCAGCGTATCGGTACCATCGCAGCCCGAATAACAGTGATGGAATGAAGCGGCGGAAACGCGTGAGCGCCCGTCACCGCTTTGCGCATCGCGCCATGCGCCCTTAAAGATGAATACACGGACGCCCCCGATGGCAGGCATGGCGAATGGCGGAATCGTCGTCCCGCCGAAGCCCTTAGTCACCGGCTGTCGCGAATTCGCTGTAGTACTGGGTCTTTTTGCTGAGGATCATTTGCGCAAGAAACTCGGCGTCGTACGCCCGGTGAAGATGCGCGTGAAACCGCTCGATGTAGGCAGTGATGCGTGCTGTTTCGCTGTTGAATTCCTTGAGCACATCGAGCGTCGCACGGTCCCAGCGGAACCGCAGGCCAAGGTCGCTGAAAGCGGCGTTGTAGGCGCTCAGATGCGCATCGTCGGGGCTGTCCGTGGCAACGCGGGCAGTGCGCGTGCCGGTATGAGACACAACCGAAGCATGGTTCATGATCGGCCTCCTGGGCTGACAAGTGTTGGAACTCACTTGCAGCATAGGGATACTGATCAATTTGCAATAGTTAAAGTTTTATTGGATTTCCATAACCTACCGCTTATAGACGCTCAATTCCTTCACGCGTGTGATCTTCTCGATCAGGCTCGCGCCTTCTTCCATCAGGAAGCGTTTGAAGGCGACCGCAACCGGCGGCAGACGCTTGTTCTTTCGATGCACGACGTACCAGTTGAGCATGACCGGAAAACTCTCGACATCGAGCACGACCAGATGGCCGAGCTGCAACTCGAGACTGATCGTATGCGCGGACAGGAACGCAATGCCCATGCCGGCGATTACGGCCTGCTTGATCGTCTCGGTGCTCTTGATCTCCATGGCGATCTTCAGATTGGCGAGACGGCCGGCAAAGCCTTCTTCCATCGAATTCCATGTGTCCGAGCCGCGCTCGCGCACGATGAAGGCCTCGCTCGCCAGCTGGTTCATCTTGATGTTGCGCTTGTGCGCGAGCGGATGCGTGGGCGCCGCCACGATCACATAAGGGTGCGGCGCGAACGGCTCGTTGGTCGCGTCGGTTTCGTGCGGCGGCCGCACCATCACCGCGAGATCGGTCTGATTGGTTGCGAGCTGATGCAACAGCTCCTCGCGATTATGCACTGCGAGATTGAGCACGACTCCGGAGTAGCGCCGGGTGAATTCGGCCAGCAGGCGCGGAAAGAAGTAGTCGCCGGCGCTGATCACCGCGACATTCAGCTTGCCGCCGGAGACGCCCTTGAGCTGACTCATTGCTTCGTCGACTTCATGGAACTGCTGAATGATCGCGCGGCTGTAGTGGAGCATCTCCGTGCCGGCCGGCGTCAGATAGATTTTTTTGCCGAGCTGCTCGAACAGTGGCAGTCCCGCGTGTTCTTCGAGTTGCCGGACCTGCGTGGAAACGGCCGGTTGCGTCAAATGCAATTCTTCCGCGGCACGCGAGAAGCTCAGATGGCGCGCCACGGTTTCAAAGACCTTCAGTTGCCGCAGAGTCGCATTGCGCATCGTGATGGCCGATGTATAAGCAAACGTGAATCAACATAATAACAAACTTTAATTATTAGTAATTCAGCAATGACCCTAGCATGGGTCTGTATAAGGCGGAATTGCCGGCGCAGCACTCGGGTTAACGCTTGAATTCAAGGGTCGGCGGGGCAGGCAGGCAAAAGTTGAGGCGGTCCGGATGCTTATTGATCGGAATAAAGCAGGGACCTGAAAGGCAAAGATTCAAGCAGTGCGCTTTTAAAGAATGCGGCTTAAGACGCAAATATTAAATATTCCCGAATGGCACGGCTATTCGGGTCATAACCATAAGGTGAGACACATACGGTGCGGCGTGCGGGCGGCTGCACCAACAAATCGCGGAGACAAGGCTCATGGACGATATCACTCAGCAAACCACGGCGCGCGTATTCTGGGCGAACCGTTGGTGGCAGCTCGTCATCGGCATGATGTGCATGGCATTGGTGGCCAATCTGCAATATGCATGGACGTTGTTCGTCACGCCGATGAATGCGCGACATCACTGGGGTCAAGCCTCCATTCAACTCGCCTTCGCGATCTTCATCCTCACTGAAACATGGCTCGTGCCAGTGGAGGGCTGGCTGGTCGACAAGTTCGGGCCGCGCCCGGTGGTCGCCGGCGGTGCGGTGTGCGCCGGCCTCGCCTGGGTCATCAATTCTTATGCGACTACCTTGCCGATGCTGTATGTGTCAGCGGTCATTGCCGGGATCGGTGCGGGCGGCGTGTACGGCACGTGCGTGGGCAATGCGCTGAAATGGTTTCCTGATCGCCGTGGTCTCGCGGCCGGTCTGACTGCCGCGGGCTTTGGCGCCGGCGCAGCCGTGACGGTTATTCCGATTGCCAACATGATCACGCGTACGGGTTACGAGCACACCTTCTTTTTCTTCGGCATCCTGCAGGGCGTATGCATACTGGCGCTCGCGCTGCTCTTGAAGAAACCGAACTTGCGCGTCCAAGTCGCGACGAAGAAGAAAAAGTTCGCGGTCACCCAGGTCGACTACACGCCGGGCCAGATGATCAAGACGCCGGTGTTCTGGGTGATTTACGCGTCATTCGTCGCGGTGGCGGCGGGCGGCCTGATGGCGACCGCGCAGATCGGCCCGATCGCGAAAGACTGGGGACTCGCGCGCATTCCGATGACGATCTTCGGCATGACCTTGCCGTTGCTCACCGCCACGCTTTCTATCGACAACGTCTGCAACGGCTTTACTCGTCCACTGTGCGGATTCATCTCGGACAAGCTCGGCCGCGAAAACACGATGTTTGTGATCTTCATCGGCGAGGGCCTCTCGTTGCTTGGCCTGATGCAGTACGGCACCAACCCCTATGCGTTCATGACGTTCGCTGCGCTGATCTTCCTGTTCTGGGGCGAGATCTTCTCGATCTTTCCCGCGATTTGCGCCGATACGTTCGGCAGCAAATATGCGGCGGCCAACGCGGGCACGCTTTACACGGCGAAGGGCACGGCGTCGCTGCTGGTGCCGATTGCTTCGGTGCTGTCGGCTACCGGCGGCTGGAGTCTCGTCTTCATCGTCTCCGCCGTCGTTACGATCGCCGCGGGCATCTCGGCGAAGTTCATTCTCGCGCCGATGCGCTCGCGCTGGATCGAATCGCACAATGAGCCCCAGGGCGTGCTCGCCGTCGCCGGCAGCAAGGGCTCGCGCCTGAGCCACTGGCCTGAGCAGACAGGGGAATAGGGTGAGGGGTCCACTTCCGGCGGCGACGTCATGAACGTTTCGTTGCAGCAACTCAAGGTGTTTGTCGCTGTCGCACGTGAGCGGAGCTTTACGCGTGCGGCGCGCGAGTTCGATCTGACGCAATCGGCGCTGAGCCGCTGTGTGCGAGAACTCGAAGATGCGGTCGGATTGAAACTGTTCGACCGCACCACCCGCCAGGTAGAACTGACTAATGCAGGTGCGAGCCTTGAACGACGGATTGGCCGCCTGCTGGATGAGATCGAATTGACGTTGCGCGAAGAGCGTGCTGCTTACGACGCGCACACGGGGCTCCCTCAGACCCAACGCCGCAGCGGCTTGGGCGCCGTTCGCCGCACCCGCCGGTGAGGCTTCGAATGCTGCCGGCGCGGCGCCGTCCGCTTCTCTGCCGGTCAGTCCATGCAACATCCCACGCAAGGAGCTTCATGATGGAAACTGAAACCGACCTCAGGCGCCATGATCTGCTGATCGATGGCAAGCGCTTGCCGCCAGGTACCGGCGAATATACTGTCGACATCAACCCGGCCACCGAAGAGCCGATCGCGCTCGTTGCACAAGGCAGTGCCGCCGATGTGGATACCGCGGTGCATGCGGCACGCGCCGCGTTGAAAGTGTGGAACGCGATACGGGCAGCCGAGCGCGGGCGCATCCTGGCCCGCCTCGCCGGCCTGATGCGCGAGAATCTGGAAGAGCTCGCCGCGCTCGAAAGCCTCGACGCCGGCAAGCCGATCTCCGCGGTGATGCGCCAGGATATTCCGGCAGCGATCGATACGCTCGAATACTACGCAGGCTGGTGCGACAAGATCAACGGCCAGGTGGTGCCGGTGCGTCCCGATGCCTTGACGTACACGCTGCGCGAACCGGTCGGTGTGGTTGCAGCGATCGTGCCGTGGAATTTCCCGCTGATGATCGGCATGTGGAAGATCGCACCTGCGCTGGCGTGCGGTTGCACGCTGATCGTCAAGCCTGCGGAGATTACGCCGCTGACCGCGTTGCGCATCGGCGAACTCGCGCTCGAAGCGGGCGTACCGCCGGGAGTACTGAATATCGTCACCGGCAAGGGACGCGTGGTCGGCGATGCGCTGGTGGCCCATCCCGGCGTCGATAAGGTGACTTTCACGGGCTCGCCTTCCGTGGGGCGCGGCATTCTGCAGGGCGCGGCCGGCAACTTCAAGCGCGTGACGCTGGAGCTCGGCGGCAAGTCCGCGAACCTTATTTTCCCGGATGCGAATCTCGACAACGCAGTGCGGGCCGCCGCGTCGGGAATTTTCTTCAACACGGGCCAGGTTTGTTCGGCGGGCTCGCGCATTCTTGCGCATCGCGACGTTTACGACGAAGTTGTCGAACGTCTCGCGGCGCGCGCGAAGTCGATCAAGGTCGGCGATCCGGCGGCGCGCGAAACGTCGATGGGGCCGCTCATCTCCGCGGCGCAAATGAAGACCGTGCTCGGCTATGTCGAGGCAGGGCGATCCGAAGGAGCATCGCTCGTGACTGGCGGTGCGCGGGTGGGCGAGCGTGGCTTTTTCGTCGAGCCGACGGTGTTCGCCGACGTCGAGCATGAAATGCGCATTTCGCAGGAGGAGATTTTCGGACCGGTGGCGAGCGTGATTCGTTTCAACGACGAAGCCGATGCGATCCGTATCGCCAATGGCACGTTGTATAGCCTCGCGGCCGGTGTATGGAGCGCGGATATCGGCCGTGTGCATCGGGTTGCG
The DNA here is from genome assembly GCF_041321145.1 of Paraburkholderia sp. IW21. Taxonomy (NCBI): domain Bacteria; kingdom Pseudomonadati; phylum Pseudomonadota; class Betaproteobacteria; order Burkholderiales; family Burkholderiaceae; genus Paraburkholderia; species Paraburkholderia sp. IW21. The sequence continues at coordinate 146,965 of NZ_JBGGWA010000006.1, read as the reverse complement.
CGTGACCTGAGAGCGGGAACCGTGTGGATCAATACCTATGGCTATACCGATGTGCGCTTGCCTTGGGGTGGTTCCGGCGATTCCGGCTTTGGCCGCGAGCACGGCGACGTAGCGATTGAAAACTTCACCGAGCCGAAGGCGGTGTGGCTGGCGATCGATCAATAGCGGTGTCGAAAAAGGATCGAGCGCAAAACGCGTTCGATCCTTTTCTGCGGTTGGGAAATCAATCGCCCAGCAATGCCATGCGCTCGCGCAGTTTGACCAGGGCGAGCACGACGTCGATGGTCGGCGTGGGCTCGGCCACGAGGCGGCCCATTTCCTGCACCACCGTCAACAGCGGATCGATTTCCATCGGACGGCGGTTTTCCAGGTCGACCAGCGTCGAGGTTTTATGTGCGCCGACCGCGCCCGCACCGTCGATGCGTTTTTCCACGTCGACGCGAAAATGCACGCCGAATTGCTCCGCAATGCGCTTGGCTTCCAGCATCATGGTGCGAGATACCGCACGCGTGCCGGGGTCGCTGGTGAGGACATCGAGCGTGGCGTGGGTCAATGCGCTGATGGGATTGAAGCACAGGTTGCCCCACAGCTTGAGCCAGATTTCGTCGCGGATATTGTCGCGAATCGGCGCATCGAAACCTGCCGCCTGCATGATCTCGTGCAACTGCTGAATGCGCGGCGTGCGTTCGCCGCCTGGCTCGCCGATCGGGAATTTTTTGCCGTACACGTGCTTGATGACGCCCGGTTCGACGATCTCGGCAGCGGGATACAGCACGCAGCCGATCGCGCGTTCGGGGCCGAGCTTCGTCCATTGGCCGCCGTCCGGATCGATGCTGGCGAGCCGCGTGCCGGCGAATTTGCCGCCGTGCCGATAAAAGTACCAATAGGGAATGCCGTTGACGCCGGTGACGATCGCCGTGTGTTTGCCGAGGAGCGGTTGCATCGCATCGACCACGCCGGGCAGCGAGTGTGCCTTCAGCGTGACGATCACGAAGTCCTGCACGCCAAGCTCACGCGGGTCGGACGTGCAGTGCACCGGTGCGCTGAACGTCTCGCCGTCCATGATCAGGCGCGCGCCGTGTTCGCGCATTGCCGCGAGATGCGCGCCGCGCGCGACGAAACTCACATCGGCGCCGGCGCGCGCCAGTTGCACGCCCATCAAACCGCCAATCGCTCCCGCTCCGAAGATGCAGATCTTCATGATGCCGCCCCTGTGACAATGAGAAGTCGCTTGCCCGTTGCCGCGTATTGCTATGCCGCGGCGGCGGGTCATTCTTCGAGCATAAGAGCGCAGGACGATTGCCGATAGTTAAAGTTTCTGCGGCCGTGTATTCGCTATTGTTTATGGATGCGCTAAGGGGGTGGTTATCGTGCGTGGTTCAATGGCAGGAGAGTGTGCCGCACAGCCGCCATGCGGCCGGCGATATCGTTCGGTAAGCTTAGTATTTTTGCTTTCGGCAACGGCGTTTATGTCCGCCGAACCAGCAAAAAGCTCACGCCGATCAACGCCAGAAACGCTCCGCAGCAGCGGTTGAACCAGCGTCTGACCTTTGCGCGAACCAGCCACTTGCCAAGGTGCATGCCGGCCCAGGAGTAGAGCGCGATTGCCACCCACTCAAGCACCAGAAAGCTCGCGCCGAGTACCGCGAACTGCGGCAGCATCGGTTTGGCGATGTCGACGAACTGCGGCAAAAATGCGGTGAAAACCAGAATGGCCTTCGGATTGCCCGCCGCCACGAGGCACTCTTGCCGCGCGATCCGCCAGAGAGAGGCGTCGTCCTGTTGGCTATTATCGATCGCTGGGGCGTCGCTGCGCCACAATTGGATCGCAAGCCAGATCAGATACGCGGCGCCGGCCAGCTTGATCGCAAGAAAGAACCACTCGGATGCGTGCAGCACGACGGCGAGGCCGGTCGCGGCCAACACCAGCATCAATGCGAACGCGACGAGCCGGCCGGTGCCTCCGACGAACGCCCTCACGAAACCGTGGCGGGCGGCGACGTTGATCGAGAGAAGGTTGTTCGGGCCGGGCGCGAGGTTGATCGCGAAGCAGGCGGGCAGGAAGAACAGCCAGGCGGTAAGGGACATGACGGCTCGCACGGAGAAGGGGACGGGTTGCAACGAATCGGGTTCGCGAGGCGGGAGGTGCCCATCACGCCCTGATTCCGTGTTTCCCGCATTTCCCGATTGTAGCGAAACGGCGAGACGTGCCGATTCAGTTCGTCCGTTCAATTCACCGATTTGACGAAACCGGGGTCGCTGATCAATGCATCGACGCTCAGCTTGACCGTGTCTTCGATGGCGATGGTATTACTGGTGAATTTTGGCGACTTCTGCCGGACCGTCTTGGTGGTTGCGAACACAACCTTCTGGGTCGCGGCGTCGGTAACGACGTAGCGCATTTTCAGCGTCCAGAACGCCGGCGACCGCGCGTCGTCCACCGTGAACTTCTCGATGCTGCCGCTCAGAACCTTCTTGCCTTCGGTGAGATGAAAGCCGGCGACTTGAAGGCTGCTCACGATGCCGTTGCGCACTGCTTCGTTGATATCGTTTTTTAGCACGATGCCGGTCATCGCGGTGTTTTCGATCCGGTTCGGCGAAACGAGCCCGCTGCGAGCCGGCATATAGGCGAAATCGCGGGCGGGGGCGACGCTGAGCCAGCCGGTTGAATGCACGGTCACGCGCGATGGGCTATTCAGGCCGAACCACGACCACGAGCAGGCGGACAGCATCAAGGGCAGTGCGACAGCGCCGCAACCCTTGAGCACAGCGGATCTCAGGGCCGGGCATGCGGGGCTGAGCGATTGCCGCGGAGACTGGCTCTGTTGCGGCGACTCAGGCGCTGTACTGGAAGAAGCGGTCGAGGTCAGAGGCATTGCCTTTCAAGTTGAGTCATTCCGGTACACAGCAGCATGGTAACAGCGAGCGAGGAGGGCAAACCATCAAAAAAACCCGGCTTTCCCTTGGGTCATGTCCACCAATGCGAGGCGTGCATCATCGACCGCATTGACGGGTAGCCGGACCGTCATCTTCACCAGCATCCCATAAGCACTCTCCACGAGCGCGTACCCTTCAGCCTCGATCCATCTTCGCACTTTCGCCTCATCGGCGTAACCGACCTCGACGATCAGCGAAACCTGAGCAATCCTCTCCACCCGCGGCGCGTCCAGCAGCGCCGAAGCAATCGCATCGGTATACGCTCGCACCAACCCGCCGGCGCCCAGCTTCACCCCACCGTAATAGCGCACGACGGCCGCCAGCACGCCGTCCAGGTCATGATGCCGCAGCACTTCGAGAATCGGCCGGCCTGCCGTTCCGGACGGCTCGCCGTCGTCGGACATACCCGACTGGCCGCCGGCCAGCAGCGCCCAGCACACATGCGTCGCGGCAGGATGCTCGTCGCGCAAACGACGCAACTCGGCCATCGCGGCGTCGCGGTCGGCGACCGGTACCGCATGCGCAATAAAGCGGCTCTTGCGAATCTCAAGTTCAGCAGTCAGCGCCGCAGGCAAGGTATAGGTGGGCAAGGCGAAAGACTTCAGTAGATGAAAAATGCGGACCGCACGCGCGGCCCCGTGTGCCCGCAATGGTAACGGATCGCCGATGCGCCGAAGCACAATCTGTGTGTCGCCCGTGCAGGGCCTCGCGCTGGTGTCGCCCGCGCGGGCGCGCAACGCAAGGCTGTGCAAAATCGCCGACGCGAGCTTGGCGAGGAGTGGGGGTTGCGCATCGGCGGCCAACTCGCCCGTGGCCTGCGCCATCGCTAGCCGCCGGCCTCGATATAACGCTCAAGCGTGCTTAGATACAACGCATGTTTGTCGCCGAATGCGCCATAGAGGCTCGGGCGATCCTGCCTTATGTGGCCCGTTATCCGGCCGCACGGCTTGCGCCTGCCGCAGGCACGGCGCAGCGTGCGCAACTGCAGCAATGGCTGGGTTTTATCAGCACGGAGTTGCACAACGCGGTGTTCGTGCCGCTGCTCGATGCACGTGCGCCCGAGGACGTTAAGCACTACGCGCGCGACAAGGCCGCGTTGCGGCTTGGCGTTCTGCAAGATCATCTGGCGCAAAACGAGTATTTGCTTGACGGGTTTAGCGTGGGCGATGCCTATCTCGTCACCGTGCTGAACTGGGCATCGTATGGCGGCATCGATTTTTCGCAATGGCCCGCAGTTGCTGCTTACTACAAGAGGTTGATGCAGCGCCCGAGTGTCGCAAAAGCCGCCGCGGAAGAAATCGCGCTATATCAGGAGGAAGTGGCGAGGCGCGCGAAAAGCTGACGGCAGGTGGCCCTCTGAGGGATTAGTCGTCGCTGCGCTGGCAGAAGCGGCGCCCCGGAATGTGCGACACGACCGCCTGCGCGATTTCAAGTGGTGTGCTTTCCGCAGGCACCACGCGGCGGCTCGATTCGGGGGTGTGTTTCATGGTCCATTCGACGAGTCGGTACGAGCGTCCCCAAGGGGGCTGTAGAGGGTCCGAGACCTTGCACGAGTGGATCTGGCGCACCCATTCGTTGCCGGGCATCGCGCGCAAATGCTCGAATACCGTGTCTTCAACCATTGTTTGACTCCTCCTTCGCAGGCATGCTGTCCATCTTTCGGCGCCTCGGCGACACCCCTGGAAAAAAGCGCCGCCGATGTTCTGGCGGCTCAACAGGGGAGGTTATGCGCCATAGTTACAGGTAAGAATTAAGCCAAACTTAAGATCGTGGATAAACGCCGGTATTGGGCCGCCCCCGCTAAACCGCTGGTTTCGCGGGCGCGATGTGACAAGCCCCGATGTGGCAAGCACTTAAGGCAGCGCCGTTTCCGAAACCGGCGGCTTTTTGCCGAGTTCCTTCTTCACCCCTTCCGCATAACTCGGGTCGACCTTTTCGAATAGCGCCAGTTGCCGGTCGACGATTTCTTTCGGCACGCCCGCCATCGCTTCCGCGATATTCCGGAAGAAGCGCTCGCGATGAGCCGTGTCGAACAGTGTGTACAGCGCCCGCGCATGGCTGTAGTAGTCGTCGTCCTCGCGATGGTTGTAGCGCTGGATCGTGCCCTCCACGGCGAGCGGCGGCTCGTTCACCGACGCATCCTGCGGAAACGCCCCGAACCGGTTTGGCTCATAGTTCGGCGTACTGCCGAGATTGCCGTCCGTGCGCATGCCGCCCTCGCGATGATAGGTGTTCACGCTCGCCGTGCGCGGCGCATTCACCGGAATCTGATGGTGGTTGATGCCGAGCCGGTAGCGATGCGTGTCGCCATAAGAGAAGAGACGGCCCTGCAACAGACGATCCGGTGAGAAGCCAATGCCCGGCACGATATTGGCCGGCGTGAATGCCGATTGCTCGACGTCCGCGAAATAGTTTTCCGGGTTCCTGTTGAGTTCGAGCACGCCGACATCGATCAGCGGAAATTCCTTGTGCGACCACACCTTGGTGATGTCGAACGGATTTTCCCGGCGCGAGTGCGCTTCGGCTTCCGTCATGACCTGAATGCAGAAGCGCCATTGTGGGAAGTTCTTCTTTTCGATCTGCTCGAACAGATCGCGCTGCGCGCTTTCGCGATCGCGGCCGATCACTTCATTGGCTTCGGCATTCGTATAGTTTTCGATGCCCTGTTTCGACTTGAAGTGGAACTTCACGTAGAAGCGTTCGTTATGCGCGTTGATCAGCGAGAACGTATGCGAGCCGAAGCCGTGCATCTGCCGATAATTCTTCGGAATGCCGCGATCGCTCATCAGGATCGTGATCTGATGCAGCGATTCCGGATTGCGCGACCAGAAGTCCCATACCGCGTTCGCGTCGCGCAGATTGGTTTGCGGATTGCGCTTTTGCGTGTGAATGAAATCGGGGAACTTGAGCGGGTCGCGAATGAAAAACACGGGCGTGTTATTGCCGACGATGTCCCAGTTGCCTTCCTCGGTATAGAACTTGATCGAGAAGCCGCGCACGTCTCGTTCCGCATCGGCCGCGCCGCGTTCGCCCGCGACGGTCGAGAAGCGCATGAACGCGGGCGTGACCTTGCCGACTTCGAAGACTTTGGCTTTGCTGTAGCGGGTGATGTCGTGCGTAATGGTGAGCGTGCCGAATGCGCCTGAGCCTTTGGCATGCACGCGGCGTTCGGGAATGACTTCGCGGTCGAAGTGGGCGAGTTTTTCGATCAGCCAGAAGTCTTGCAGCGTGATCGGGCCGCGCGGGCCGACGGTTTCGGAGTTCTGGTTATCGCCGACCGGTGCACCGGCCGCGGTCGTCAACGTTCGATTCGTCATGGCTCTTCCTTAGCTTGCTTGCGGGGGAATGCGCCGGCCCGTCGTGGCGGCCGATGCGCAACGAGACGCTGGATGCCAGTTCGTGCAGCGCGAGGGCTAGTCTAACAAGGCTTGTTGCGGGTGGGTCGATGGAACGTTGAAGACAGGCGTGATCCATGCCGGATGCATGCATTCGCGGTGGGCCTTTCGTCTCACGCATCCGGCGGCACCCCCAGCAACTGCAGTGCACCGCCGGTGACGCCGCTAAACACCGGCCCGGCGACCGTCCCACCATAGAATGCCTTGCCGGCCGGATCGTCGATCATCACGGCGACGATCAGACGCGGATCGCTCATCGGCGCCATGCCGACAAACAGCGCGCGGTAACGGTTTTTCGCGTAAGTCGCGCCGATCTGTTTGCGCGCCGTGCCGGTCTTGCCGCCGATCCGGTAGCCTTCCACCGCGGCCGCACGCCCTGTGCCGCCGGCGCCGGTGGCCATTTCAAGCATCGAGCGGATCGCGCGCGCGGTGGCGGGCGTGGTGACGGCATGGCCGTTGTCGCCGGACTGCGCCGCGCCTGCCGCACCCGTGTTCCCGTCATGACGCAACAGACTCACGTGATGCATCGTTCCGTCGCCGGCATAGGCGGTATAGACCTGCGCAATCTGCAGCAGCGAAGTGGACAGGCCATAGCCATACGCCATGGTCGCCTGTTCGATCGGGCGCCAGCGTTGGTACGGGCGCACCTTGCCCGAAGCGACGCCGGGAAAGGTCAGCTCGGGTCTCAAACCAAGTCCGTATTCCTGATACTTGTTCCAGATCTTTTCGGCGGGCAGATTCAGCGCGAGCTTGGCGAGCGCGATATTGCTCGACTTCTGCACGGCCTCGGCGACGGTCATCGCGCCGTGATTCGACGTGTCGTGAATCACCGCCGGGCCGATCTTGTACCAGCCCGGCGCGGTGTCGATGATGCTTTGCGGCCGCACCTTGCCCTCGTCGATGGAGAGCGCGACGACCACCGGCTTGATTGTCGAACCCGGCTCGAACGTGTCGACCACCGCGCGGTTGCGCAGTTGCCGTCCGGTCAGACGGGCGCGGTCGTTCGGATCGAAGCTCGGATAGTTCGCGAGCGCGAGAATTTCGCCGTTGCGCGCATCGAGCACGACCACGCTGCCGGCTTCGGCGTGATGCGTGGCAATGGCGTCCTTCAGTTGCGCGTAGGCGAGTTGCTGAATCCGCCGGTCGATCGTCAGGTGGATGGTGTCGCCGTTCTGCGCGGGCACGAGCGGCCGGGTCTCGGACACCACCCGGCCCAGACGGTCGCGGATCACTTCGCGCTGGCCGGGCGCGCCGAGCAACTGTTCGTTGGCGGCGAGCTCCACGCCCTCCTGGCCGTTATCCTCGATATCGGTGAAGCCGACCACGTGCGCCGCCGATTCGCCTTCCGGATAAAAGCGCTTTGAATCCGCGATTTGCGTGATGCCGGCGAGGCGCAGTTTGCCGAGGTGATCCGCGGTGTCGGCATCCACCTGGCGCTTGAGCAGCACGAAGGTTTTGTCGCCGTTCAGACGCCGGCGCAATTCAGCAAGCGGCAGGTCGAGAAGCTTCGAGAGCGGCGCGAAGGCGGCAGCGTCGATCAGCTTGGGCGTGGCCCAGATCTCGTAGGTCGCGAGGCTGACGGCGAGCATCGAGCCATTGCGATCGACGATGCGCCCGCGCGTTGCATCGAGTTCGATCGTGCGCTGATAGCGCTTTTGCCCCTGATCGACGTAGAAGTCCTGATTCACCACCTGCACCCAGAACGCGCGTCCCGCCAGCGACGCGAACGCGCCGAACACCAGCAGGACGATGAATTTCGAGCGCCACATCGGCAGGCGCGCGGCGAGCAACGGGTTCTTCGCGGCGGGCGCGTACGGATCGTGCGACTGCGATTTCTTCTTCTGGATCATGAGTGCGGAAAACCGACAGCGCTGCGTGAGCGAGAAACCGGCGTGGCCGGCGGCCTGGTGCGCGTGACTGTCGAGCGTGCTCCTCGAGTGAAAGCTGCCCGCGCGGGGCGTGCAGCGGGATTAATCGGCGCATGCCGCAGCAGCCGAAGCGGCTCCGATTGTAATCAAAACGTAATATGAATGCGAGACCTATGCACGCGGATCGTGGCCGAGCAACATTGACCGCGGGTGCAGACGCAGTGGGCAAAAAAAACCGCGCGGACTTGAAAAATCCGCGCGGCTGGTTCGTTCGATTGATGCGTCGACTCCGACGCGGCGTGTTAAAGGGGCGCTCTCTGCCTGTCGAGCGCCTTCTTTTTTTGCCGCCCTTCTCCTCTTGGCATCGTGCTGCCGGAACGCATTTGGTGCTTCAAGCCGGCAAAGCGAAACTCGAGATCGCCTCGCGCAAGACACCCACCTGGTCCTTCAGCGAATGCGCCGCGGCGGCGGCTTCTTCGACGAGCGCCGCATTCTGCTGCGTGACCTGATCCATTTCGCCGACCGCGCGATTGACCTGTTCGATGCCCGCGCTCTGTTCGCGCGACGCGTTACTAATCTCCTCGAGGATTTCATTCACGCGACGCACCGACTGCACGATCTCGCCCATGGTCGACCCGGCGTTGGCGACCAGCGACGCGCCGGCTTCGACGGTATTCGTCGACGCTTCGATCAACGCCTTGATTTCCTTCGCGGCCGTGGCGGAGCGTTGCGCGAGACTACGCACCTCTGAGGCGACCACGGCGAAGCCGCGTCCCTGTTCGCCCGCGCGGGCCGCTTCGACCGCGGCGTTGAGCGCGAGGATGTTGGTTTGGAACGCGATGCCGTCGATCACGCCGATGATGTCGCCGATCTGCCGCGAGCTGGTGGTGATTTCACCCATCGTGCGAACCACGTCGTCGACCACGCGGCTGCCGCGCGTGGCCACATCCGCAGCCTGGCCGGCGAGTTGCGCCGCTTGCTGCGCGCTGTCCGCGTTCTGCTTCACGTTGACCGTCATCTGATCCATGCTCGACGCCGTTTCGACGAGCGCCGCAGCCTGTTCCTCGGTACGCTGCGAGAGGTCCGTGTTGCCGGCGGCGATTTCGGTCGCGCCGATATTGATGTTTTCGGTACCGAGACGCACGCGCGAAACGGTATCGACAAGACCGGCCTGCATCGTGTGGAGCGCGTGCAGCAGGCTACCCGCGTCGTCCGGTTGCACCGGCACGCGCGTGGCGAGGTTGCCGCGCGCCATGAGTTGGGCGGCTTCGACGGCGACTTCGAGATCGCCCCCGAGGGTGCGGCGGATGCTGCGCAATACCAGCAGCATGACGGCCGTGGCGATTGCGCCGAGCGTTACGGTGATGGCGAGCCAGCGCAGCAGATTCGCGTAGAACGCATTTTGAACGTCGTCCATATACATGCCGGTGACGATATACCAGTCCCAAGGCGCGAAGTGGACCGCGAAGCTGGTCTTCGCGACGGGCTTATCGCTGCCCGGCTTGGACCACAGATAGTCGATGAAGCCGCCGCCATCGTGATTGCCTGCGTTGACGATGTCGACGAACAGATGGTTGCCCGCCGGGTCGGCGAATTGCGCGAGGTTTTTGCCGACCAGTTCCGGCTTGATCGGATGCATCAGCATGACGGGCTGCGAGTCGTTGACGGAGATGTAGCCGTCTTTGCCGTAACGCATGGCGGCGAGCGTTTGGAGCGCCTGTTTCCTCGCTTCGTCTTCGGTGATCGTATGCTGCTGCGCGAGGGTGTAGTAGCGGTTGACCGTGTGATTGGCCTGGTCGATCAGCGAGGTCAGCTGATCGCGGCGGTCCGAGATCATCGACGCGCGATTTTGCCAGGCGCCGAAGCCGCCGATCAGGATCAGTCCGATCCAGAGGACCGCGATCATGGAGGCTAATTTTTTGTTCAGAGTCATAGCGATAGGTTTTTGCTTTCGCAAAGTGGTCGGTCAGGGGGGCTCGTTCGCTTGCAGCGATTGGCTTGTCGCCGACTGTGTTTACGGCGTCTGGCTGTTTTCTCCGCAGGGGAGGGGAAACCCGTTGTTTCTGGATTTATTTGTCTGACTAAACAGAATATTTGGTTTTAACGGCGGTATTTTTTTATTCGCTTCGCGGTGCTGTTTCCATGCCTTGTTATTGATTATTATTTTTTTCCCCTTTGTCGATTCACTGAAGCGGCACGTGTAGGTCAATGAGAAATAACGCGCCAAACCGCGCGTTCACTCGCGCGCCGGAGCATTGTTGCACGGCGTCACACCGGGTCTTTGTCCGGCGGTCCATCGGGCCGTTGCGGCTCCTCGGTGTGATGACCGGGTGACGGCGGTACCAACGGATCGTTTTCCGGGTCGCGGTTCGGATCGGCGTTCGGATCGGGAATCGGACTGGTATGCATGTCGTAGCTCATGGCATCACCTTTTAATTGAGAAGAGGGCGGTACGGCCGATGGTGCTCGCAGCACCTGGCCATAGGCCGTTCTCTTCAAGCGTAGGCGATTCAGCACGCCGCGCCCCTTACTTTTTCGCGCGGCGGCCTACGCTCAATTGCCAGTAACGTTCGGCGGCGAAAATATCGTCGTAATTGCCCGTGCCGAACGCGCGCAACTGGCTTTCGTAGGCGTTCACCGCTTCGCGTTTGAGTTGCGCCCGGCGCTGGACATCGATCGTATGGCCGGCGCTTGGATGGGCCGGCGTCGCCACGATGCCGCGTTGCGCGAGGTCGGCGAGCCGCGCCTGCACGACGCCGGGCGTGCAGCGGTGAATCGCTTCCTCGTAGGCGAACCAGGTGAGATGCGACAGACGCGGCAAGGTTTCGCAGCAAGCTTCGAACACCCGTACGTGGTCGTCGTGATGCAGGCCGAGCGGCATGAGCAGCGTGTTCGCGGTCGAGCGGTAGATGGTCTCTTCAAGCGCCGCCGCCAATCTGCTGATCGACGGCGAATCCAGGTACTGGCCGTCGCGAAACGGCATGCGCAGCGGAATCGCGTCGAGCACGTCGAGTGCGAGGTTGTCTTCGAGCGTGCGGGCGTGCATTGCCTGATGGGCGTTCGTGAAACCCGACCTTTCATCCCATGCGGTATGCATTTCCTGTTCGGGTGGCGCGGCGAACACCGTGCAGACCGCGGCATCGGGATGCGCGGCGAGCAATGCGCCGCAACTGAAGACGGCGTCGTCGAAATGGGGCGAGACGATAAAAAGGCGGGGGCTGGTTTCGCTCATGGGAGGAGGTGTTTTGGCGATGCGCGAGGGCCGCATTCGATGCTTCAATGTTGCGCAAGTTTCGCGGTGTCACATCAGCTTAGGCGGAAACGGCGCGATGGGTGAGATCGTTGTGCGCGGCGCAAGCGATATGCCTGGTCAAGGTGAGTCGGTGGCTACGATCGCTACGGGGAATGACTCGCTCAAGTCCAGTTATCGCTTGGGTGCCTGCGCGCACGAGTTGAGCACGTCGCCGCATTTATCGCTTACAAGTGAGCGATAAATCGACTTAAACGATCATATATGAGCGCTTAAGCGGATTTGCTTGACCACACAGGCTGCGTGCGGATAATGACATCATTGCTTGGAACAGGATTAACCGCTCACATGGACACTACAAAGCCAGATAATCGCTCACAAGTGAGCGCTAAGCGATTGCGGGATCCGCTCCCCGTGCCGGTTGCGCGCGCTCTGAAGAAGCTCGGTTCCGACCTCGCCCTGGCGCGGCGCCGACGGCGGCTGACCCAAGCGTCGCTGGCCGAGCGCATTCAGACGTCGGTGGCCACGCTGCGTCGCATGGAGCATGGAGACGAACGCATTCCTATCGGAACTATCGCACGGGCGTTTCTGGTGCTGGGCGAGCTCGGCCAGATCAACGGTCTGCTCGATACGGCCGCCGACGACATCGGATTAACTCTCATGAATCAACAACTGCCGCAGCGCATTCGCAAAAAGCGGGTCACGCCCGAGTCGGGAGCGCTATGAAGCAGCCTGTGTTGCAGCAGAGCGTCAGGGTGGCACTAGGTCAGGCCGCGCTTCCGGTCGGCACCCTGACCTTCAACAAGGATGGTGCACGTGAAAGCTCGACCTTCGCCTATAACGAGGGCTGGCTGAAATCGGCTGGCCGGTTCGAGATTTCGCCGGACCTGCAACTGATGGAGGGTCACCAGTTTCGCAAACCGCCCTCGAGGGATGACTCGATTTTCCACTTCGCGTTTGCGGACACCGAGCCTGATGGATGGGGATGCCGGGTCATCGCGCGTGACCATGCCAAGCGTCGCAGGGCGGCACAGAAGAAGGGTGAAGACGTCCCGCGCGCTGGGCTTACCGAGATGGACTACCTGCTGGGTGTTGACGACATGAGTCGCGTGGGTGCGCTGCGACTCGTTGACGACGCGGGCAACTACCTGCGCACCGCAGAAAACGGCGGCCGCGGTACGCCGCCGCTGCTCGAACTGGCGCAACTGATCGGCGCCACGCGGGCGGTTGAGATGAACAAGGAAACGGAGGCGGATTTGAAGTACCTGCGTGGTCGCGGGACGTCCCTCGGCGGCATGCGGCCCAAGTGCACTGTTTTTGATGAAGATGGCCATCCCGCCATCGGCAAGTTTCCGAGCATCAAGGACGACCGCAGCGTGACGCGCGGCGAGGTCCTTGCTCTTCATCTGGCCGCAGCCGCGGGTATAACGGTGGCGGAGTCGCGTATCGTCATGTCGGAAGACATCCCGGTGGCGCTCGTGCGTCGGTTTGACCGTGTCGCGGACGGAGGCCGGATTCCGTACCTCTCGGCCGGATCCATGCTGCAGGCCTCACGGCAAGAGGATCATAGCTATACCCAGATAGCTGACTGCATCATCGCGCGTTGCGCCGACCCGAAGCGCGATCTTGAGGAGTTGTGGCGGCGACTTGTGTTCAATCTGCTTATCACTAACGTCGACGACCACGTGCAGAACCATGGTTTCCTGCACGTTGAGCACGGGCAGTGGCGGCTCGCACCGGCGTTCGACATCAACCCTTTCCCGGACAAGGACCCAGAGTTGAAGCTATGGCTGAATGAGGACTACGGCCCCGTCGACTCGATTGAGGCTGTGCTGAACGAAGCCCGCTACTTCAGGCTCGCTGCTGACGAGGCGAAGCGGGTCCTGGGCGAAGTCTACAACGCAGTGAGAGGCTGGAAGCGGGTCGCGAAGTCGGCGCCGGTCGGCATGACCGACGAAGACCTCGATGCCTTCGAGCCTGCATTCGAGAACAAGCAAATGGCGGCGGCAGCGCTGCTCTGAGTGCACGGTGCGCCGGCGGACCCACCGGCTGATTTTTGGCGGGCGTAGACGAGTGCCCGGCCGGCAGCGCCTCACGCGAGAAAGCTACGCCCCCTCCACCGCCAGCGCCGCCGCGTGGCTGAACGCCGTCACGATGGTCGCCACGACGTCGTCGCGCAACCTGGCGTCCGCGGTTCTCAGCGCATACGACGGATGCCAGGTCGGCACAATCAGGCGCCCGCCGTGGGCGATGGTTTGCCCGAGATATTCGGACAGATTCACGTGTGCGTCAGTCAACGCCTTCAGCGCGGTCGCGCCGAGCGTGACGACCACGCGCGGCGCGATTTGCGTCAGTTCTTTTTCCAGCCAGTACTGGCAAGCTTCGACTTCGCGGCGCACGGGTGTGCGATGGACGCGCTGCTCGGCGAGCGTTTCCCATTTGTAATGCTTGACGGCATAGGTCAGATACAGCGCCGCGCGTTCGAGACCGGCGCGCGCGAGCACGATGTCGAGCAGTTGACCGGCCGGCCCGGCGAAGGGCTCGCCGTGCTGATTCTCGTACTCGCCGGGCTGTTCGCCGACCACCATGATCGCCGCGTGTGCCGCCCCGGCACCCGCGACCGCTTGCTTCGCGTTGCGCCATAAGGCGCAGCGTCGGCAAGTGGCAAGCGGGCCCGTCGGCTCGCGTAATGGCGGCGTCGTCGCCGAATATTCGATTGGGGGCGTGTCGGGGACAGTGACGGGGGCACACTGCGCGCCGAGACGGCTGCGTGCGCGCGCGAGATGCGCGGGCAATGGCGGACCCGCCGGCGGCATTCTCCAGTAGCGCAACGGCACGGGCGACGGCTCGGCATTGAAGACGCTGGCGTAATGCGCGAGCCAGAGCGCTTCAGTGGGCTCGCTGGTGATGGCTTCGCCGGTCATGGCGCTTGCCGGTAAAGCTTGTGCGGCTTGCTCGTGTTCCTCTGCTGCCGGCCGGCCAATGCGCAGCAGCATGCCGTTCCAGAACGCCGCGCCCTGTGGCGTTGCCAGCATCCACGTGGAATCGCCCATGCGGGCGCCGACCCGCGCGGCGGCGCGCTCCAGCAGATCATGATGGGGCTCGTACCAGCCGACAAGTTCCGGTAGGCCCATCGACGGATCGCGGCGCCTGAATAGCGTGAGTATCACCAGATCGTCGGTTTCGTGTTCGACCACCCGGATGCGCTGATCGAGCAGCGCGCCGTCGGCGTCCTTCAGATCGACGACGTGACGCTCGCCATGGGTCCAGCGCCACAGGATGCGGTACAGCAGCGCCCAACGGTCCGGCGCGCGGAAACAGGCAGCCGTTTTCAGCCGGGCGAGGAGTTGGCGGGGAACCGCAGGGGCAGCGGAGGCAACGGGGACAACGGAGGCAACGGAGGCAACGGGGACAACGGCAAGGGCCACGTCCGTGACTGTGGCGCCCCCCTCTTCGGACTCGGCCCATTCGATTTGCGACGGCTCGACACCTTGCCGCAGCAGCGCTCGCGCGGCGCGCCGCCATGCGGCAAAAGATGGTTCGATCGGAATGCGTTGCATGCTGACGCGCCGTGGATGTGCGCAGGGTGATGCGCCAATCCATGCGGACAAAATACTGTATAAATATACAGTATGCGCCTAAACGCTCGCCTGAATCAAGCCTGCCGGCTCGCCGGCGCCTCGCTCGCGCGGAAGCTAAAGGTTGTGCAGATCTTCCGGCGTATCCACGTCGCGCAGAATCCCCGGATCGTCGACGTCCAGCCGCATCACGCTCTGCGACATCAACAGCGAGCGTGCGCCGGTATCGCCGTCGAGCGACAGCAGTGCCTCGCGGTGTGCGATGCCGAAGCCGACCGGATGGCCGCGCTGCCCCTGGTAAAACGGCGCGACGATCAAGGCGCCGCCGTCGAGCGCGCGCGCCACCGTTTCGATCGTAGTGACGGCGATGCGCGGCATGTCGGCGAGCGCGACGATCCAGCCTTCGGCCTCGGCGCTCGCCTCGATGCCGGCGGCGAGGCTCGCGCCCATGCCGCGTTCGGCATTGGCGGTGAACACCACGTCGCAACCGGCGTCGTTGAGGAGGCGGGCGAGGGCGTCCGAGCCTGGCCGCACGACGGCCACTACGCGGCTGACGACTCGCAGCATGCGATGTGCGGCTTCGTGGGCGACCGGCGTGCCGTCGGGCATGCAAGCCAGCAGTTTGTTGCGCAGGCCGTCCGGGTCGAAGCGTGAGCCGAAGCCGGCGGCGAGCAGCACGCCAGTGGCGAGCGAGGCGTAGGCCATAACAGGCACCGGTAGAAAGAATGAGACCGATTGTGCGGTGCAACGCATCGACAGGCAAGCGCCAATGCATACCCATGACTCACGCGGCGCCGCATCCCGGGGTTCTTCGCAACGACCCGCTTACCTCACACAACGATAATCCTCCCGCCAGGAAACGCCTCGGCGAATATGCGCGCCCTGTCTCACACCGGCATCGTCCCCATCACCTTGTCGAGCGTCACCGGCAGATCGCGCACGCGCACACCGGTCGCGTGATACACCGCATTCGCGATCGCCGCCGGCACGCCGGTGATGCCGATCTCGCCGATCCCGCGCACGCCGAGCGAATTGATGTGCGGATTCGGCTGATCGAGGAAAGTGATGTCGAACGAACCGATGTCGGCATTCACCGGCATGGCGCAGCGGCGGGCGTCAACCATGGACGTTGCGCCTAGCGAACTGGAGAGTAAATACTCGGAGGGGTCTTCATTCTGGGTACAGGAAGAAAGCCTGTTTTGCGCGGGACGAGTAGTCCGCCGCTTCAGGCGTCGGCCCAGCGGCGCAGCAGATTGTGATAAATGCCGGTGAGACTTACCACGGTTGCATCGTTTGAACCTTTCTCCGCAGCCAACCGTTGCACGTCGTTGTCGAGTTGAAACAGCATGGCGCGCTCGCCATCGTCGCGCACCATGCTCTGAATCCAGAAGAACGACGCGACCCGCACGCCACGCGTCACCGGACTCACGTGATGCAGGCTCGAAGCGGGGTAGAGCACCATGTCGCCGGCCGGCAGCCTGGCGCGATGCACGCCATAGGTGTCTTCGATGCACAGTTCGCCGCCCTCGTAAGTCTGCGGCTCGGCGAGAAACAGCGTGGCGGAAAGATCGCTGCGGATGCGGAAGTCGGTGCCGCGCAACTGGCGGATCGCGTTGTCCACATGGGTGCCGAAACCGTCGCCGCCTGCGTAGCGGTTAAAGAGCGGCGGAAAGACTTTCAGCGGCAATGCGGCGGAAAAGAAGCGTGGATTACGGCCGAGTGCGTCTTGAATCGCATCGCCCACCGCGCGCGCGGCGGCCGACCCTTCGGGCAATTGCTGGTTGCGCTTGGCCTGCGCCGATTGTTCGCCGGACGTGGCGTTGCCGTCGATCCATTGCGCCGCGTCGAGGATTTCCCGGCATTGGGCGACCTGCTGTTTGCTGAGCACGCCTTGCAGATGCAGCATCATGCGTGCGACTCCCGAGGTGGGCTCATCAGGGCGCTTATGTTCGCGCTTATGTCAGCGCTTATGTCCGCGTGTATCTCCGCGCTTAGGTCTTCAGCCAGCACGCGAAACGCCCGCACCGGCGAAGCGGCAAGCCACGCCCGCATCTTCGTGACGAACGCTGTCGTTGCCGAATGCGGCACTCGCCGTAACCACCCCAGCGCGGCTTGGGTCTCGCCGCGTTCGGCCAGCAGCCGCGCATAGTTGAACTGACCGCGAAAGTCGCCGCCAACCGCGGCACGCCGGTAATAGTCGAGCGCGATGGTTGCGTTCGCATCGACTTCCCAGCCGTCCTCGTAAAAGCTGCCGATAAAGTTGATCGACTTCGCGTGACCCATTTCGGCGGCGCGCCGGAACCACTGCAACGCCTGCGCGCGGTCGCACGCGACACCGTTGCCGAGCGCCAAAACCGACGCATAGTTGTACATACCCCAATCGAGTCCGGCCTGCGCCGCGAGGCGGTACCAATAGACGGCCACCGGCGCGCAGGCGGTCGTTCCCCAGCCGTGTTCGTAGAACCGGCCCAGCATGTTCATCGCCATCGGATGATCCTGCCGGGCTGCGTGCTTGAACCACGTCAAGGCTTCTTCGGCATTGCGTTCCACGCCGTGGCCGTCGAGCAGATACTGGCCGTACACCGCCTGCGCTTCGACGATACCGTTATGCGCGGCCGCCGCGACCCACGCGGCGGCCTGCGCGGGCGGCCCGGACAGAATCGCGGCGAGCTCGTCATGCGACACGCTCGCGAGCGCCTTCAGCGTCACCTGTTCCATCATGCCGTGCTCAATAATGCGCGTTGAGCGTCAGGAAAGCGGAGCGGCCGGCCGCGATCGAGGCGTAGTGCGCCGGATACGCCTGGTCGTAATACGTCCGGTTGAAAATGTTCTGCACGTTCAGTTGCAGATCGACCTTCTTGTTGATCCGGTACGTCGCCATGCCGTCGAAGCGCCAATAAGAAGGCACCGCGCGCAGATTGGCCGTGTCGCCATACACCTGCGACATGTAGAACGCGCCGCCGCCAATCGTGAACTTCGGCAGCACGTCGTAGTTGGTCCACAGGCTGATGCTGTTCTTCGGCGTGTTCGGGAACTGGTGGCCGTTATCCGACGTAGTCTTGCCGTTGTCGCGCAACTGGCTCTTCATGTAGGTGTAGCCGCCGAACACTTGCCACTTGCTGGTCAACTGACCGGCCACGCCGAATTCGAAACCTTGCACGCGTTTGTTGCCGACCATGGCGTATTCGTTGTTCGGCAGCGTGACGCGCGCGTTGGTCGTGTCGATCTGGAATAGCGCGCCCGTCAGCGAGAGGTGGTTGTTCAGCACATTCCACTTGGTACCGAGTTCGACGCTGCGGTTCTTTTCCGGTGCGAGCTGGTCCGCGTTCGCGCCGACGCCGCCACGGCCCGGCGTCAGCGATTGCGTTTCGCTGCCCTGTCCGAGCAGTGCGCCGGCCGGCGTCGACGAGGTCGCGATCGAGGCATACACGCTGCCGTTCGAAGCCGGCTTGAAGACGAGGCCGAACTGGTAGTTGAACAGCGTGTCGTCGCGCGAGGTGCGCTTGCCGCCGTTGGCGACCGTGTTGCGGAAATCGGTCGAGTAATCGTCGACGCGCAAGCCGACGTTGGCCTGCCAGCGCCGGGTGATTTCGATCGTATCGAACGCATACAGCGATTTCGTGGTGGTGCGCTGCTCGTTCGGATCGTTCGCTTTGCTAACCGAACCGGCCCACGGATCGTTCGGATTCGGCGACCACAGGCTCGTGCAGTTATAGCCCGACGCCGCGCCGATGCCCCTAGTTTTGCAGATCGCGCCGGTCGCCGCGGCGACGGCGTACGAATCGTTCACGCTGGTTTCGCGCGACAGTTCGAGGCCGGTAGTGAAGCTATGTTTCAGGAAACCCGTCTTGAACTCGCCGAACAGTTCAGTCTGGTTCGCGAGGCTGTAGACGTCGCTCGCACGCGTATTCGCGCGGCGCCACACCATGCCGTTCACGACGTTGCCCTGGCTGTCGTCGGGCTGCGTCCAGATGTAGTCCTGGGTGGACTTCGTATAACGCGTGGTGTTGCGGATCGTCAGATTGCTGTTGATGTCGTGTTCGACGCGCACCGTGCCGATGTCCGAAGCCGTCTTGCGGAAATCGCGGTCGATCAGGCCGTAGAAGTTGTGACGGTCCACATTGGCCGGATAGATCGTGTCGACGTTGGCCGGTTTGTTGGTGGTCGTGTAGAAGTACGGGATGCCGCTATCGGGCAGGTCGTCGGTCGAGAGGTGGTAGTAGCTCGCCGTGACGCGCGTCGGCGTGCCGAGGCCGTACGTGAACGACGGCGCGATGCCCCAGCGCTCGTTGTTGACCGCGTCGCGGCCGGGCACGTCGTTGTTGTGGCTCATCACGTTCAGGCGGAACGCCGCGTGATCGGCCATTTGCCAGTTGCCGTCGGCGGTGAAGCGGCGGTAACGGTCGGTGCCGAGGCCCGCGCTGCCGTCGGCGGAATTGCCTAGATGCGGGGTCTTGGTGATCAGGTTGATGCTGCCGCCCGCGCCGCCGCGGCCGCCGTAGGCGCCGTCCGACCCCTTGGTCACTTCGACGCTTTCGATGTTGAACACTTCACGCGTGGTCGCGCCGATGTCGCGCAAACCGTCGACGAAGGTGCTGCCCTGCGCGTCATAGCCGCGAATGAACGGCCGGTCGCCGAGCGGATTGCCGCCTTCGCCGGCCCCGAAGGTGATGCCCGGCACCGTGCGCAGTGCTTCCGTCAGCGTCGAGGCGCCGGTGCTTTTGATCAACTCCTGCGGAATCACGGTCACCGACTTCGGCGTATCGACCAGCGGCGCAGTGAATTTGACCGACGCCGAGTGGTCGGTCTTGAAGCCGTCGTCCGCCTGGCCTTGCACGGAGATCGGCGCGAGTTGAGCTTCCTTGTCGGGCGGCGGCGTCGTGCCGGCCGCGCCCTGCGCGAGGGCGGGGCCGGCCGCCAACATGCTGCACAGTGTCGTGCTGATCTTGCCGAGCTTCGGTTCGTCGGACCGCAACTTCATTTTTATCCCCGTCGTGATGAACTGGTGACCGGATGGCTATTGCCATTCTTACCCGGCCATTCCATGTTTATTACAAAGTGTTTTCGTCGGGCATTCTATGCAATATGTGTGTAATTGAGAAGCGTTCTCAATCAAAAAATCTTCGAAGAAGGCGTGAAGTAGATGCGACGGAACGGGAATTGGCGGGTTGATGGGTAAAAGTGGGCGAAGAAGGCGTGATTTTGACGACGGCGGGAGGCTGTGTGATGTCTTTGCGTCTGCCGCACGAACGGCTTTTTTAGCGCCGACGTACGCCTTCTTGTCGAAGGGCCAGCCGTCTGTGGGGGCGACGCCTTAAAGCGCCGCCAGCTCTGTCAGCGTCTCCCGCAGCCACGCGAGCGCCGGGTCAGCCTGGTTGCGCGGATGCCATCCCGCATACAACGTGAAGCCGCGTGCGTCGAACGGCAGCGCAAAGGTATCGAGCCGCTCGGCGTAGCGCGCGGCGAAGCTGCGCCGGGGCGGCAGGCTGGTGCAGATGGGCAGCATGCAGGTGGGCCTGCCGATTCCCTATGGCGAGATGTTGCTGAACAACTGGGAATTGATCGGTCACTTCATGTACACGCGTGCCGACTATCTCGCGCTGGTTTCGCTGGTTGCGTCGGAGCAGATTCCGCTCGATGCGGTCGAGTTGAAGTCGTATCCGTTTGCCGAACTGGAAACCGCCATCGACGCCGCCGACCGCATGTCGGGCCTGCAATGCACGGTGGTGGACGGTAAGTCGCCGCAAGCCTGGGGTTGTTGAGCGCAAAGCGGCTTAACGGCGGCCGCATAAAAAACGGCCTTGCTGATTCACAGCAAGGCCGTTTTGTATCGGCGAATTCCGATCGGTCGGTTCCTCGTTCAATCGATGCCGTGAAACACCGCATCGTCCGGACCGAGATAAGCCGGCGGGCGCCACGCGGCATCGCGCATGGAATGCTGGACCAGCTTTTCGACGCCCAGCAGCACCGCGAAAATCGCCATCCGCACCGGGATGCCGTTATCCGTCTGCCGGAAAATCGCCAGCCGCGAATCGTGGTTCAGATCGACGCTCAGATCGTTCGCGCCCGGCCGGCTGTCGCGCGGCAGCGGGTGCATGATCAAGGTGTCCGCGCCACACACGCTGTCCATCAGCGCCTGATTGATCTGGAAATCGGGCGTGTAACCTTCGAACGATTCGTCCGTAAAGCGCTCTTTCTGGATGCGCGTGGCGTATACCACGTCGGCGCCGCGCAGCCCGGCGGGCAGATCGTGGGTCTGCTCGATTACGTGATCGTTGCGCGAAATCTGCTCGATGATATAACTCGGCATTTCGAGCATGGGCGGCGAGACCAGCGTGAACTTGATGCCGCGATACAGCGCCAGCAGCTTGACCAGCGAGTGCACCGTACGGCCATATTTCAGGTCGCCTACCAGCGCGATATGCGCGCCGTCGACGATCTTGCCCAGCCGCGAGAACTCGCGCTGGATCGTGTACAGATCGAGCAGCGCCTGGCTCGGATGCTCGCCCGGGCCGTCGCCGCCGTTGATCACCGGCACGTTGGTCGCGCGCGCGAATTCGGCCACCGAGCCTTGCTCCGGATGACGGATCACCAGCGCGTCGACGTAGCCGCTCATCACGCGGCTGGTGTCGTAGATCGACTCGCCCTTTGCCATCGACGAAAACGTGAAGCCGGTGGTGTCGCATACCGAACCGCCGAGCCGGCAGAACGCCGAGCCGAAGCTCACGCGGGTGCGGGTGCTGGCTTCGAAAAACAGATTGCCGAGCACCGCGCCCTCGAGCACGCGGGAGATTTTCCGGCGCCGCGCGATCGGCTGCATGATGTCGGCCACGCGAAACAGCGCCTCGACGGAGTCGCGCGAGAACTGATCGACCGACAGCAACTGCGGCTTGCCTTCGAACAGCATCTGGCTCGCAAGCGACTGCGAATCTACGCTTTGCGTATGCTTATCGCCCGGCTCGCCATGCACGACGATTTCCGACACGAAACGCTCGACAATCTCAGGCATGGCCCGCGATTCCTGCGAATCGTCCGGCAGCAGCCATGTGTCGAGCGCCCGGCGCGATACGCCGATGCGGCTCGCGAAGGTGTCTCGGGTCATGTTCATGCGACGCATCGCATCGCGTAGGAAGGCTTGTTGAGGGACGCTCATGCGGGCACCTGTCGGAGTGGGACGCGTATCGGTTATGTACGCGTTGCGTATATTAGTTTCCCTGTCGTAGAAGTCAAGCAATTTTGCGATGGGCTTTGCAAACCCGCGCCGGACGCGATTCCGCTCATCACACGGTTCGCGGAGGGCGAGGCGGGTCGCGCCGCGTTGTGCGCACCGCACCTGGCGCGCGCATCCTGCATACGCGACCTGGCATCTCGTTCGGCCCTCTGTATTTGAGATGATGCTTCGTGATGCCAGGCGATAATCGATCTCTTTGTCCCTTATCGCCACCGGAAATTGTCCGGTTGATGCCGCATGCAGTTAGTCCTTTCCGCCGATCTCCTGTCCCGCTTGAACACGCCGAGCGCGTTGAGCATGCCGAACGTGTGTTGTGCCGCCATCGCGCGGCCGTGCACACCTCGCACAGCCCGCGCCGGGAGCCGCTAATGTCCTCCGTGTTTCGCGCCGGCAGTCAGCTTTCCAGTGGCTCGGTCGGCTTCGTCACACGCCGCTCCGCGCTGACGATCGCAGTAAGCACCGCGTTCGGCGCGGCAGCGCTGGCGCTCGCCGCGGGTATCGCTATCGGCATGCATTGGCCCGCGCACAGTGGTTCCGGCGATCAGGCGGCGAATCGTGTCGAGCACGACTACGCGATCGATCAACTGGGCAAGCTGAACGCATCGGTAGCGCAAATCGAACCGCGCATTGCGCGCCTGACGATGCAGGTCGGCGCGTTGCGCGATTTCGAAGCACGTCTGAATACACCGCGGCCGGCGCCGCGCGCACCCGTTACGCAAGCTACGCCCGCCGCGCCGGGTGCTGCGTCCGAATCCGACACATCCGCCACAGACAGCGAAGGCGAGGGCGGCCCCGCGCTGCCGCCACGGCGCTGTACCGACGTGACGCCGCAACCCACCGGTCATGTCGATGCCGAGCGCACCCGGCAACAGCTGGACTGCATCGCTGCGACGCTGTCCGCGCTCGAGCAGCAGGCCGCCGACCACGCCATCGCGTACGCCGCGTTTCCCGGCCGCATGCCGGCCGACGGCGCGCGCTTCGGCTCGCCGTTCGGCAACCGCACGGATCCGTTCACGCATCGTTTGAATTTTCATCCGGGTATCGATCTGGTCGCCAGGACCGGCACGCCGATACTTGCGGCAGCGGGCGGCCGCGTGATCTTCGCGGGCGAGAAAGCGGGTTATGGCAATGCGGTGGAAATCGATCATGGCAACGGACTCGTGACCCGTTACGGTCATGCGTCGCGCATCGTGGTGCATGTGGGCGATCTGGTGCTGCCGCGCCAGTATGTTGCCGATGTCGGCTCGACCGGCCGCTCCACCGGCCCGCATCTTCATTTCGAAGTCCTTGTCAACGGCGCGCCGGTCGATCCGGCTGCCTACCTTGCGCTCTTCGCGCCACCCCTTCATGGCTGACCGGCGTTTTTCCCGCGATGCGGGCAGTCTGACCCACCGCGCCTATACGTTGCAGCCCGTGCGGCCGCCAGCTCTTCGCGTGGCCGCGTGGGTCCTCGTCTGCGCGCTCAGTGCGGCAGTTGGCGCGGCGGGCGTGATGGCCTGGCATGCGCAGCGCACCGACACAGCGGCGGACTCATGCAGCGCGGCGCCCGTCGATGAAGGCACCGAACAGACGGAACTCACACGTACGCGGCTTGCGCTGGCGCAGGAAGCGGCGGCGCGCGCCGCGGTACAGAAAGCCGCCGATAGCGCCGCTGCCGATGTCGCCCGGTTGAACGCCGAATTGCAGTTCCTGCACGGCCAGAGCAAGACGAAGCCGCCGGCGCATGCGGCGGCGCCGCGCCGCTGATCGCAGGCAAGCCGCGGCGGCATGAGTCAATTCGGCGCCGAACCCGTACCAACGCCTTGCCGACCCGCAGCAGGCAGCACCACAACGCAGTAAGCAAACCCCGGCTCGTCGCCCGGATAGCATCACGCGACGAACATTTTCATTTCCAAGAGATATTTATGTTCAGCAAGAAAAAACACGCGGGCATCCAGCAGACCAAGCTCGCCACCCTGATCGCTCACGACGTGCGGATCACGGGCGATCTTCAGTTCTGCGACGGCCTGCGCATGGACGGCCACGTGAAGGGCAATGTCAGCGGCGAGGCGGGCGCTCAGACGCTGCTGGTATTGAGCGACCGCGGCTCGATCGAGGGCAACGTGCACGGCTACGACGTGGTGATCAACGGCACGATTGTCGGTGACGTTATCGCCGATCACTTTGTCGAGTTGCAGAGCAATGCGCATGTGACCGGCAACATCTACTACCAGCAGTTGCGGATGGATTGCGGTGCCTCGGTGGACGGCAAGCTAACCAAGCGCGAAGCCGCGCAGGCGGCGATGCCGATTGTCGTATCGGTAGCCGATAGCGTGCGCGAGGAGCGCAAGGCCGGCTAGCCGGCCGCGTTTTGCGTCAACCCTAAAGTTAAACCCCTGCGTGCCGTTATCGTCTCTGTTGGACTGCATTTAGAACTTTGTCGTATCGCGCCGATAACCGCGAATGTCTGACGACGTGCAAGCAGATGCAAGTTGGAGCAAATGAAAAATGAATTCGTCAAACACATCCAGCGGCGATTTACGCATACACGCAGCGCAGGGTTGCACGGGCTGCAGGCAGGGTGCGCCTCTACCTATCGATATTGACTTCGCATTCCAGCCAATCGTCGACATGCAGAACAAGAGGGTTTTTGCATGCGAAGCGCTTGTTCGCGGGGTAAAAGGCGAGTCGGCGTATTCGGTGCTGTCGCAGATCGACGATGAAAATCGATATCAGTTCGATCAGCGCTGTCGTCAGGTTGCCATTGCAACGGCTGCCGAACTTAGCCTCGATGCCTTACTCTCGATCAACTTCATGCCTAATGCCGTGTACCGACCGGAGGTCTGCATCAGGACGACGCTTGAAGCGGCGGAGCGGCATGGCTTTCCGCTTGAGCGAATCATATTCGAGACCGTCGAGGGCGAACAGATCGCTGATCGCGCGCACCTGGTCGAGATTTTCAAGGCCTATAAAAACTACGGCTTTCTTACCGCTATCGACGATTTCGGTGCGGGATATTCGGGGTTGGCGTTGCTGGTGGATTTTCAGCCCGATATTATCAAGCTCGATATGCAGCTACTGCGTGGCATCGATACGGACACCGTCCGCCAGCGCGTCGTCAAGGGCATTCTGGCGATAGCCAGAGACCTTGGCATTCGGGTCATTGCCGAAGGTATCGAGACAAAAGACGAGCGGGACTTTTTTCTGGCGCACGACGTAAGCCTGATGCAAGGCTATTTTTTTGCGAAGCCCGCATTCAGGGCGATCCCTGTTCCCGCCGAGGACGTGTTTCTTCCATAGGTGTCCGGCCGCCAACTGACGACGCCGATCCACAGCCCCCGAGAACTGGTATGACCACCTGCCGCTCTCAGCGTCTGCTCAACTGAAATGGAACTTTTGCCCTTCTCCAAAAGGGAAGGATGGTCCGCGCGTCACCACTTACAAAATAAACTGGTACGACCACTTATTGTCTAGCTAGACGCGTGTCCCAGTTAAAGAAACAATTCAACCGATCTGGCGTGGGTTGTACGCCAAATCGCTGGGAGTGCGGTAACCGTCAAACGCCTGGAAGCTGGACGCAACGGCCGAACGGGCGGCGCCTGGTTCAGCAGCAGACGACGACAGTGAAGTGATCCGCACTTGCTTCGCTCGCACGATCGCAAAGGGGCGCAGTCGGGAGGAGGCGACAAGCATGCTATCAGCACGTGTTCGCCGGCTACGCGTGCGAAAACGTATCTTGGTCCGCGGTTTCCGTATGTGACTTTCCCTGCCCGTCGGCTACTCGAACGATCGAGTCGACGGTTTTTTGTGTGGGGACACATCGCGACTGAACCGTTGCAGGTGCGAAGAACCATAATTCGACAAATAGTCCGTTAGGCGGACATAGGAGACAGAAGTGGCATCAACAATGGCTTTACCGTCGGGCGTGCTGTTCGCGCAGCCGCTTACCCCTGTCGCGCACTCTCTATTGCTATCCTTCCTGGTCGCCGTCCTGCCGATCGCGATCGCACTGGTGATGCTCGGTATCTTTCGCCGACCGGCCTGGCAAGCGTCGCTGGCAGGCTTGATCGCGGGGCTCGCCATTGCCGTAGGGGTATGGGGGATGCCGGCAACGCTCGCGTTGAATTCTGTTGCCGCGGGAATGGCCCTGGCCCTCATCCCCGTGATGTGGATCGTATTCAATGCTTTGCTGCTTTATAACATCGCCGTGAAATCCGGACGTTTCGAGCAATTCCGCCAATGGATGCTCGACCATTTGCCTGATGACCGGCGGCTTGTCCTTCTCGTGGTCGCCTTCTCATTCGGTTGTCTGCTCGAAGGCATCTCCGGCTTCGGCACGCCTGTTGCAATCACGAGCGCGCTGCTGATCGGACTCGGTTTCCCGGCGCTCGAGGCGCTCACCTTTACGTTGATCTTCAACACCGCACCCGTTGCATTCGGCGCGCTCGGCGTTCCGATCACAGTGCTTGGCGCTGTCACGTCGCTGCCCGCGAATACGCTGGCGGCGATGGTCGGACGACAGTTGCCGTTTTTTGCGTTCCTGCTGCCGTTCTATGTTGTGGGCGTCTACGGTGGCATTCGATCGATCGGAAAGCTATGGCCCGCGCTGGCGGTATCCGGCGGCAGCTTCGGAATCGCTCAATTTGTTACGTCGAACTACCTTGGCTATCAACTGACTGATGTACTCGCGTCACTGACATCCCTGATCGTTACGATCGCCTTTCTCAAGGTTTGGAAACCGGAGCCGGACCCCGCGTTTGCGGTCGTGCGTACTGCGGAAAACACCAGAACGACAGGCCGGGTAGGGTACGGTGGCTGGATGCCATGGATTGTCGTTTCGGTGATCGTCATCGTGTGGGTTCATGCGAATATCGCGTCGATTGGCGACACCAAGATCGCATGGCCAGGCCTGCACAACGCTGTCTACGTGACGCTTTACAACAAGCCTTACGCGGCAGTGTGGAATTTTCAGCCGATGGGTACAGGCACGGCAATTCTGCTGGCGGCCGTCATCACCTCATTGTGGACGCGTACCGGCGTAGGTGATTTTCTTGGATGTGCGCTCAAAACATGGCGCCAGACTCGCATTGCGATTGCAACCGTGATGATGATCGTCGGATTGGCCTATTTGCTGAATTATTCGGGAATGAGCTATACGCTCGGGACGGGGGTTGCTGCGACCGGGGCGCTATTTCCGCTGGTATCCGCATCGCTGGGTTGGATTGCAGTGTTTCTATCTGGAAGCGACACGTCGGGGAACGCGCTGTTCGGCAATTTGCAGGTTGTGGCGGCAAGACAGCTTGGGCTTGATCCCGTTCTAATGGCAGCGACGAACTCGTCTGGCGGCGTGATGGGCAAAATGATTTCGCCGCAGAACATCGCCACTGGCGTGTCGACGACCGAATTGAAAGGACAAGAAGGCGTCGTATTCGCTCGTACCTTCTGGCACAGCGTATTCCTGACTTTGCTCCTGGGACTGCTGGTATATCTCCAGCAACACGTGCTGTCGTGGATGATTCCCGCACTGCCACACTGAAGAATTTCCGAGCCGCCGTTTTGATCGGCTCGGAGTGCATGGGGGAAAAGAAGTCGGCCGAAAAGATTAGACGCAAGCATTCATGGGTCTAGAAATTGAGGCATACATGGATTCGATTCCCCCGTGCGGTCTTTACCAGGATCAAGCTCTCCGTGTGGGAGACGCTCGACATGCTGACGCATGGCTCCAGGACGGAATGCGGTTTCGGCTTCAACGTAAGCGCCGACGGACGTTATTATCTGATGACGCAGCGGTGTGATTCGCGTGAAGCCGTTCAATCTCCATGCGCTCGCGGATTCGTTCCGCTCGCATTGAATCCGTATTGAAGCGGCGCTGAGCCGCGCCGAAGGGGAACCGCATGCCCGATATCGCGCAGGCCATCGCCAGCTTCAACGTGGGCCGCGACCCCGAACGGCTCGCGATGAAATACAAACTCATGCGCGGCTCGCCGTTCGTGTTTTTACGCGGCACCTGTCATCTGTTTTACGCGCGTCTGCCGCGCGACAAAGTGCTCGACGATGCGCCGCCGGTATGGATCTGCGGCGACATGCACGTGGAAAATTTCGGCAGCTATAAAGGCGACAACCGCCTCGTCTATTTCGACAACAACGACTTCGACGAAGCTTGCCTTGCGCCGAGCCTTTACGAACTGGTGCGCCTCCTGGCGAGTGTGCTGGTCGGCGCGAGCGACCTCAAGCTGAGCCGCGCGCAGGCGCTCGCGCTCTGCCACACCGCGGTCGATGCCTACAGTGCGGCGCTCGCCTACGGCAAATCGCGCTGGATCGAAGCGGAGACGTCGACAGGCATGGTGCGCGATCTGTTCGACGCGCTGGCGAGCCGCACGCGCGCCGCGCATCTGGACCGGCGCACCACGCTCAAGGGCAAGACCCGGATGCTGAAAGTGGACGGCAAGAAAGCGCTGCCGGTTAGCGACAAGGCGCGCGCCGCAGTCACCGAGTTCATGCATCAATTCGCCGCCGACGAATCCAATCCCGACTTCTATCGCATCGTCGACGTGGCGCGCCGGGTTGCCGGCACCGGCAGCCTGGGCGTGGACCGCTACGTGATCCTCGTCGAAGGTAAAGGCTCGCCGGACGGCAATTATCTGATCGATCTGAAAGAGGCGCTCCCTTCATCGGTCACGCCGCATCTGCGCACGCCGCAGCCGAAGTGGCAGAGCGAGGCGCAACGCGTCGTTGAAGTTCAGCGGCGCAATCAGGCGGTCTCGCAAGCGTTCTTGCATGCAGTTGATTTCAATCAGCGCTCGTATGTGCTGCGCAGCTTGCAGCCTTCGGAAGACCGGGTGGCGTTGAGCGACTGGAACGGCAAGCTGCCGCGGCTCGAGGAAGTGGTCAACAGCATGGCCGAATTGAGCGCGTGGGCGCAACTGCGCAGCAGTGGCCGGCAGAAGTCGTCGATTGCCGACGAGCTGATCGCGTTCGGCAATCGCAAGGATTGGCAATTGCCGTTGATCGAACTGGCGACGCAATGCGAGGCGCAGGTGGAGGCCGACTGGAAATCGTATTGCGAAGCGTACGATCGCGGCGTGTTCAACGTAGCGGCGAAGCCTTGATGTGAACCGCGCGGGCCGCTTACCGCAGCGCCAGAGCGAGTTCCGCAAACTGCATCGCCCGCGCATTGGCGTCGCCGTAACGATGCGCGATGTATAGCGTGGTGGTGGTGTCGGTCTCGTCGAGCGTTCTGAAGACGACGCCGGGCACTGCGATGGTCTGCAACGTTGCCGGTACGAGAGCAATGCCGAGACCGGTTGCGGTCAGACCGATCAGCGTCGAAGCCTGCTGCGCTTCCTGTACTACCTGCGGTTCGAAGCCGCGTTTTGCGCACAGCGCAAGCGTCTGCTGCGACACGGCCACGCCCGCCTGGCGCGGATAGGCGATAAACGGCTCGTTGCGCAAATCCTTGATCTTGATCGACGCCGCCTTCGCCAGCCGATGCCCGGCGTGCATCGCCACCAGCAACGGCTCTTCCAGCAGCGGCGTGAACACGAGATCGGGCGATGGCGTGCTGTCCGGCAGCCGCAGCAGGCCGACATCGAGTTCGCGTTGTTCGATCGCCTCGATCTGCCGCGACGACGACAATTCCAGTAGCGAGATATTGACCTTCGGCCGTTGCGTCCGGTACGCGTGAATCAGACGCGGGAAGAGCGGCGACAACGAAGACGCGTTCGTAAAGCCGACTCGTAACCGCCCCACGTCGCCGCTGACGGTCTCCCAGACGCTTTCCTTCGCGTGTTCGATCCGGGCGAGGATCGCCCGTGCGTCGTCCAGCAACGCCAGCCCCGCCTCGGTCAGCGCAACAGTGCGGCGCGTGCGATGGAAGAGCCGCGCGCCCAATTCCGCCTCCAGCGACTGGATCGCAAGGCTCAACGGCGCCTGCGTGATACCCAGCCGCTCGGCGCTGCGGCGGAAATGCAGTTCCTGCGCCAGCACCACGAAATATTCCAGATGACGAATGTTCATTGATTTGCTTTGTGAATCAATAACCTTGATTTGGAGAATAAATCAAAACTGTTTCCCGGGCGATACTGTCTTCCACCTACTCAACGACGGAGACAGCATGAACGGTGCGGAACTGGTCGAACGCCTGCGAGCGCGACACAAGATCATTGCGCTGGGAATTCGCGCCTCGCGCACAACGGATGCGGTCCGCTGGGCCAAAGCGGCCGGCTACGACACGATCTGGGTGGATATGGAACACAGTTCGCTGCCGGTCGATACCGTGTCGCAACTGTGCTCATGCGCGGTCGATCTGGGCCTGATGCCGTGGGTGCGCGTGCCGGAACGCGATTACGGCACCATCAACCGCGTGCTGGATGGCGGCGCGCTGGGCATCATCGTGCCGCGTGTCGAGACCGCCGAACAGGCGCGCGACGCGGTGATCGCCACACGCTTTCCGCCGCTCGGCCAGCGTTCGCAACTGGCGACACTGCCCTACGTCAACTTCGAGAAACTTCCCGCTCGCGAACTCAACCGTCGTCTGAACGACGTGACCGTGCTCAAGGTGCTGATCGAAAGCCGCGCCGGCGTCGAAGCCGCCGATGCAATCGCGGCGATCGAAGGCGTCGACGTGCTCGCGCTTGGTTGCAACGATCTTGCCGCCGATCTGGGCTACGCCGGCGAATCGGCGCATCCCGTGGTCGTGGCTGCGTGCCGCAAAGTGATCTCGGCAGGGCAGCGGTACGGCAAGGTGGTGATAGTGGGCGGGATGCCGGAGTGCGAGTCGCTCAATGAATTGCGCCGCGAGGGCGCCGCGTCTTTCATCTTTGCCGGCATCGACAGCGATGTTTATCTTGCGGCGCTGCGTGAGCGCGTCGAGCAGGCACGCAAACTTTAATCTATTTCTACTTTCAGATCATGGCAGAAACTCCGCTGATTTCCACGCCGATGCGCGACTACGATACGTTGTCGCGCCCTTCGTTCCCGATGCCGCCGCTCGCCTGCGACGCGCACATGCACGTGTTCGGCCTCGAAGACAAATATCCGAAGGTCGAGCATCCGCACTACACATTGCCCGACGGCAAGCTCGCGCACTATCTGCAGATGATGAACGTGCTGCACTTGAAGCGCTTCGTGATCGTGCAGCCGAGTTTTTACGGCACGGACAACCGTTGTTTGATCGACACGCTGCACGTGGCGGGCTCGATCGCGCGCGGCGTCGTGATGATCGACGAGAACACGGACGCGGTGACCCTGGACAGCTTCCATCAGTCCGGCGTGCGCGCAGTGCGGCTCGATCTGTTTGCGCGCGCGGCGCTGCCGACCGTCGAGATCCAGCGGTACATCACGCGGATGGCGCGTTTGTGCGCAAGCCTCGGCTGGCACGTGCAATTCTATGCGCCGGGTTGGGTGGTGCGCAATCTGATTCCGTTTCTTGCCGACGTGCAGACCGATTTCGTCATCGATCACATGGGCTACATGCTCGAAGACGGCCTCACGCAAGCAGATTTCGACCGCCTGCTCAGTCTGCTGAAAGACGGCAACTGCTGGCTTAAACTCAGCGCGCCGTACCGGATCGCCAAACATCGCGGCTATGAAGCCGTGGCGCCGATGGCCGAAGCGATCATCAAGGCCGCGCCGCGGAAAGTGATCTGGGGCTCGGACTGGCCGCACATTCCGGATTCAACGCGCGATACCGGCGAATTGCTGAACCTGCTCGGTGCATGGACTGACGACGCAGCGGTTCACAAGATGATTCTGTCCGATAACCCCGCGCGTTTGTTCGATTACTGAGCGACAACCAGGCGAAAACCAGGTGAAAGACAAATCCATGGCCTATCAACCCGACGCTGCCTTTGCCGGTTTGTTTCGCGCTTTCACGTCGGACCCGCAGAGCATCGGCGCGCATCTGACGCAGCAGATGGCGCAACAAGCCGCCGATGCGCCGATGCTGGTCTCGACCGGCAGCGACATCGTGCTGTTCCCCGGCGGCGCACGCACACCGTCGATCGAGAGTTTTCGCAAATCGACGCGTGGTTTTATTGAATTGACGGCGGTCTCGCATCTGCCTTTGGCATTGGCGTATCTGGCGAGAATGCGCGAGCTGTCGCCGCACGACGACGCGTGGAAAAGCGATGCGGTGCGTTTGCGCCACCATGCTCAGGAAACGCGTAACGCCAATTCGATAGTGTTGTGGCGTGATCGCGTTGCAGTGGAGAGCTTCTGCGGCCACGAGCGCAAGATCGCCAACCTCGTCGATTACACGTGCGGCGTGACGATCGAATTGCTCGCGCGAGCCGAAGAAGAGCCGGCGTTGCTGAGCTTCGAGCGCCTCAACACGGAATACTTCGCGGCCGCGCCGAGCGCTGCGTTGCCCGTGCCGATGAACGACGTGATGTTCGCGACCTTCGGGCTCGCTTTCCTCGATATCGTCTATCGCATCGGTAACTGGTTGCGCGCGCAATCGCTCGACTGGCGCCGTGCGATGGTGCTGGTGAGCGGCCAGTCGGGCCGGCCGACGGCGGGCGCTACGTGGGCATCGAACAATATGTGCTACCTCGTGTGGCGTGCGTCGGAATGCGTGTTGCAGCCGGAGCGCATCCTCGTTGCGCCGCATGCGCCGTCGTTCTCGGTGGCTGAGCTTCCCGATGCGGCCGGTCTCGCGGAACTCGAACGCACGTATCGCGGCTTGTGGTTGAACACGCGTGCGAGCATCGACGTCGCGCGTTTGCTGTTTCCCGAGCAACGCGCCTACCACTTCGAACCGGCATCCGCTGACAGCATGCCGCCGATCACGTCGATCGACGATCGCGACGCCACTGCCGCACGGCTGCGCCGCATCATGGAAGACCCGGCGCAGCTGTTATCGAACTGTGTCGCCGATTACATCGTCGACCAGTTGTATGGCAACGGCAATCAGCCGCAAAACGTGGCGATTCCTGGTTTTACCAACGTGTCGTATCCAGATGCCGTGAGCTCGTAACGGCGTCGTTGTTGGCTGGTTAAAACGACCGGTGCGTAAGGGCTCACGCGCCGGCTGAATCTAATGCCCTTGATGGATGGAGACAGTTATGAATGCTTTTGGGTTGGGACAATCGGCCGGGCCGCCGTCGAACCATGTGCTGCGCATCACGCTGGTGTGCTTTGCGGTGTCGATGATCGACGGCTTCGACACGCTGATGTTGTCGTTCGTCGCGCCGTTGCTGGCGAAGTCGTTACAGATCGATCACGCAACGCTTGGCCGCGTGTTTGGCGCGGGCTTTGTCGGCACTGTACTCGGCTCGCTGATCGTCGGGCCGCTGGCGGACCGCTTTGGTCGCAGGCCAATGCTGGTACTCGCGCTGTGCGTGACCGGCATTTTCACGCTGGGTTGTGCGTTCGCGACCTCGGCGACGATGCTTGCCGCGCTGCGTTTTCTAGGCGGCCTCGGCATGGGCGGCGCGATTCCGCCGGTGGCCGCGATCACCGCCGAGAGCAGCTCGCCGCAACGCCGCTCGTCGCTGGTGATTCTGATGTTTATCGGCTTTCCGCTCGGTGCGGTGGTGGGCGGGGCGATCACGGCGGCGTTGATGATGCGCTTCGGCTGGCCGTTCGTGTTCCTGATGGGGGGCGCGAGCGCACTGGCCGCGCTGATCCCGGTGCTGCTGGTGATCCCGAAGCAGACGGTGTCGCGTGCCGAACACGCAGCGGCGCGGCCGCGCGGCGCGGTGGGTGGAATGGTGTTGTTCGGCAACCTGTTCAGTGGCGGCCGGCTCGCCGCGACCCTGGCGCTATGGTTCGGTGTGCTGTCGAGCATGATCCTGTCGGGTTTCCTCGTCAGTTTCATGCCAACGATCCTGAACATGAACGGCGTGGCGCCCGCACGTGCGGCGCTCGGTGCGGTGGCGTTGAACATCGGCGCGATCGGCGGTGCGCTGGTGATTTCGATGGTGGTCGGCAAGCGTGGACCCTTCGTGCCGGTGGCGATTTCGTTTCTATGCGGCGCTGTGTTGACGGTCGCACTCGGTCATATCATCGGCGCAGGGAATGTGGCGTTCGCGATGCTGTTCGCGGTCGGCGCGTGTCTGGTCGGCGGGCAGTTGACGTTTCCGGCCATTGCCAGCCGGCTCTTTCCCGCCGACGTGCGCGCGGCCGGCATCGGTTGGGCGATGGCGATCGGGCGCACCGGTTCGATCATCGGCCCGCTGGTGGGCGGCATCCTGCTGTCGCAACATCTGCCGTTCGACACGCTGTTCATCGTGGCCGCGCTACTCGCGGTAGGCGGTGCGCTCGGCGTCGGCCTCGCGAACCTGTGGCGCCCGCGCGACGACAGTGCACCGGTCACGCCAGCCATGTCCTTCACTAACGCCGGTTCGGAGTTGGGTAATGGGAAAAACTGAATTGAACGCCGGCCTGCTCACACCGCTGCAGCAACTGCCCACCAGTGGTGCGCGCGCGGTGGAAGTCTTTACGACGCAC
Source organism: Paraburkholderia sp. IW21 (assembly GCF_041321145.1). Taxonomy (NCBI): domain Bacteria; kingdom Pseudomonadati; phylum Pseudomonadota; class Betaproteobacteria; order Burkholderiales; family Burkholderiaceae; genus Paraburkholderia; species Paraburkholderia sp. IW21. Next base: position 112,277 of record NZ_JBGGWA010000006.1, on the reverse strand, counting down.
GAGGGCACCTTTCTCGCGGTGCCCCAACTCGCGCGCGATGTGCCGGGTGAACCACCCTACATGAACGGTGGTGACAGCGACATTGAAGCGCCGATCTACCGCTGGCAGGACGGTCGTTTCATCGAGCATGAAGCGCTAGCCTTGCCAGGCGGCGAAGACCTCGAGTACTTCGAGATCGACGACCGGCGCTTCCTCGCGGCGGCTGGCATTCGAACCGGCAAGGGGCCGTACGATCTCGACACCGACGCTGTCGTGTATGAACGCATTGATGGTGCATGGGTGCCGCTGCAACGTTTTCCGGTGTTTGCGGCGAAGCAATGGTTTGCCTTTTCATTTGACTCGCGCCATTTCCTCGCCCTGGCGCAAGGCGTGGTGGTTGACGGTGTCGTGCCGAAACATCCGCGGCAGTCGTGCCTGTTCGAATGGAATGGCGAACGCTTCGAGCCGTTTCAGACTTTCGGTGGACAGTGGGGCTACAACTGGGCGTTCACCCGTTTCGGTGGCGAGCACTATCTTGCGTACGCGGATCACGTCAGCGGATCGTCGGTGCATCGCTGGGACGGTGAAAAGTTTGCACCGTTGCAAGTGTTCAGCGAAAACGGCGGGCGTGCGTTCCGGTTTTTCGAAGCGGATGGCGCGCTATGGATGTTGCACGCGAATCTGCTCAAGCACACCACACTCTATCGATTCGACGGCGCGCAGTTCATCGACACGCAAGTGCTAGGTGGCGCCGGCGGACGCGAACTGTGTCTGGTCGACGGCGAGGATGGGCGCTATCTGGTGCGCGTGTGCTTTATTACCGGAACACCTAAAGCACCTGTTGTCGTGCCGTACTCGGAGATTTACAAGTGGCAGGGCGCGTGTTTCGAACTCGTTGGCGACTTTGCGACATCGGGTGCGACCGACGCCACCAGCTTCGTCGCCGATGGTCAGCGCTATCTGGTGGTGAGCAACAGCCTGAGTGACGAAATCCGCTTTCGCACCGATTCGACGTTATACCGGTTCAACGGTTAGCGGCTAGACCCGACTATCACCCGCGCCCGGCGGCCCGCCGGGCATTCCCGACAGGGAACAGCGATCCCTCCTGCGAGGGAGGGCACCGTTTTGCCTTAAAAAACAAATATTGGAGACAGTGAATGAACAAGCTTGCCTTGAGTACAACAACGTTACTTGCGTTAATGAGCCAGGTTGTCCACGCTCAAAGCAGTGTCACGCTGTACGGCAGAATCGATGATGGCGTGACCTTTGTGAGCAACGAGGCAGGTAGTCACAACACGAAGCTCGACAGCGGAGTTTATTTCCCGAATATATGGGGCATGGCCGGTCACGAGGATCTGGGGGATGGCAACACGCTGGTGTTCAAGCTGGAAGGCCTTTTTGATCTGAACAGCGGCAGGATGCTTCCTGCAAACACAGAGTTTGCACACCAGGCCCTGGTTGGCCTGGAGACGCCGTATGGCAGGCTCACCATGGGTTACCAGTACGACCTGACCTTCGACTTTTACAACCAGTTCAATGTGGGTGCCCTGGGCAGTGGTTATGCGGTCCATCAGGGGGACTTCGACCACACCAACAACGACCGGATGGCGAACTCCATCAAATATACAAGCCCGACTTTTCAGGGATTCACGTTCGGTGCGATGTATGGCTTTAGCAATACAGCCGGAAACTTCCATGACGGCAGCGCCTGGAGCGTGGGCGCGCAGTACGTGAACGGTCCCTTGACGATCGGCACCGCATATACCTTCGACGCGACGCCGACTATCGACCCCTACGCGCAGATCGGCGTGCACAGCTTCTTTGGCGTGCCGACCGTGAGCGGCAGCGGCAATACGGCCACCGATCTCCAGCCGGAATTCAGGATCCAGTCTTTAGGAACGTTCGGATTCGGCGCTTCATATGCGATCGGAGACCTAACCCTTTATGGCAATTTCTCCGACTCAGTGCTGAAGTATCAGGGCGATGCCTCCGCAATGCACGTCTACGAGACCGGGGCTACGTATCAGGCCACCCCGTTCCTGCAGTTGGTCGTCAGCTATCAACACACCAGTTTTCAGGGTTACAAATGGAATCAGGTGTCGGCTGCAGCGAACTACTCTCTCTCCAAGAGTACGCAGATCTACATTTCTTCGGACTACTTGAAAGCATCGGCTGGCGTCGACGCAGTTCTCGGCGAGGCTTTGACACCCTCGTCGACAGGGCAACAAGCCGACGTTCGCATTGGTATTGTCCACGCCTTTTAATTGTATCGAGTCGCAACTCTTCCGCACGGCTGAACACGGGATCGAGCATGAATTCCCCGTCCTTGCTGTGGGCTGGAAACCTTAATAACTGATCGGAGAAGTCAACAAATGAAACGAGCATATGCCGGAATTGCGGTTGTGGGCGCTGTGGCGTTTGGCGCCTATGCATGGGGCGCCGAGTCGGCAGACAGTCTGCCGACGTGGTCCGCCAACATCCCCATCAAGGTAGCGAAACACTTTGCCTTCGATACGAGCGCGATGGCAGACGGAAAGTACTACCTCGCCGACGGATCGAATGTCGCACTCGACGTGTTCGACGCCAAAACCATGACGCTGCTTGCGCAGATTCCCGGGGATTTCGCCGGAGTTGGAAAGACCTTCGATACGTCCTCGCCCGCAGGTGTGACTCCGGTCCCAGGCACCTCTTTGGTCTACGTGGGAGACATCAACGCGGTCAAGCTTATCGATGTATCTGAAAAGAAGCTTGTCAAAACGATCGCGGTCAGTACGTCGGGGATCCGTGCCGACGAGGGTTGCCTCGACCCGGATCACCACATCGTGATGTACTCGAGCGGCGGCGGCAAGCCACCGTTTGCGACGTTCATCGATACCCAGACTCAAGCTGTTGTCGGCAAGCTTTCGCTGGATGATTCCAACGGTCTCGAAGCGTGTGGCTACGACCCGAAGAATAAGAACTTCATGTTGAACAACGACGGAACTAAAGCCCATCCGAAGGGCGAGGTCGACGTCATTCCTGTCGAGTCCGTCCTTGCGGGAAAGCCCAGCGTTTCGAAGGTGTTTGGATTGAAAGGATGTGAGGCGCCCACTGGACTCGCAATAGGGCCCGGCAACGATGCGCTGATTGGGTGCGATCCCGACGAGGGGAGCAGGCAGACGACATTGATCATCGACCGCAGCAACGGCAAAACGCTTGCCGAACTGCCGTTCGGCGGTGCCGACCAGGTTGTCTATGACCCGGTGTCGAAACGTTACTTCCTTCCCGCCGGTCATCACTCAGCCGACGGTATTTCTCAGGTAGGACGGAAAGAGGCGAAGTTCGATCCGGTACTCGGCGTCGTCGACGCCACTACACGGCGCTTCCTTGGCAGCGTTCCCGCAGGGATCCACGCTCACTCAGTTGCCGTAGACGGGGAATCGCATCGCATCTTCGTACCGCACGCGGGCGGAGCATCGGCCGAGTTTGCCAGCCCCGGAGTATCGGTATTCGCCACGCAGTAAGCGCGTGCCGGACAAGGATTGCCGCGTCGCCTTCAGGATGGTCTCGGCGTTTCGACCCGCCTGAAGGCTTTGAACCGGCTATATGCCGTCCAATTGCAATACCCACCAGGACACCATTCAAAGGAACAATGTGATGACCAAGTCTCCAGATTCAGATCAGCGTCGAATGACTGATCTAACCAGCAAAGTCCCGCAGATCACCGTGATGTTCTGGATCGTCAAGATCCTCGCGACCACGGTGGGGGAGACAGGCGGCGATGCCCTTTCCATGACGTTGAAACTCGGTTATGCACTCAGCAGCATCATCCTCCTCGCATTTTTCTTCGTCACGCTGACTGCCCAGATCTTGTCTAAACGGTACCACCCTTTCTTTTATTGGCTAGTGGTAGTCGCCACAACGACCGTCGGCACAACCACATCGGATTACCTGGACCGCACTGTCGGTCTCGGTTATGTGAAATCTTCCTTTATGCTGTTTTGCGGCGTTCTGCTGATCCTCTTCATCTGGCGCCGCGTCGCCGGCAGGGTCGAGTTCGAGAACATTACCACCCGGAAGGAAGAGATTTTCTACTGGCTCACGATCATGATCTCCAACACGCTCGGGACCGCTCTAGGCGATTTCGTCGCGACCAGTGTCGGTCTGGGATTTGACGGCGGCGCGCTAGTGTTCGCCGGCCTGATCGCCGTCGTGGCCGCAGCGCACTTCTGGCTGAAGAACGTCCCGCCCAGCGCATTTTTCTGGGCCGCATATATCCTCACGCGCCCGCTCGGAGCCACACTCGGCGACACCCTCACCAAACCCTATAGCGAAGGTGGGCTGGAGTTGGGGCGCATCACGTCTTCCTTGACCATTGCAGCGTTAATGGCTGTGGGGATCATTCTGATGTCGAGAAGGAAACAACGACGTCCCGCTTCATCCAGCCAAGCCCTGCTGGATTGAGTCGGCAGCCACGATATCGCAAAGGGCTGGTGGCGCGCCTGTCGGGCCGGCGCCGGGTGTGGCCACTTCGCTGGTCGAGCCGGCCACTTGCAGTAGCGCGTCGTAGTCGCTTCTCGAAGCGGCGCGTAAGTGCATCAGGTTCCGCTTATTGAGCGCTTACGCGTGCCGTAGGGTCGGCTCAAGTGCCGCTGCGCAGCGACTGTTCGTAGCGCAGGCGCGCTTCTTCGTCGAGTCGTGTGTCTTCGAGTTCCTGAAGCACCGCCTCGAGATCGATTGGCGTAGTGTCCAGTTCGACGCGGCCGGTCAGCTCCGCATCCACGTGCAATGCGCCCGCTTCGTATAGCGACCAGATTTCCTTGCCGTAGCTCGTGTCGAGCAAAGCGGGCGCGAAGCGGCCGAAATACGTGGCGAGGTTGTTGACGTCGCGCTCCAGCATGGCCGGCGCTTCCAGATTGCCGGCGGCATCCACGGCTTGCGGCAGGTCGATGATCACCGGGCCGTCCGCAGCGAGCAGGATGTTGTATTCGGACAGGTCGCCGTGAATCATGCCGGCGCACAGCATGCGCACCACCTGGTTGAGCAGCAGCGCGTGCAATTCGAGCGCGCGCGCCTCGGTCATCTCGACATCGTTCAGACGCGGCGCGACGTTGCCGTCGCCATCGGTCACCAATTCCATCAGCAACACGCCGTCGGTGCAGATAAAGGGCTGCGGCACACGCACGCCCGCGTTGGCGAGCTGGAACAGCGCGTCGACTTCCGCGTTCTGCCACGCCTGTTCCTGCACTTCGCGGCCATAGCGGCTGCCTTTTTCCATCGCGCGTTGCTGGCGGCTGTTCTTGACCTTGCGGCCTTCACGATAGGAGGCGGCCTGGCGGAAACTGCGCTGTTTGGCGTCCTTATAGACCTTCGCGCAGCGTGTGGATTCGCCGCTGCGGACCACGTAGACGGTGGCCTCCTTGCCGCTCATCAACTGGGAGATGACTTCGTCGATCAGGCCCTCTTCGACCAGCGGGAGCAGACGTTTGGGTGTTTTCATGCGGCCACCGGAGAGCGGTGGGCGGCTGATCGGCCGGGTATGGCCGATTGCGAGGGGAGATAGTGCGGGATTCGGATCATGCCAGATTATAAGCGGTGTGGGGCGATGTGCCGGAACGCAGGCGTGAAGGTGCCGGATGCGATCGGCACGCCTCGTACACCTGGCTGCCAGGCGAGGGCATCAAACCTGAAAGACATTCTCCATGCGCTGTATTTCGGGCCGGGACAGATTCAGTGCGGTGGCTTCTTCCCGCCATGTGTTGACGGCGTCTTGAACGTCCGCAACGATGCGGCGCGCTTGCGCGTTGTCGAGTCGATAAAACTCCGCGGTTTCGATCGCGGTTTCAAGACTCGGCAGGGCGCTCATACCGTCGAGCGTGAGCGCGTGTTCTCGCTTGCTCGGGTTCGGATTCATATCGAACGCCGGCGAGAGCCGCCAGCCGGATGTCTCGCGAATGAAGCCATGATTGCGAAGATGATCGTCCCGGTTTCCCACGAGTACGTTGAAGACGACTCTTTTGAAGAGTTGAGCAAGATCTTCGCCGATATGACCTTGAGCGCCGTTGCCGGCAAGGTATTCGGCAATGTCCAGATAGCTTGCGTCCGATTCCCCGTCCTGACGTTCGAGCAAGGTCATGGCGGATGCGTACATGCGCCGACTGCCTTCACATCGGTCGAATCGTTCAACGCAGAAGGTGCCATAACGTGCGCCGACGTACTTGAGTTCGGATTGAGGCACCCATATGCCCGCTTTCTGCGCCAAGCGATGAGCGACGTATTCCCACGCGCCGATGTCGTAGCGATCGTCTTTAGCGGGGAATTTGGCGATCCAGAGATCGTCGCCCAGGCTCGTGAAGTTGGCTTTCGGGCGAGCGCCGCCGAGCGACGTGCCCGGGGCAATCAGCATGGAGAGCCACTGCTCGTACTCGGGCAGCTTTTCGATATCCGCCTCTTCGATGCGCAGGCTGATATACGCCAAGGTCGCGAGGTCGGTGACCGGCGGCGCGGCGTCGGCGCTGTTGTCGAGAAAATGGCCATCCACGCTCTGAAACCGCAGCGCGCCGACTCGCGTCAGATCGTGGACCCCCAGCAGAAAATCGATTTCCTGCAAATTGCGCATGGGCCGCTCTTCGCGATCTGCCGCCGCGGCTTCGCGGCGTTCCATCAGCACGCGGCCCCAGCGGTCGGGTGCCGAGTCCATGAAGATGCCGAACGCGGCGGACTTCGCAGGCGGGTATTGCTCGTCGGTCCATAACTCGAGGCGCGGGTCGAGCATGAATGTATGACGCCCGTCTACCCAGCTCTTCGCATAAGCAAACGACGCGGGCAAGTCAGTGCGTGCAGTCTGGCGATACAAGGTGCCGACCTGTTGCAGGCTGCTCAGTTCGGTTGCGTCGAGGAATACTTTGAACGCGTCTCGAGGCTTATTGCTGACCATCAGTTTTTTTCGCTGTTTTCGCCGGCCGTTCCGCTTTGACGGGGGCGACGCCGGACGTGTTCGTACGCGGTTTTCGCTGGCCCGGCAACTTGAGATCCTGCAGCTTGCGGCCTAGTTCGTCGTCGCGGGCGATGACGTCCATATCTTTGTCGAGGCCCAACACGCGAAGCGCACGCATATAGGTGCCGAGCGCGATATTCGGATCGCCTTTCTCGAGGCGACTCAAGGTGTCGCGCGAAATGCCCAGCCGTTCGGCGAACAGCACGGTTGGGAGTTCGCGCCGCAGGCGGGCGAGTTTCAGCCGTTCGCCGAGAGCACGCAGCTGCTTCTCGACCGACGGAAAGGAGCGTTGAAAGGTGCGTGGCATGTCCGATATATTAGGCAAATATCTGGAATTTGTCAAAAGTATCGGACGTATCGTCAGTTATGGGGTCTCGGGGAGTGCGGGAAATGGCCGTACAAATCTAGAAGGTATGTCTGATATTTAAGTCAAAAATAAAGATTTTGCTGGAAGTATCGTACAAATTTGTGAGTGGAACGGTCGGCGAGCGCGCCATTCAAGCGGTCGTAATAGTCCGCAACAGTGTCTTGTGTTTTCCCTCATTTATTTCTCATGCCCATCCCTTAAACTCGGCAGCAACAATTTGTCACGGGGTGCGAGATGTTGGCCGTGTTCATCGTCGCCTGTCCGATCTGTATCGCTGCGCTGTTCGGTTTCGCGCGGCACGTGGATCCACTGACAGGGCAGTTCAGGCGTTAAGTCCGAAGGTCGTGGGTTGGCCTGGCGCTGTCCGCGCTATTGTTGGTTTTCGCGGGTTTCTTCAGCCGATCAAAGCCTCACGCCTTGCCTTTGTGTGCGGAGTCGCGGCACGATGCGCGATAACCTTGGTTCGGACACATCGCGCATGCGAGATTTTCTGGCAAACATAACTACGCGCTCGGGTGTACTGAAGGGCGTGCTTCCTTTGAGCCGGGCTGCTGCGGCGCGCGATGCGCTGGCCGGCGTGCAGCTTGCCTCAATGGATATTCCGCAAGTGCTTGGCTATGCGCGCATTGCCGGCATGCCTGCTGTTACCGGTCTTTACACCGTCTTTCTGCCGCTTCTCGCGTTTGCGTTCTTTGGCGCATCACGGCACCTCGTCGTGGCCGCCGATTCCGCCACCGCCACTATTTTTGCCAGCCGGCTCTCGACCATGGCGCCGGCGTCAAGCGTCGAATATGCGGCGCTCGCCGGAATGGTCGCGTTGCTCACTGCCGTGCTCCTCCTCATCGCGCGGATCTTCAAGCTAGGTTTCCTTGCCGACTTCCTGTCGCGCACGGTACTGGTCGGCTTTCTCGCCGGTGTCGGCGTGCAGGTCGGCATCGCCATGCTGGGCGACATGTTCGGTGTACCGGGGCATGCCGCGCGCAGCATCGATCAGGTTGCGCTGGTGGTGCGTGAGTCGGCACAGATCAATCTGCCGACGCTCGCCATGTCGGCGCTGGTGGTGGTTTCCATTCTGGCGTGCAAGCGTTTTTTGCCGCGTGTGCCCGTGCCATTGATCGCGGTGGTGGCGGGTATCGCAGCAAGCGATGTTTACGGCTTCGCGGCGCACGGTATCTCCGTGCTTGGGCCGGTAGCGGGCGGATTGCCGCCGCTGCGCATGCCGTCGGTCACATGGGAGCAGATGCTCGATCTGCTGCCGGTCGCCGCCTCGTGCTTCGTGATGATCGTTGCGCAAAGCGCCGCCGCGAGCCGTGTGTTCGCCGAGCGGTATCACGAGCCGGTCGATACGAACGCCGATCTGCTGGGCATTGCCGCTGCCAACGCGGCGGCGGCATTTTCGGGCGCGTTCGTGGTCAACGGCAGTCCGACGCAAACCGCCATGGCCGACCGCGCCGGCACGCGCAGCCAGTTCGCGCAACTAGTATTCGCCGGGGTGGTGGTGGTGGTGGTGCTGCTGTTTTTCAGCCGTTTTTTGCAGTACCTGCCGCACTGCATTCTTGCCAGCATCGTGTTTACGATCGCCATCGGCCTGATCAATCCGAAGACGCTGTTTTCGATTCGCCGCGAAAGTCCCGGCGAATTCGCACTGGCCGTGTTCACCGCGGCGGCGGTGGTATTGATTGGCGTCGAGCACGGCATTCTGGTAGCGGTTGCGTTATCGCTGCTACGGCATGTGCGGCACAGCTACCGGCCGCACACCATGATCCTCGCCCCCGGCGAAGACGGCATCTGGGTGCCGGTGCCGGCTGCGCCCGGACTCCAGACCGCGCCGGGGCTGATCGTTTATCGCTTTGGCGCCGATCTGTTCTATGCGAACGACCACTTTTTCGTCGACGACACTCGCCACCTGATCGATCACGCGCCGAGCGCGGTGCACTGGTTTGTGATCGATGCGAGCGCAATTACCGATCTGGACTATTCGGCGGCGCGCTCGGTCGGCGAGTTGTGCGAGACGTTGAAGCGCAGCGGCATCGAAGTGATTTTCGCGCGCGTGAACCAGTATCTGCGCTCCGATATGGACCGGCATGGCATCACGCCGATCGTCGAGACACGCTGCATTTTCAACACCTTGCACGAGGCGCTGCGCGCGGCAGGCGTGGAGCAACCGGGTAAGCACGTGAAAGAGGCGACATAGGGGCAGGTTTGCCGGGGCGCGGCGGAATGCTTTAGCCCTGCGGCTCACGCGGCTCGTCGCCGACCATGCTCGCCAGCGAGCCGTCCAGCCAGCGCCGGATCGCAACGTAGATGCGCCTTGCGGACGCACTCGAAAACAGTGCGGCGTAGCCTGCGCAACAGCACAATCGGGCGTCTGCCCAACAACTCAGGCACCCGCAGCCGCACCGATACAATCGGCCAGCGCTCCCGCCACCGCTTGCCGGCTATGCCGCGGACGCTGCACGAGGCCGATTTCACGGTGAAACGTGGCGTCGCCGAGTTCGAGCGCGGTGACGTTGGCGGGCCACTTGCCGAGTCCCGCCGTGTTCGGAATCAGCGCGACGCCGATGCCGCGCGCGACCAGTTGGACGATTCCCTGCAACTCGTCCAGCTCGATCACGTCGTTCACGTTCAGCCGCGCGCGCCGTAGAAAGCGGTCGACCAGCCTGCCGCCGAACGACCCACGGTCGTAGCGGATAAACGGCTCGCTCCTGAGCAACTCGCGCCATGACCGCTTGCCACGCGCGAGCGCTTTCGGCACCAGCAACACGAACGGTTCGGTAACGAGCGTGCGCCATTCGAGCTCGGAGGGCAGCGCGAACGGCGGTCTGATGATCACGGCGAGATCGAGCTCACTGGAATCCACCTGCCCCAGCAAACCCAGCGACACGCCGGGGACGACGCGAATCCGCCAGCAGGGGCGGTCGTCGCGAAAGCGGCCCAGTGCGTCGGCGAGAAACGATACTTGCGCGGATGCGATCGCGCCCACTCGCAGCATGCCGCTTTCGGCGGCGCCGGCGCCGCGTTCCGCGAGCCGTCCGTACAGCGTCATCATTTCTTCGGCGAGCGCGAGCGTTTCGCGGCCGGCGTCGTTGAGCGTGGCGGAGCGGCCAGTGCGGTCGAACAGCGCGAAACCGAGTTCTTCTTCGAGCCGCTGCATCTGTGCGCTCACGGCGGATTGCGTCAGGCCGATGCGTGCACCGGCGCCGGAAAACGTGCCGTACTGGCTGACGGCGATAAAAGTCTTGAGTTCGCTGAGCATCGTAAATTGATCGATTTTGGTGTTGGTCAGATCAAATATATATCGTTTTTCACCATTTTTTTGAATGGTTAAAATTCGCTTCACGCGTGCTCTTTCCTGGAGCGAGGCGCGAACCCACTTTCCTCTCTGCGAGTTTCCCATCATGAGCGTTGCCGAAACTGTTTTGCCGCCGTTCCATCTGGCGTTCCCTGTTCATAGCCTCGCCGCTGCACGCGCGTTCTATGGTGAGTTGCTCGGCTGTCCGGAAGGGCGCAGTTCGCCGGAATGGGTCGACTTCAACTTCTACGGCCATCAGATCGTCGCGCATCTCGCACCGGAGGAAATCGGCCACCGGCAGACCAGCAAGGTCGATGGAGACGCAGTACCGGTGCGCCACTTCGGCGCAGTGCTGTCGATGGCGCAATGGCAGGCCGCGGCGGACAAGCTGCAAAAAGCCGGCATCGATTTCATCATCGAACCGCATGTGCGCTTCAAGGGCGAAGTCGGCGAACAGGCAACCATGTTTTTCCTCGATCCGTCGGGTAACGCGCTGGAATTCAAGGCGTTTGCGGATATGTCGTCGTTGTTTGCGAAGTGATGTTTGCGAGCGATTTCGGCGTATTTCCACCCTGCCAAACGTTTGCTCTTCAGTATTCACTTCGCGCAGGAGAATCGCGTTTGAAGCGGCGCCAATCATTACATTTGCCTTCCTGACAATTTCGCCATTTTCGCGCCATGCAGGCGTTGGTGCTATCGATCTAGCATAGTGCGGATTCACCTATCCCTTACCTGCATTCTCTCAGGCGCGTTTCATGTGGATCGTCAACGTAGCGCTTAAGCGGCCATACACGTTCATCGTGATGGCCATTCTGATCTTGCTGGCGACGCCATTCGTGCTGTTGACCACGCCGGTCGACGTGCTGCCGGAAATCAACATTCCGGTGGTCAGCATCATCTGGAATTACGCGGGCTTGTCGGCTGAAGACATGGCCAACCGCATTACGTCGGTCACCGAGCGCAGCCTGACCACCACGGTCAACGACATCGAGCACATCGAATCGCAGTCGCTGGCGGGCATAACGGTTCTCAAGGTGTTCCTGCAGCCGAACGCGAACATCCAGACCGCGATCGCGCAGACGGTGGCGGTCGAACAGGCGCAGCTCAAGCAGATGCCGCCAGGCGCGACTCCACCACTCGTCATCAGCTACTCGGCCTCCAGCATTCCGGTGATCCAGCTCGGCTTATCGAGTCCGACGCTCTCCGAGCCGGCGCTCAACGACACTGCACTGAACTTCCTTCGTCCGCAACTGGTGACAATTCCGGGCGCAGCCGTGCCGTATCCGTACGGCGGAAAATCACGTCTGATCTCGGTCGACCTCGACACGCGCGCGTTGCTCGCAAAAGGCTTGACGCCTTCGGATGTGGTCAACGCATTCAATGCGCAAAACCTGATTCTGCCGACCGGCACAGCCAAGATCGGGCCGCGGGAATACACGATCAATATGAACGGCTCGCCCGCCACGGTGGAAGGGCTCAACGATATTCCCGTGCGCACGCTCAACGGCGCGACGACCTATCTGCGTGAAGTTGCGCACGTACGCGACGGTTTCTCGCCGCAAACCAATATCGTGCGGCAAAACGGTCACCGCGGCGTGTTGATGTCGGTGCTGAAGAACGGCAGTGCGTCGACCCTGTCGATCGTCAATACGCTGCGCGGCTTGCTGCCGGCTGCGCGTGCCGCGTTGCCGCCTGACCTGCACATTACCGCGTTGTTCGATCAATCGGTGTTCGTGAAGGCGGCGGTGCAAGGCGTGGTGCGCGAGGCGCTGGTTGCCGCCGCATTGACCGCCGCGATGATTCTGCTGTTCCTCGGCAATTGGCGCAGCACCTGCATCATCGCGATCTCGATTCCGCTGTCGATTCTGTCCTCGCTGATCGCATTGCACGCGCTCGGGCAAACCATCAACATCATGACGCTCGGCGGCCTTGCTCTGGCCGTCGGGATTCTGGTCGACGATGCGACGGTGACGATCGAGAATATCGAACGGCACCTGCATATGGGCACGAATCTGCACGATGCGATTCTCGACGGTGCCGGCGAAATTGCGATTCCGGCACTCGTGTCGACGCTGTGTATCTGTATCGTGTTCGTGCCGATGTTCTTTCTGACCGGCGTCGCGCGATATCTGTTCGTGCCGCTCGCCGAAGCGGTGGTGTTCGCGATGCTGGCCTCGTACATTCTGTCGCGTACGCTGGTGCCGACTTTGGCGATGCTGCTGATGGGACACGCGCATAAGCCCAAGGCCGATGCCAGGCCGAATCTGTTCATGCGCCTCTATCATCGCTTCGACGCCGGATTCGAGCGCATGCGCGGCGCGTACATCGTGATTCTCAGCAGCGTGCTGGTGCGCCGCGGTCAGTTCGGCAGCATGTTCCTCGGTTTCTGCATCGTATCGATGGGTCTCGTGTTCGTGCTCGGCGAAGATTTCTTCCCGAGCGTCGACGCAGGTGACATTCGTCTGCACATGCGGGCGCCGACCGGAACGCGGATCGAAGAGACCGCGCGTCTTGCGGACGACGTCGAGAAGGTGATTCGCGAAGTCGTGCCCGCCAATGAACTCGGCACGATCCTCGATAACCTCGGCTTGCCGTATAGCGGTATCAATCTCTCGTATAGCAACTCGGGCACGATCGGCACGCTCGACGGCGAAATTCAGGTGGCGCTGAACGAAGGCCACAAGCCGACGCAAATCTACATGGACAAATTGCGCGCGATCCTGCCGCAGCGCTTCCCGGGCGTCGAGTTCTTTTTTCAACCGGCCGACATCGTCACGCAGATTCTCAACTTCGGCTTGCCCGCCGCGATCGACGTGCAGATTTCCGGGGCCGATCAGCTCGGCAATTTCGACGTCGCGCGCAAGCTGCTGAAACAGGTGCGGCTGATTCCCGGCACCGTCGATACGCACATCCAGCAGAAACTGGACGAGCCGGCAATCAATCTTCAGATGGATCGCACGCGCTTGCAGCAACTCAATCTGAGCGCGAGCAACGTGGCGCAAAACGTGCTCATTTCGTTGTCAGGCAGTTCGCAGACTTCGCCGGGTTTCTGGTTCAACAGCAAGAACGGTGTCGAGTACAACGTCGCGGTGCAAACGCCGCAGTATCGGATTTCGTCGATCGATGAGTTGTTGCGCACACCTGTCTCGGGCTCCGCGACCGGACCCACCCAACTGCTCGGCAATCTCGTGAGGGTCTCGCCGCAGACTCAGTTCGCGGAAGTCACGCACTACAACATCAAGCCCGTGATCGACCTGTACGTGAGCGTCGAGAAGCTCGACCTGGGCAGCGTGGCGAATCAGGTGGACAAGCTGGTGAATAACGTGCGCGCGTCGCTGCCGCGCGGCAGTACGATCACGGTGCGTGGCCAGGTGCAGACTATGCGCAGTTCGTTCATCGGTCTGGGGCTCGGCGTGGCGATGGCGATCGTGCTGGTGTATTTGCTGATCGTGGTGAATTTTCAGTCGTGGGTCGACCCGCTGATCATCATCAGCGCGTTGCCTGCCGCGCTGGCGGGCATCGTATGGATGCTGTTCCTGACCGGCACGCATTTGAGCGTGCCTGCCTTGACCGGCGCGATCATGACGATGGGCGTGGCCACCGCCAACAGTATTTTGATGGTGTCGTTCGCGCGCCAGCGGCTCACCGCCGGCGCGCCGCCGCTCACCGCCGCGCTCGAAGCCGGTGCAAGCCGGATCAGGCCCGTGCTGATGACCGCGTTCGCGATGATCATCGGCATGATTCCGATGGCGCTCGGTCTTGGCGAGGGGGCCGAGCAGAACGCGCCGCTCGGCCGCGCGGTGATCGGCGGGTTGGTGTTCGCCACGGTGTCCACGTTGTTTTTCGTGCCGCTCGTGTTCGCGGCTATTCACACGCGTCTCGCGCGGCGCCATGGCAACGGTGGCGATGCAGATGGGCGCAACCACGGCGGCGACCATGACCATGACGGCCCCGCACCGGATCACGGCGGCACTGGCAAGCACGCGTAAAGTTAAATGACGGCTGACTGAGATGACTGAAAAGACTCACGCATCGCTAGCGATTCCCGCGCGAGAAACCGAAGGCGGCCGCGCTTTGCCGCCGCGCAATCGTGAATGGAGGCGCGCCAGAATCGCCATCTGGATCGTGCTTGCGCTGCTCGCCGTTGGCGCGTTGCGCACGGTGATCGCGAATGTGCTGCAGAGCCGCTCGGTTGCGGAATCGACGAAGGAGAATGCCACGCAGTATGTGAACGTGGTGAGCCCGACGCAAACCGAAGGCGGCGGCGACACCTTGTTGCCGGGCACGTTGCGCGGCAATGTCGAATCGCCGATCTACGCGCGCTCCACGGGTTATCTGTTGCACTGGTACGCCGATATCGGCACGCGCGTGAAACAGGGGCAATTGCTCGCCGATCTGGACACGCCCGAAGTCGATCAGGAGCTTGTGCAGGCATTGGCGCAACGCCAGCAAACCAGCTCGAGTCTCGGCCTCGCCAAAAGCTCGCTGGCACGTTGGCAGCAACTGCGTCAACGCGATGCAGTCTCCCAGCAGGAACTCGACGAACGGCAGAGCACCTACACGCAGGACGTGGCCAACCTCGCCGCCGCCGACGCCAACGTGCAGCGCTTGCGGCAACTCGAATCGTTCAAACGCATCGTCGCGCCGTTTTCGGGCGTGGTCACGCAGCGCAATGTCGATGTCGGCGATCTGATCGACGCTGGCAGCGGCACGAGCCGCGCGCTGTTCGCACTGGCGCAGTCGGACCCGCTGCGGGTCTATGTCCAGCTGCCGCAGGCGTACGCGCAAAACGTTGCGATCGGCCAGAAGGTGGTGGTCACGCAGGCGGAATTGCCGGGCCAGCAGTTCCACGGCACGATCACGCACATCTCCGGCGCGATCGACGTACCGACCCGCTCGCTGCAAGTCGAAGTGACGCTGCCGAACCCTGACGACAAGCTGCGGCCGGGCGCGTATGTTCAGGTCGCCGTACCGGCGGTGATCCATGCGCGCTTGATGGTGCCGGGCAATGCACTGCTGTTTCGCGCCGAAGGTCCGCGGCTCGCGGTGGTCGATGGTAACGGGAACGTGCAGTTGCGCAAGATCGTGATCGCGCAGGACCTCGGGCAGTCGCTCGAAATCGAAAGCGGGATCGAGGCGAACGACAAGATCATCATCAACCCGAGCGATTCGATTGCGGACGGCGATCACGTGCAGGTCACGCAGCCGCAGACGAGCGCCAAGGGGGCGTCGTGATCGCGAGGCAGGCGGGCGCATGCCGGGCGATGACAGCGCTTGCAGCCGCTGCGGGCGCGACGTTGCTGGCCGCGTGCACGGTCGGGCCGGATTATCAGCGTCCGCAAGCCGACGTGCCGCCCACCTGGCAAACCGATTCGTACTGGCGGCTCGCCGTTCCTTCGCATGCGCCGATCTCGGCGGACTGGTGGAGCGCATTCGGCGACCCAACGCTCGCTACGCTGGAAACCCAGGCGCTGACGCAGAACCAGACGTTGGTCGCGGCGAGCGCCCACTACGCGCAGGCCAAGGCGACGCTAGCCAATACCCGCGCGCAGCGGATTCCCGAAGTCGATCTGGCCGCGGCCGGGTCGCGCTTCAGGATTTCGCGAAACCGTCCGCTGACCAACTACGCGACCCCAACCCAGTCGACGGTGCAAGACAACCTGCAAATCGGTCCGACGATCAACTACGACACCGATCTATTCGGCCGGATACGTCGCGAAGTGGAAGGCGCCACGGCCTCCGCGCAGCAATCGGCGGACGATCTCGCCAACGCGCGGCTAGTCCTCACCACCGACCTCGCCACCGACTATTTCTCGCTGCGTGAATTCGACGCCGAGATCGACGTGCTGAATCAATCGGTGAAACTGCAGCAAAAGGCACTCGACTACGTCACGACCGAGCATGATCTCGGTGCGGTGTCGGGGCTCGACGTGTTGCAGCAGAAATCGCTGCTCGATTCGACACGCGTGCAGGCGCAACTGCTGCTGAATCAGCGCGCGCAGTATGAACATGCGATTGCCGCACTGGTCGGCGTGCCCGCGCCGCAGTTCGCGATCGAACCCAAGGTGCTCGACGTGCAGGTGCCGTCGATTCCGCTCGGCGTGCCGAGCGACGTATTGCAACGCCGCCCGGATATTGCGTCGGCGGAGCGCGCGATGGCCGCGGCGAACGCGCAGATCGGCGTCGCCAAAGCGGCGTTCTTCCCGAGCCTGACGCTGACGCCGGGCATCGGCTGGGAAAGCACGCAGTTCGCGAGCCTGCTGAGCGCGCCCACGCTGATGTGGACGCTCGGCGCGGCGGTCGGCCAGGTGCTGTTCGACGGCGGCCGCCGCGCGGCGAATGTCCAGTATGCGAGCGAAGGCTACAAAGCCACCGAGGCGAACTACCGGCAAACCGTGCTCAACGCATTCCAGCAGGTGCAGGACGGCATAACCGGCCTCGCCGTACTCGACGGCGCGGCGAAGCAGTCGCGCGAGGCCGTGACCGACGCACAGCATCTACTGGCGCTCGCCAACGACCGCTATTCGGGCGGCCTTGTCGCCTACCTCGACGTCATCACCGCGCAGCAGTCGCTGCTCACCAGCGAGCGTCAGGACGTGCAGATTCACGGCCAGCAGATGACTTTATCGGTTTCGTTGGTGAAGGCGCTGGGCGGCGGCTGGGATACCGGCGCGGCCCTGTCGGACACCCAGCGGCCCAGCAACGCGACGGACTCGATGGACACGAAGGAGGCGATGGCTCCCGCAAAGTGAGCCGCCCGACACGGATACAGCGCAGAGGAAGAGGAAAGCGAGGCGTTTCGTATAATGCAACGACAAGGGGACGCGCATGAAATTGCTGATCGTTGAAGACGAGCATAAGGTGGTGGACTACCTGCGCTCCGGTTTGACGGAGCAGGGATGGGTGGTCGACGTCGCGCTCGACGGCGAGGAAGGCATGCATCTGGCCACTGAATTCGATTACGACGTCATCGTCCTCGACGTCATGCTGCCCAAACGCGACGGCTTTAGCGTGCTGAAGGCGCTGCGCATGCGCAAGTCCACACCGGTCATCATGCTGACCGCGCGCGATCACGTGAACGACCGCGTGCGCGGTCTGCGCGAAGGCGCCGACGACTACCTCACCAAACCCTTTTCCTTCCTCGAGCTGGTCGAGCGGCTGCACGCTCTGGCGCGCCGCACGCGTTCGCAGGAGTCGACGCTGATTTCCGTGGGCGATCTGTTCGTCGATCTGATCGGCCGGCGTGCGACCCGCGACGGCGTGCGGCTCGATCTGACCGCCAAGGAATTCCAGCTGCTGAGCGTGCTGGCGCGCCGGCAAGGCGACATTCTCTCGAAGACGGCCATTACCGAACTCGTGTGGGACGTCAACTTCGACAGCCACACGAACGTGGTCGAAACCGCGATCAAACGATTGCGCGCCAAGCTCGACGGCCCGTTTCCCTCGAAGCTGCTGCACACCGTGCGCGGCATGGGCTACGTGCTCGAAGTGCGTGAGGAGGCCGAGCCATCATGAACCGTTCGATCGCCCGCCGTCTTGCGTCGATGTTCGCACTCGTTGCGCTGTTCGTGTTCACGCTGGTCGGCTCGGGACTGTTTCTGGTGTTGCGCACACAGCTGGAGCACCACCTGCGCGAATCGCTCGACGACCGTGCGCAGATCGCACGCATGATCGTCTATCACGCGGTGACGCCGGAAAAATGGCGCATGGCCCGCGAAAAGCTCACCGACATGACGCCGCAGGACGGCAGCACGGTGTATTCGGTGTCCAGCACCGATCCGTATTTTCATTACAGCAAACCGGTCGAAGGTTCCGTGGTGAAGCGCTGGCCAGGCGGCTACGCGCGCGTTACGCCGCCCGGCGGCGGCCAGGACATGCTGACCGCCACGGTGACGATGCCGGCCTACGCCGGGCGCCCAGAGGTGCAATTGCAGGTGGCTGCCAGCTATTCGCCCAACGTCGGCACCATGCGCGTGTTCGGCCTGGCGCTGGCCGCGCTGTCGGCGTTGGGTAGTTTCGCCGTGCTGCTGCTCAGTTACTCGGTTACGCGGCTCGGCCTCGCGCCGCTGACGCGCTTGACGAAAGATGCCTCCGCCGTGAGCCCGAACAACCGCTCGCAGCGCCTGAACACCGCTTCGCTGCCGTTCGAACTGAACGATCTGGCCAACTCGTTCAACGGCGCGCTGGAACGTCTGGACGGCGCATATGGCCGGCTCGAATCATTCAATGCGGACGTGGCCCATGAACTGCGCACGCCGGTCACGATTCTGATCGGCCAGACCGAAGTGGCGTTGACGCGCAATCGCTCCGTCGACGATCTGCGCCATACGTTGCAATCGAATCTTGAAGAGTTCGAGCGCATGCGCGCGATCATCAACGACATGCTGTTCCTTGCCCGCGCCGATCAGGGCGAGCGTGCGACGGGCCTCGTCGAACTGTCGCTGGCGGCGGAAGTCGCGCATACGCTGGAGTTTCTGGAGATTCTGCTGGAGGAAGCGCGCGTGCATGCGCAGTTGCGCGGCGACGCTGTGGCGCGCGTGAACCGCTCGCTGTTCGGCCGCGCCTGCGCGAATCTGTTGATGAACGCGATCCAGCACTGCGCGCCAGGTGCCGTCATAACCGTGACGATCACGCGTGACGAGGATCAACTGCGAGTCGCGGTGGCCAACCCCGGCGAGCCGATCGAGCCGGCCGTGCTCGAACATCTGTTCGACCGGTTCTACCGCGCGGAAGTATCCCGCACCAATAGCCGCGAAAACCACGGATTGGGTCTCGCGATCGTGAAGGCGATTGCGGAGATGCATCGCGGTACGGTGTCGGCGGAAAGCACGAACGGGATCAATACGTTTGCGTTTTCCATCGCCGCGTCGCGAGTGGACAGCGGCATGCCCGTGGCGCATTCGAGCGCCGGCGTGACGGCGGACTCAGGCGGTTACTCGTCGCTGGCAAAAGGCAAGTCGGCCTGAACCGGTAGACGCTGCTTGACCGGTTGCGCGTTGAGGGGCGTCAATGCGCTCACGCGCACACCCAGCAGACGCAGCTTGCGGGTCAATTCCACCCGTCGCAGGCATTCGGTTGCGGCGCGCCGTATTTCGGCTGCGTCGGCGGTCGGCTCGTCCAGGGTCAGGTCGCGCGTGACCGTGCGGAAATCGTCATAGCGCAGCTTGATGCCCACGGTGCGGCCCACATACCCCTTACGCACGAGATCTTCCGCGACCCGCACGCATAAGCCGGTAAACGAACTGGACAGCGCAGGGCGATCGTGGCGCGGATGCAGATCGCGCTCGAACGTGGTCTCCCGGCTCATGGACTTCGGCTCCGATTCGACCACCACCGGCCGCTCGTCGTAGCCCTGCGCGACTTGCATGAGCCACGCCGAGTAGCTGCGCCCGAAGTTGTCCTGCAACAGCCCCGCGTCCGCCGCGGCCAGATCGCCGACGGTGGCGAGGCCGAGCGCGGTGAGTTTTTCGGCCGCCTTGGGGCCGATCCCGTTGACCTTGCGCACCGGCAGTGGCCAGACGCGCAAGGGGACGTCCGCGGGTGTCAGGATCGTGAGGCCGTCGGGTTTGTCGAGTTCCGAGCCGATCTTCGCCAGCAGCTTGTTCGGCGCCACGCAAATGGAGCAGGTGAGGCCGGTGGCGTGATTGACTGCCTGCTTGATGCGCGCGGCGATCTCGCCCGGCTCGCCGGGCAACTCGGTGAGATCGATATAGATTTCGTCGATGCCGCGATCTTCGATCTGGTCCGTGAACGTGGCCACCGCTGCTTTGAACAGGCGCGAGTAGTGACGATACGATTCGAAATCCGTGGGCAGCAAAATCGCGTCGGGCGCGAGCACGGCCGCTTTCATCATGCCCATCGCGGAGAACACGCCGAGCGCGCGGGCTTCGTAGGTGGACGTAGTCACCACGCCGCGGCCCGCGTAATCGCGCAGCTTCGCAAAGCGGCGGCTGCCGTCTTCAAGCGTTTGCGGCACGCCATTGCGGCCGCCGCCAATCACCACCGCTTTGCCGCGCAGTTCGGGATAGCGCAAAAGCTCGACGGACGCGTAGAACGCGTCCATGTCCAGGTGCGCGATGTGGCGGCTTGTAGAACTCATGGATGGCGGATCGGATGACGGCGTGGGCAGCCAGGCGTAACAGCGCGATGCGCTTGCCGGTGCTGCCCCATTGCGTGGCTTGCTGCGTCGGGTGTCAGGATGCGCGAACGGTGAATCGCCGCGCGCCCGACGTCAAACCGTAATAGTACCTTGCGCCGCCGGGGCAAGGTACTGCGTCACCATTCCGCGCGCCGATCCTGAAGCGGATGGTGACGGCGCCGGCAATGGCCGGGCCAGGGACGCGTCGACAGTCGGCATCACGGGGACGTCGAATGGGCAGCAGGGGACTTATACGGAAAGCGTGGATGATTTCCGTTCGCTGACGGGCGGCTGAGTAAAGGAGCGCCCCGGGGCGCCCCGGGGGCGACCCGGAGTGTTGGCATACAATTTGCGGCCCTATCCCTGGTCACTTCGACCATGGGGTATGCTGCCACTCCGCCATCGCCCTCGCGCGCAATCAGAATCCAGGACTCATTGGGTGAATTCCGTTTTCCTATCTTGGGGTATCGCCGCAGCCGCCACGGCCGGCGTCATTACCCGCCCGTTCAAATGGCCTGAGGCCGTCTGGGCCGTCGCAGGCGCGCTATTACTTGTGTCGCTGGGCCTTCTGCCCCTGCACCTGGCCATAGAAGCCGTCGGCAAAGGCACCGACGTCTATCTGTTCCTCTTCGGCATGATGCTGCTCTCGGAAGTGGGCCGCCGCGAAGGCCTGTTCGACTGGGTCGCCGTACTCGCGGTCAATCACGCCAAGGGCTCGCCGAGAAAGCTCTTCCTGCTGGTCTATCTGGTCGGCGTGGTCATCACCGCCTTTCTCTCGAACGATGCCGCCGCCGTCGTCCTCACGCCAGCCGTGTTTGCCGCCGCCAGGAAAGCGAAGACGCATCCGCTACCCTTGCTGTTCGTCTGCGCGTTCATCGCGAACGCCGCGAGTTTCGTCCTGCCGATCTCGAACCCGGCCAACATCGTGCTGTACGGCAATCACACGCCCGCGCTCGGCCCGTGGCTGATGCGCTTCACGCTGCCTTCGCTGCTGTCGATCGTCGCGACTTATCTCATGTTGCGCTGGACCCAGCGCGAAGCGCTCGCCGGTTCGTGCGAGGCGGATCTCGAACCGCTCGCGTTGTCGCCGAGCGGGCGCGTGGCGCTCGCGGGCATCGCGGTGACGGCCGTCGTGTTGCTGACTGTCTCCGCATACGACGTGCCGCTCGGGCTGCCCACCGCGATACTCGGCGCGCTGACCGTCGCGGTCGTGCTGATCCAGGAGCGCAAGTCGCCGCTGCCGATGATCAGGGAAATCTCATGGAGCGTGCTGCCCCTCGTCGCCGCGTTGTTCGTGCTGGTCGAGATGCTCGATCACACCGGCGTCATCAAGGCGCTGGTCGCGCTGGTGCAGCGGGCCACGCAACACAGCGAACTGGCGACGGCCGGCTGGGCCGGCACCATCATCGCGTTCGGCAGCAATCTCATGAACAACCTGCCGGCCGGACTGATCGCCAGTTCGACCGTGATCAAGGCGCACAGTCCGGAGCGCGTGATCGATGCGCTGCTGATCGGCGTCGATCTCGGCCCGAACCTGTCGATCACCGGCTCGCTCGCAACGATTCTCTGGCTCAATGCGATTCGCCGCGAAGGCGAAGATGTGAGCTTTATGAAGTTTCTGAAAGTGGGCGTGGTGGTGATGCTGCCGGCCCTCGTGTTGGCGCTCGCCGCGCGGATTCTGATCGGATGAGCGGGTAACGCGCGGCGGCGGCTTGAGTTGTTGCGTGTGTGCCGATTCTCGCTCAGCGCTTGCCGCTGATCTCCGGCGCGATGGCGGCATGATTGAGCAGTGCCACCAGCGACATCCCGCCGATGATGTTGCCCGCGAGCGTCGGCAGCAGAAAGCGGAAAAAGTACTCGTGCAAGCTGGCGTCGCCGGCGAAGAACGCATAAGCCACTTCCGTGGAACCGGCGATGATGTGCGACAGCCGCGTCACGGCCACCACATACGTGATCAGCAACACCGTCAACAGGCGGCCGGAGCGCGCGCTCGGCAACAGCCACACCATCAGCGCGATCAGCCAGCCGGCGAAGATTGCGCGCACGACAGTCGGCAGCGCGTTTTCCGAGCCGAGCGCCGCACGCGATACGTCGCCGAGTGCGGCCACCACGTTGGGTGAAAATACATCGGGAATCCGAAGCATGGCGGCGAAGATCCACGTGCTGATCAGATTGAACGTCAGCACCACGACCCACAGACGCAAGGCTTTGAGAATCGTGAACGGATCGCGCCGCGTCAACACGGGCAGCACCACCGTCAAGGTGCTTTCAGTAAACAACTGTTGCCGTCCCATGATGACCAGCACGAAGCCCATCGAGTAGCCGAAGCTCGACACCAGATGACGCCACGGCGTGTCCGGCAGTCCGGCTTCCAGCACTGCCTGGGTGAGAAGCGAAAAGCCCATCGACAAACCGGCCGCCAGCGAAGACCAGATCAGCGCGCCAATGGTCCTTTCCAGTGCGGCTTCGCCTTCCTGCCGGACGATTTCATGCAACACGAGTGCTTCTGGCGCGGTGTGTTGCGCGGCCTGATCCTGTTCGCCTTCGTCCAGATGCGGTGAATCGGCGCCGGCATCCTGGGCGCGCGCGGGCTTGCCGCTGGCGGTTTCGTCAGCCGTTTCTTCAGGCTTCTCTTTCAAAGCCTCAGTCATGGCCGCGTGCCCGTCGAACGCATCGGCAGTTCGGCGGCCTGCTTGTGCGCAGAGTGTTCGAGCGAGCGCAATGCTGCTTCGAGCCGCGCGAGACGGGCCCGTTGCGTCGGCATCAGCAACATTTTGGGAAACGCGCGCAGGCGATTGCGCCAATAAGTCAGAGGAATGCGATCGTGGGGGGAAATCACCCCGAACACGAATTCGAGGTGGGCAATTTCTTTGTCTATGTCTTGATAGCTCATCTAGTGGTCCTGAAACATAGGTTGATGGGCAATAAAAAATCGCGAGTGGGAGTCCGGGAGTTGGACAGATATGTCCAACGAATGGACACGCCGGTGGTAGAACGGAACGAAGCAAGCGCCGTTCCGCCCCCCGCGAAGGAGACGGGAATGTCGACTTCCCGCTCGTTTTCTATTCGTCTGATATATGAGCGCCAGCCGGCTTGAGCATTGGTGCGGGACAGTGAATCTGGCCGACGCTAGACGTGCTTCGCGCTTGGCCTCGCCGAGCCACCTGGGTGTTGCGTCACCGGGTCCGAAAGGTTCTCGTGGACGCGGATCGCCCTTTTTTGCACGGACGTCCTTGAAAATCCGCGAGCCTTGGGAGGGCATCGTGCTTTATCTGCGCGAATCCGCGTAATGCGTAGCCGGAGGCAAATAGCGAGCCCGGGCCGCATCCGTGGCTGTAAGAATCATGTCGTAAAACACAAGCTACCGATCGGTAGCCTTGGCGTGCCCGACCGCTTCCACGACGCCGACCTGAGCAACGACAATCTGGGCGTCGGCGAATTCGCCCCGCTCGTGAAGTCGAAATACAGCGGCGGCGACATCCGCGGCATCGAGCAGAAAATCGCCTATATCCAGGGCCTTGGCGCCACCGCCGTATGGCGGATGGCCGCCGGTCGCGAATCGTTGGCGGGACCCGCTCGTCACCAGGCGATGACATATCGCGACATGATTCTGAAATTGCCTTCTGGCTGCGATTCCACAAAAATTCGGCCTGTCATCGAACGGATCGCGGCGGTTTGCAGGCGACGTACGGTGGCTCAATCCAAGGAGTCAGTCATGAAAAAGTTTTTCGCCATTGTGCTGCTGTGCTGCGCATCCACGCTCACGTTCGCCCAAACCGCCGCACCGCAGGGCGGCAATCCGCAGCGCATGGAACGCATGGCGCAGCAGTTGCAAAGCCGCTTTGCGAATGCCAACACCACGCACGACGGCAAGCTCACCAAAGAACAGGCTGTCGCTGGCATGCCAATGGTGGCCAGGCATTTCGATGAGATCGACACGCAGAAAGCGGGTTACATCACGTTGCCGCAGATCGCGGCATTCATGCAGGAACGCGGGGCAGCGCACTGAGCCGCGCAGGCATCAGCGGGAACGTAAGACCTTTGACGCCCCCCACGCGCGATGAAACCCGCCCCGTCCTGCCGCTTTCGCATCGGCTGCGCGCTGATCGTGTGGATGAGCGCCGGGCTGACAGGTTGCGTGACGCTCGGGCCGGACTTCAAACAGCCGGACGTGACGCTCGAAAATCAGTGGCTCGAAACCTTGCCGGATCAGGCGCAGACCGCGCCAGCCGCCGAAGCGGCGTGGTGGTCCGCGTTCAACGATCCGGTGCTGAGTGCGCTGGAACAGCGCGCGTACGAGCGCAACCTGTCGCTGCAAGTGGCGGGGTTGCACATCTTCAAGGCGCGCGCGCAACTCGCGATCAGCGCGGAGAATCTGCTGCCGCAATCGGGCAGCGTGTCCGTCGGCGCGGACCATATCAATACGAGCGGCGTCGGCCCGTTTCCGCCGACGCATCTGTGGGCCGAGCATCTGCGGGTGAATGCCGGTTGGGAAATCGACTTCTGGGGCAAATACCGTCGGCAGATCGAATCGGACCGCGCGCAATTGCGTGTATCTGAAGCTGCCTACGACAACGCGCTCGTGTCGCTGTTCGCCGATGTCGCCAATGCGTACATCGATCTGCGCGCGCTCGAGCAGCGCATCGCGGTGGCGCAGCAGAACCTGAAAGCCGTGCAGCAGAGTCTCACGCTGACCCAGGCGCGCTACAAACGCGGCGCCTCGAGCCGGCTCGATGTCGAACAGGCCGCCACGCTGGTGGCCGAAACCGAAGCGCAGATTCCGCCGCTCATCAAGGCGCGCGCGCAGGACCGCGACACGCTCGCCGTGCTGCTCGCCGATCCGCCCGATGCGGTCGATGCGCAACTCAAAGGCGGCGCTGCGATTCCGGTTCCGCCGACGCAGATCGACGTCGGCATTCCCGCCGATCTGTTGCGCCGCCGTCCCGATGTGCGCCAGGCCGCGCTCAACGCGGCGGCGCAATCGGCGCTGATCGGCGCGGCCAAGGCCAAGCTGTATCCGTCGCTCTCGTTGACGGGATTGTTCGGGCTTTCGTCGGGCGACCAGCATGGCATCGGACTCTCGCAGTGGGGCAGCAAAACAATCGGCCTCTTTTCCGCAGGCGTCACGCTGCCGATCCTCGATCGCGGTCAACTGAAAAACGCCGTGCGGATTCAGGACGCCGCCTTCCAAGAGGCCGTACTCGACTATCAGAACACGGTGCTGCAAGCGCAGAAAGAAGTGGAAGACGCGATTGCCGCGCTGCGCACCTCGCTCGATGCGCTGGCGGCGTCCGTGCGCGCGTCCGATGCTTCGCAGCGTGCCTTGAAGCTCGCCACTCTCCAGTATCGCGCGGGCTCGGTCACGTACGACACGGTGCTCGATGCATCGCGTTCCGCCCTGCGCGACGGCGACTCGCTCGCGCAGAACCAGGGGATCGCCGCCCTCGCGGCGGTATCGCTGTATCGCGCGCTCGGCGGAGGCTGGGAAGTCGCGCAGGGGCAGCAGGTGGTGAGCGAACAGATTGCCGAACAGATGGCGCAACGCACGGATTGGGGCCGGTTGTTAAATCCGCCGGCGAATTCCGCGCTGGCGCGTACCAGCGGAGGCCAGCTCGAGAATGGGAAATAAAAACCTGACCAATAGGAGTGGGGCACAGCATAGCGTGGCCAACAGGCACGTCGGGGCGAAACTTTGCGTCGTGCTGGCGGCGGTGGCGCTGGCTGCGTGCCGCGACGGTAGCGCGCCCGCCGCGCAATCGGCGCAATCGGTGCCTCTGCCTCAAGTGAGCGTGACCCGGCCGGTGCCGCGCGAGGTGCGTGAGCAGATCGATCTGAGCGGCACGGTCGCGCCTTCCGCGACTGTGACGTTAGTGGCGCGCGTGCAAGGCGTACTGAAGGAAATCGGCTTTACCGATGGCGCTTACGTCAAGCAAGGGCAGGTGCTGTTTCGCATCGAGCCGGATACGTACCGCGCGCAACTGACCTACGACCAGGCCGCGCTCGATAATGCCAACCAGGAATTGATACGGCAGAAGCAACTCACCTCCGATAACGCGACCTCCGAATCGACGCTGCAAAAAGCGCAGACCACACGCGACCAGGCGCTCGCCAAACGCGACATGTCGCGCATCAATCTCGGCTACACGGAAATACGCGCGCCGTTCGCGGGACGCATCGGCGCGCGCGCCTTCGACGTCGGCAATCTGGTCGGTGCCTCCGACTCCACGAAGCTCGCCACCTTGGATCGCATCCAGCCGGTGTACGTGAATTTCACGCTGAACGAGCGCGACGCGAACCGCATTGGGCTTTTCAGGCAACCGCCGCGCACGGTGCGCGTCAATGTGCTCGGCGCGGCCGCCGGCCAGGGTGAGGACGCCGCGCTCGAATTTGTCGACACTCGGGTCGATCCGGGCAGTGGCGCGCTCAAGTTGCGCGCCGACATCGCCAATCAGGACGCGCATCTGATTCCGGGCATGTCGGTCGACGTGCATATTCCCGCCGGCGCGCCGCAAAATGTGCTGCTTGTGCCGGACACCGCGTTGCTGCGCGAACAGGCTGGTGCGTCGGTGCTGATCGTGAACCGCGCGAGTGTGATCGAGAAACGCGCGGTAGTTGCCGGTGGCTTGTACGGTTCGCTGCGCGCCATACAAACGGGACTCGGCGCGAACGATCAGGTCGTGACCGGCGGCGCGTTGGCGGTAGCGCCCGGCGCCAAAGTGCAGGTGGTCGCCGCCGCGGCGCAGGGCCGGTCATGATCCGCTTTTTCGTCGAGCGTCCCGTTCTCGCGAATGTGATCGCGTTGATCGTGATGCTGCTCGGTGCCGTCGCACTGATCAATTTGCCGATCGCGCAATATCCGCCGATCACGCCGCCGACCGTGCAGGTGGTCGCGCGCTTTCCGGGCGCGAGCGCCGCGACCGTGATCGACCGCGTGGCGCTGCCGATCGAAACGCAGGTCAACGGCGTGGAAAACGCGCTGTATATGCAATCGACCAGCACCAACGACGGCACGTACACCCTCACCGTCACCTTTGCCGTCGGCACGGACGTGGATAAGGCCCAGGTGCTGGTGCAAAACCGCGTGTCGGCCGCCACCGCGCAACTGCCGCAGGCGGTGCAGCAGCAGGGCGTGACCGTGCGCAAGCGCTCCACGGCGATCCTGCAGTTGTACACGTTGCAATCGCCTGACCCGAAATACGATTCGCTGTTTCTCAGCAACTACGCGGTGATCTATCTGCGCGACACGCTCGCGCGTTTGCCGGGTGTGGGCGACGTCACCGTGTTCGGCACCGGCCAGTACAGCATGCGCGTGTGGCTCGATCCGCAAAAACTGAGCGAGCGCAATCTGACCGCCGCCGACGTGATGCAGGCGATCCAGAGCCAAAGCAAGGACGTCAGCGCGGGCCAGCTCGGTTCCGAACCGAACGCCGGCGGCCAGGCGTTCCAGCTCACGGTGACGATGCAAGGCGCGCTTTCCGATCCGCATGAGTTCGACGACATCATCATTAAGGCCGACCCGAACGATGGCGGTCATTTCGTGCGGATTCGCGATGTGGGCCGCACCGAGCTGGGCTCGTCGAGTTACGGCCAGTTCTTCAATCTCGACGGCAAGCCGGCCGCGGGCATTGCCATCTATCAGCTGCCCGAAGCCAACGCACTGGAAGTCGGCAATGCCGTGAAGGCGACCATGGCCCGGCTGGCCAAAGACATGCCGAAGGGCGTCAGCTATCAGTTGCCGTTCGATACGACGACCTTCGTGCGGCAGTCGGTGATCGATGTCTACAAGACGCTGTTCGAGGCCGCGCTGCTGGTGCTGGCAGTGATTCTGCTGTTCCTGCAAAACTGGCGCGCGATGCTGGTGCCTGCCACGACGATTCCCGTGACCATCATCGGCACGTTCGGCGCGATCTATATGCTCGGCTTTTCGATCAACCTGCTCACGCTGTTCGCGATCGTGCTGGCAATCGGCATCGTGGTAGATGATGCAATCGTGGTGGTCGAAGGGATTACGCAGCATATCGAACAGGGCAAGACACCGAAGCAGGCCGCTATCGACGCCATGCACGAATTGCTCGGGCCGATTGTCGGCATCATGCTGGTGCTGATTTCGGTGTTCCTGCCGTCGGCGTTTCTTGGCGGCGTCACGGGTCAGATGTACCGGCAATTTGCCCTGGTGGTGGTCGCAACCACGATCATCAGCGCGATCAATGCGGTG
The DNA here is from genome assembly GCF_041321145.1 of Paraburkholderia sp. IW21. Taxonomy (NCBI): domain Bacteria; kingdom Pseudomonadati; phylum Pseudomonadota; class Betaproteobacteria; order Burkholderiales; family Burkholderiaceae; genus Paraburkholderia; species Paraburkholderia sp. IW21. The sequence continues at coordinate 83,310 of NZ_JBGGWA010000006.1, read as the reverse complement.
ACGCTCAAGCCGGTGCAGAGCGTGCGCTGGTTGCGGCATGCGCGGCCCGGCAAACCGAACGTCGTCTATCGCGTGTTCGATAAGGGTTATGCCCGCGTCGAAACGGGGTATGTGCGCGTGGTTTCGTGGTTCGTGCAGCGTTGCGGCCTCGCACTGGTGATCGCGCTGGTGCTCGGTGCGGCATCCGCATTTCTGCTCACGCGCGTGCCCACCAGCTTCATTCCGCTCGAAGACCAGGGCTATATCCTGATCGCCGCGCAGTTGGCGGATGCCGCATCGCTTGGTCGCACGCGCGAGGCGAGCGTGCAAATCGAAAGGCGTATCGGCGCGATTCCGGGCGTGAGCCATGTGGTGTCGATCGGCGGCATCTCGCCGCTCGATAACAACGCATCACTGCCGAATTCCGCGCTGATCTACGTGACGCTCGACGACTGGAGCAAGCGTGGCAAAGGCGAGGACCTGCGCTCGCTGTATATACGCATGAATAGCGAACTCGCGAAACTGCCCGACGTGCGCTCCGTGGTGATCGTGCCGCCGCCGATTCAGGGCCTCGGCAATAGCGGCGGCGTGCAAATGCAGGTGAGGCTCACCGACGGCTCGCAAAACTATCGGCGCTTGCAGGACGCTACCGACGCATTGATCGCGAGCGTCTCCAAGCGGCCCGAACTGCAGCGGGTGTTCAGCCCGTTTCGGGCGTCAGTGCCGACCGTCGAACTGACGCTCGATCGCGCCAAGGCGGAGTCGCTGCAAGTGCCGGTCGGCAATGTGTTCGACCTGCTACAGGACTATGTCGGCTCGAGCTACGTGAACCAGTTCACGACTTTCAACCATACGTTCCCCGTGTTTGTTCAGGCCGACGGCGCGTTTCGCCGCGAAACGGACGACCTTCGTCGCTTGCAGATCCGCAGCAATAGCGGACATATGGTCGAATTGGGCACGTTCATCGACGCGCATACGAGCGTCGGCCCAGCCGTCGCGACGCTGTATAACCTCGCGCCGGCCGCGGCCATCAACGGCAATCCGGCCAACGGCTATAGCACGGGCGAGGCGATCGCCGCGTTCGAGCAGGAAGCCGCGCGTGTGCTGCCGGCCGGCATCGGCTACGAATGGACCGCGATGTCGTATCAGGAGAAGCTGGTCGGCAATTCGGCCTACTGGGTTTTCGCGGTGGGCGTCCTGCTGGTGTTTTGCGTGCTGGCCGCGCAATACGAAAGCTGGCTGCTGCCGGTCGCGGTCGTGCTCGCGGTGCCGCTGGCGTTGCTCGGCACGGCCGGCACGCTTGCCGTGCTCGGCGCCGCCAACAATCTCTACACGCAGATCGGCCTCGTGCTGCTGATCGCGCTGTCGGCAAAGAACGCGATTCTGATCGTCGAGTTCGCGCGGCATTTGCGCGCGCAAGGTGTGGGCGTGGCCGAGGCCGCAGTGGAAGCCGCGCGCCTGCGTTTCCGTCCCATCATGATGACCTCGTTCGCGTTCATTCTCGGCGTGGTCCCGCTCGTGATCGCCACCGGCGCCAGTGCAAGCGCGCGCCGTTCGCTCGGCATTGCGGTATTTTCGGGGATGCTCGCTTCCACCTGCATCGCCGTGCTGTTCATTCCGTCGTTCTACGTGCTGTTGCAGCGCCAGGCCGAGCGGCACGCGGCGCGGCATGCGCCGCCCGACGCTTAAAACCAAGGAGCTTTCGCATGGATCGCCCCGCCAAAATCATCGTGCTCGACGACGAAGCCGAACTGCGCAACATGCTGCAGCGTTTTCTGCGCGGCCATGGCTTCGAGGTGCGCATCGCGGAGGACGGCAAGCGGCTCGACCGCTATCTGGAGCGTGAGCCCTTCGATCTTCTGGTGCTGGATCTGATGATCGGCGAAGAAGACGGCCTCGAAATCTGCGCACGTTTGCGCGCGCAAGGGCAGACGCTGCCGATTCTGATGCTGACCGCGAAGGGCGATCCGCTCGACAAGGTGGTCGGCCTCGAAACCGGCGCTGACGACTATCTTGCCAAACCGTTCCTGCCGCGTGAACTGGTGGCGCGGATCAATGCGCTGCTGCGCCGCCAGAAGATCGCCTCGGGCGATGTCACCGTGACCTCGCAGAGCGTGCGCTTCGGCGCTTTCAGTCTCGATGTCGGCAAGCAGCAGTTGTCGCGAGCCGGTGCGTTGCTGGAGATTCATTCGGCGCAGATGCTGTTGCTGGTCGCGCTGGCTTCGTCGCCGAACCGGCCTGTGAGCCGTGACAATCTGCTGGCGCGCGCCCGTGGCCGTGAACACGATGCGCTCGATCGCAGCATCGACGTGCAGGTGCTGCGGCTCAGGCAGATCGTCGAGGACGACCCGTCGAAGCCGCGCTTCATCAAGACCGTGTGGGGCGTCGGTTACATGCTGATCGCGGACGTCGACTCATGACGCCCTCGTTGCTGCAGAGGGCGCTGCCGAAAACGCTATTGGCGCGCAACATCGCCTTGCTGATCGTGCTGGTGATGTTGAGCCAGGTGTGTGCGCTCGGCGTGTTGCTGCATTATGTGCAGCGGCCCCGCGTCGAACGGGCGGCCACGGTGTTCGCCACCTACGTGACGACGCTCGATAGTCTGCTTCAAGCTACCCCGCCCGGCGCGCGCGCCACATTGAACGCGCGGCTCGACGCGCGCGCCCAACTGCCGGCCGAAGCCGCGCAGGAGCCACCGCCCAGTGTGCTACGCGTTTATCGCACCTATCAGCGCAACGTGTTTCTCGAGAGCTTGCGCGAGCATCTGCCCGCCGACATGCCGGCTCGCTGGCAATCCGAAGGCGGCCAGCGGCTGTGGATCCGCATGCATGCGTCGGCTGATGCGCCGCAGACGCCGTATTGGATCGCACTGCCGATTCCCGAAGACGCGCAAGGCGTCGGACTCGACGCGGCGATCCTGCTGTCGCTGGGCCTGGGCGCGCTGGCGGCGCTGACCGGCTACCTGATCCAGCGCCACCTCAACCAGCCGCTCCAGGAGTTGACGCGGGCGGCGCGCCGCGTGAGCGCCGGCGAAACGCCCGCGCCGCTGCCCACCGACGGTCCTGCCGAGATCGCCACGGTGAGCAGCGCCTTCAATCAGATGACGCATGCGTTGCAGCAAGCGGAGGCGACCCGCGCACTGATGTTGGCGGGTATCTCGCACGACATCCGCACGCCGCTCACCAAACTGCGTCTTTCAATGGCCATGGCGATGCCCGGCGGCAGCGACAGCAGCTTTGTCGTCGCCGCCGAGTCATATCTGGACCAGATCGAGACAATCTTGCAGCAGTTCATGGATTACGCGGGCAGCGGCGAGCGTGAGGCTGCGGAGCCCGGCGATCTGAATGGGCTGATCGAACGGCTCGCAGGCGATTTCGCCGGGCTGGGTCATGAGTTCGAGTTGTCGCTCGCGACCTTGCCCGCGATTGCTTACCGGCCGATCAGCATGATGCGGCTCCTGATGAATCTGATGCAGAACGCGATCGTGTATGGCGGAACGGGGCTGGCCGTGCGAAGTTGGGCCACGGGTGAAGCGGTGTATGTCGCGATCGGCGACCGCGGCAAAGGCCTTTCGGCAGAAGAGCTGGAACAGTTGAAGGCGCCGTTTCAGCGCGGCCGCAATGCTCGCGCGCATAGCGGTGGCACCGGGCTGGGACTGGCGATTGTCGAGCGGATCGCGCGGCTGCATGGCGGCAGCCTTCAGTTTCATGCGCGCGAGGGCGGCGGGTTGGAGGTGTGGATAGTGTTGCCGCTCGCGGCGCGAGCGGCATAGACGCGCCTTACACGGCCTCTTCCGTTCGTTTCGCCCCACGCTGCGGAATAAACACGATACACACGACGATAAATGCCAGCAGGATCAGCGACGCGTACAGCCGGCTCACGTGCAATCCACCTTGCGCAACCGGTTTGTCGAGGAAGTCGCCCAGCGTTGCGCCGAGCGGCCGCGTCAGGATGAAAGCCGACCAGAACAGTGCCGTGCGCGATATTTTCGTCCAGAAGTAGAGCGCGGCGATGATCACGAGTCCCGCGCCGAAGATCAACGCGCCGTATTCATACCCGAGACCGAGGCCGCCTCGGTCTTTGCCTGCCACCCAGTCGCCGAGCGCGGTGCCGAGCGTCTGCGAAAACAGAATCGTGATCCAGTAGAACCACTCGGCCTTCGGCGTGGTGATGCTTTGCACCGACACCGTTCCTTCCACCTTGTACCAGATCGCAAGACTGGCAATCAGGAGCCCGAAGACAATCGCAACGCCGCCCGGATAGCCGAGGCCGAGCGACCGGTCGGCAAAGTCGGCCATGGTGGTGCCGAGCGTAGTCGTGGCGACAATGGTCGCCCAGTACAGAAACGGATGGAATCGTTCGGCCTTGATCTGGCCTGAAACGAGCCCGATAAAGATCGCCGCGAAGATCGCCGAGCCGATCAGATAGCCGAGCTTCAGCGACATCGTCACCCAGTCACCGCCGGTTTCGCCGACCGTCGTGGCGGCGACCTTGATGACCCAGAAGCCGATGGTCACTTGGGGGACTTTGCTGACGGCGGATTCAGCAAGGCTGCGTGCATTGTTGTTCATGTCGACGTCCTTCCCGGTGATGGGTACAGGATCGTCGGCAGCAACGTCCATGCCTGAGGCGTGCGTACCGTCGGCGAAGTGGACCGCTATCGCCGGGTCGGTATGGGCGTCGAGCCCTTGCAGACGGAAAACGGGAGAGCGTGTTGACGACGGCCAGCGTGGCTGATTTTTTTAAAAGCCGTTGTTTGGAGGCGCCACCGTGCCGCTTAGTCTCGATCCAGCCACGCGTCCAGTCCGACCCGGAAGGCCACGCCCGCGATTACCGGCACGGTCAGCATGAGAATGATGCCGAAGTTGGGCACCTCGTCGCCGTAAGCGATCGGACCGTAGAGCACGACGGTCGCAACGATCGCGAAGACCACGGCGCCGATCGCAACCATCAGAAGATTGCGCGAGACAATGGACACATCCTTGCGCTTGACCTTGCCCGGCGTGGGGCTGGCACTGGGGACTTTGTCGGGTTGGGCGGGCATGGTCGTTCTCGAAACGGGAAGAAGTGCCGCGTAAAGCGCGGCTTCAATGCAACTTCAATACGCAACTACAGCAACTACAGCAACGACAAAGCGCGGCGGCGAATCGAACGCCGGGCGGCGCGCGCTCGGCATCCTAGCCGGAGTCGTTCGTGCCGCCCACCTCAAGCTGCACCGATCAGTAACCCTGCGGCAACGATCAGCAGCACGAGAGCGGCAATCGCGCTGAACCGGTAGTCGCGCTGGTGCAGGAACATCCCTAACATCAATATAAGCCGCATTATCGGCAGCAGGATGAAAAGTGCGATGCCCAGGGTCACGATATGCATGCCGGCCGGCGCGGAAAGCAGTCCGGCGGGAATTCGCATGCGCGGCAATGCATCTTCAAGGCGGTTTCCAAGGTCGCCGAGAAGGACCATCGCAAGGCCGGTCGCAATTGTGCCCGTTGCCACCCATGTGCCGTAGTGCAGGAGTCTCGCAAGCCAATGTTCGAGCCGCGCCCCGTTCGACGCGACGCGGCTCATGCCGACGCCCCAAAAAGGTGGATGCCGAATGCTTCAAGCAGCATTTGCACGGCGAGCACCGCGAGCATCACGACGAACAGCACGCGCAACTTGTCGTTCGATACGCGCATGAGGACGCGCGCGCCAAGCACCGCGCCGGCAACCGAGCCGAGCGCCACCGGGCCGGCAATCGCCGTCACAATGTCGCCGCGCAGAAAGTAGGCACCCGCGCTAGCCGCAGCCGTCACGCCGATCATGAAGTTGGACGTGGCCGACGAAACCTTGATCGGCAAACGCAGCGCGGTATCCATGGCGGGAATCTTGAGGACGCCGCTGCCGATGCCGAGCAACGCCGAAATCAGTCCTGCGCCGTACATCAGGGACAGGCCCAGAGGCACGCGCTGCACGCGATAGTCGACGTCGCGTCCGAGCGCGCGATCCGGATAGCTCGAATCCAGACGCAATGACGCGCCCCACGGAGGTGCGCTCACCGTGTCGGCACGCTCACTGACAATCGGATCGGCACGCCTCGCGAGCATTTGCTGGGCTGACAGCAGGAGGATGACCGCGAAAATGAAAAAGAGCACGTGCACCGGAATGAGCCCGCTCAACAGCACGCCCGACAGCGCGCCGAGTGTGGTGGCGGTTTCCAGAACCACGGCGAGCCGAACGTTGGTCAAGCGGCCGCGCAGAAACGGCGCGGCGCCGCCGCACGAGCAGGCGATCACTGAAACGATGCTGGCGCCGATCGCGACGTGAATATCGAGGTGACCGAAAATTGTCAGGATCGGCACGATAAAAATGCCGCTTGCCATGCCGAGCATGCCGCCGAGCGCGCTTGCCCCGAGCGACACGGCGAAGAGCCACAGCGTGTAACTCAAATCCATTGCGGCCGCGGCGCCGGTCATTGGCCGTGCGGCTTGCGCCGGCCCAAACGGGTGACGAACTGGATCTGGTCGCCACGGTAGTACAGCTTTTCATAGTCGACCGGACGGTTTCCGTCGCAATACGACGTGCGCTCGATGAGAAAAATCGGGCTGCCCGTCTCGATCTCCAGGGCCCCGGCGACGGCTTCACCCGCGGAGATTGCTTCGAGCCGGTACTCCGCTTCGATCAGGGGAATGCCGTACTTTTCTTCGAGCAACGTAAAGATCGGCTCGGCCTCCAGATCGTTTTCGACGATCTTTTCGCCGATGTCCATGGGCAGCCAGGTTTCGTCGAAGGAGAGCGGCGTGCCGTCGGCGAGGCGTACGCGCTGAATGTGGACGACCGGCGTGCCGGGTTCGAGCGCGAGCTTGCCGGCCACGGCGTCGCTCGCGGTGTCGATCTGCTTGGCCAGCAGTCGGGCGCTCGGATGCCGGCCATGCGCACGCATATCTTCGACAAAACCGCTCAGTTCCGTGAGCGGCTGGGTAAGGCGCGGCTGGGTGACGAACGTGCCTTTACCGCGGCGGATTTCGATCAAGCCGCGCGTAATCAGGTTCTGCACGGTTTTTTGCAGGGTGGTGCGGCTGATGCCGAAGCTGCTCAACAAGCTGGCTTCGTTGGGCAACTGCGCCCCTGGCGGATAGGTGCCGTCCGCGATCCTTGCGGCGAGCACCGCTTCGACCTGCGCGTAGAGGGGGAGTTGGCTGTTGCGATCCGTGTTCATCCAGGACATCATGACGTCACGATGTCTGGGTGTCAAGGCGTGAAGTGGATCGCCATCCGAGGAGCCGTAAGACTACGAGGGTTGCCTGCCGTAGCCGCGCCTAGGATGCCGCTTCCGTGTGATCGAGCCACTCGGCGAGTTCGCGCCGCAACTGCGAGATATCGAGCGGCTTGCCGAGCAGCCGCGCGCCGGGGATGGCCTCGCCGATCTGGGCGCTCTTGCCATAGCCCGATACCAGCAGCACGCGGATATCCGGTTGCAGGCGCAGCACTGCGCGCGCAAGGTTGTCGCCGGACATGCCGGGCAACGTGAGATCCGTGAACAGGATGTCGTAGCGTTGCGCGGGCACGAGCGGGAGCGCGTCTTCGGCGCTCGCGACCGCGGTGCAATCGAGACCCAGGGCGCCGAGCAGGTCGCTGAGTGCTTCGCGTGAATCGAGGTCGTCTTCGACGAGCAGCACGCGAGCCGGCTTGCCGGGCTGATGGACCGGCGGACTTGCCATGGAACCTGGCAGCGAATTGGTCACGGAATTTTCCGGCGAATTTTCCAGTGAAGGAACGGGCTCGTGCAGACTTTCGTGTCGCCCCGACACCGACGTGCCGGACGCTTCGGATGCACTGGCCGGATCGTAGGCTTTGCGTGGCACGCAAGGGGCGATCTGCCCGTCGCCCACGCCGACGACTCGGGCGACTCCGGCGCGCAATACGCTGCGCACCTTGCGTGCAAGATCGTCGCGCCGGTAAGGTTTGGAGAGCAGCGTGATACCCGCGTCGAGCTTGCCGTGATGAACGATTTCGTCGCGCGTATAGCCCGAGGTGAAGAGTGTCGGCACCGCGGGCGAGCGCGCCGCCGCCCGCTGCGCCAGTTCCACGCTTTTCACCTTACCCGGCATCACCACGTCGGTGAACAGCAGATCGATCGGCACGTCGCTGTCGACGAATTCGAGCGCTGCGTCGGCGCTTGATGCGGTCAGCACTTTGTAGCCCAGTTGCGCGAGCATTTCAACGGCGGTCAGGCGCACATCCGCGTCGTCTTCGACGACCAGAATCGTTTCGCCGCCGCCCACCGGCGCTGCGGTTTGATCGACAGCTTCGGGTGTTTCCGGCTCGCAGCAGCGCGGGAAGAACAGGGAGACGGTCGTGCCTTGTCCCTCCTCGCTGTCGATCACGGTATGGCCGCCGCTCTGCCTGACGAAGCCGAACACCATGCTCAGGCCGAGGCCGGTGCCATGGCCGTCGGGCTTGGTCGTGAAGAACGGCTCGAACACGCGTTCCAGGATTTCGGGCTTCATGCCGGTGCCGGTGTCGGTCACCGAGAACACCACGTATTCGCCCGGCGAAAGTTCCGGCTTGCCGTGGCAAAACGCAGCGTCCAGCACGCGGTTCGCCGCGCGCACGGTGAGCGTGCCGTCGGCTTGCATCGCATCCCGCGCATTGATCGCCAGATTGAGCAGCGCGTTTTCCAGCTGATTGCGATCGGCTTGCACATGCCACAGATCGTCGCTCAACACCGTTTCGATCTTGACGGTTTCACCGAGCGCGCGGTGCAGCATCTCGCTCATGCCGGCGAGCAGGCGGCGCGGGTTGAGCACGGTAGGCGAGAGCGGCTGGCGCCGCGCAAAGGCGAGCAGATGCGCGGCCAGTTTGGCGCCGCGTTTGACGGCATCGGTCGCGGCGGACAAACGCCGCAGCATGGCCGGACTGTCGCCGGCATCAGCGGCGAGCATCTGCAGATTGCCGTTGATCACTTGCAGCACATTATTGAAGTCGTGCGCGACGCCGCCTGTGAGGCTGCCGATCGCTTCCATTTTCTGAGCCTGGCGCAATTGTTCTTCGGCGAGCGCCTGTGCCGCGACCGCGTCGGCGACCCGCTGTTCGAGCGTCTCAGTCAACTGGCGCAGTGATTGTTCAGCGATCTTGCGTTCGTGAATGTCGATCAGCACGCCGGGGAAACGCGTGGGCTCGCCCTGTTCGTTGAACTCGCACTGGCCGTTCGCCTGCACCCACATATAGTCGCCATCCCGCCGCCGAATCCGGTACTCGGCGCGAAACGGCTGACCGGTGCGCATCGCTTCGAGGGTCAGACGATCGTTGAGCGCCTGGTCGTCCGGATGGATCACTTGCGTCGCGGCGTTGCGCTCGACCCCTTTCGTGGCCTCTTCGAGTGGAAACGCAAAGGTGCGCGCGAAACGTTCGTCACCGGTGACGCTGCCGGTGCGCACGTCGAGCACCCACGTGCCGAGCACGGCGCCGGTATTGAGTGCGAGTTGCAGCCGTTCGTTGGTCTCGCGCAGTTCGGCTTCGGCGCGTTGCCGCCAGCGTTCGGTGAGGACCCGCGCGGTGGTTTCGACGACTATCGCGAGCACGCCCGCAGGTGCGCCCGTGTCGTCGGCGACCGGGCTGTAGTAGAGGTCCATCCAGACTTCTTCAGGCTTGCCCTCGCGCAGCAGAACCAGTTGCTTGTCGCGATACGACAGAGTGCCCCCAGCGAGACACGTGACCATGACATGACGATTGAATTCGGCGACTTCCGGCCAGCCGTGTTCGACCTGGCAGCCAAGCAGATACGGATGCCGTCCGCCCGCGAATATCGCGTAGGCGTCGTTATAGATCATGTAGCCCGATTGGCCCCATAGCAGCACGAGGGGCACGGGCGAGGCGAGCAGCATTTGAACGGAGGCGGTCAGACTGCGCGGCCAGTTCTGGATGGCGCCGAGGTCGGTCGCGGCCCAGTCGAATTCGCTGATGCGGCGCGCCATTTCCCCCTTCCAGCCGGGGCAACCATGGTCTTGTGCCGGAAATGGCATTGCTGCGCTCCACATAGGTCACGTCGATGAGTGTGTCCCCACTCTGCCGGTGCGCATCACGCGCGTGGATCTTCAGCAGGAGGCGGGATGAAATCTTCTGCCGTGCACCGCGAGCCGGCGCGAAGCGGCCGGGCGGCAGCGACAATTGTAGGCCACCAGATCGGGCCGGTGAGGCAGCAGAGGGCGCTTTGCGGGTTTAGCCGAACAATCGGCGCGAACTGCCTCCCAAGTTTTGCCCGCGTTGCTCCCGTAAGCGCGTTGGCGTGGAAAGAAGCGCGGGTGTCGCCGGTTTGATTGCCTGTCTAACGGCTTGAGCGCGGCCTGGACGATGCGCGCGGAAGGCAGACAAGAATTGGGCGCGGTTCGTGCTGCACACACTTGTTCGCTTGCGCCAACGGGCGCATGGTGAGGGTTGGACGCCACGCCGGATTCGAACTTCAATAAAACGCGGACCACACGATGCCGAAGAAAAACATCACACGAAACAAGCTTCCGAGAGCGGAAGCGCGCCAGACGCTGTTGACCACGCGCCGCAATGCCAGAATGGCGCGCTCGGCGCATGCCTATGTGCGGGGCAACACCAGCAAGTTCTACGAATGGCTCGACGGAATGGAGAGCCACACATTGCCCGAAGGGCCGGCGATCTGGATATGTGGCGATTGCCATACCGGCAATCTCGGACCGGTTGCCGATGCGCAAGGGCGCGTCGAAATCCAGATTCGCGATCTCGATCAGACGGTGATCGGCAACCCCGCGCACGACCTGATTCGCCTTGGCCTGTCGTTGGCGACGGCCGCGCGCGGTTCGGACCTGCCGGGCGTGACGACTGTGCGCATGATGGAAGCGTTGGCAGACGGCTACGAGCGCGCCTTCGACGAAGCAGCCGGGGACGCCGACATTCATGCGGAGAAGCCCGAGGCGGTGAGGGTGGTGATGAAGGAAGCCGTGCGCCGTTCGTGGCGTCATCTGGCGGAGGAACGGATCGAGGATATCGAGCCGAGCATTCCGCTTGGCCCCCGTTTCTGGCCGTTGGCGAAGAGCGAGCGGCGCGAGATCGAGGCGCTGTTCGAGAAGGGTTCGCTGGCGCGGCTCGCGACGGTGCTGCGCGGCGGCGGCGACGACGCCGCTGTCGAGGTGCTCGACGCGGCGTACTGGGTGAAGGGATGCAGTTCGCTGGGGCGCTTGCGTTATGCGGTGCTGCTGGACATCGACGGCGCCGCGCTGGAAGGCGACGATCTGTGCCTGATCGACATCAAGGAGGCCGCGCAGGCAGCCGCGCCTCGCTATGCAGGCGTGCGCATGCCGCGGGATAACGCGGAGCGGGTCGTGGAGGGGGCGCGGCATTTGTCGCCTTCGCTCGGCGAGCGGATGCGGGCGGCGCGGCTATCAGATCGCGCGGTGGTGATTCGGGAGTTGCTGCCGCAGGATATGAAGCTGACCATTGAACAGTTTTCCCGTGAAGAAGCGATGAGAGCGGCGCGCTTCCTTGCGTTGGTGGTGGGGAGGGCGCATGCGCGGCAGATGGATGGGGGTGAACGCAAGGCGTGGCTTGCTGAATTGCGGAGGAATCGGTCGAAGACGCTCGACGCGCCAGGGTGGCTTTGGAAAAGTATCGTGGAGCTGGTCAGTAGCCATTCAGCGGGGTATCTGGAGCATTGTCGGCGGTATGCTATCGAGCGTCAGGATGGCTAAGGGTTGCTTTGCCCTGGGGGCGGCATGTGGCGGTGCTTTCATGGCGGTGCGCGGATGCGATAAGCATTGGCGACAGCAGGGCGTATAGCGCAGGCAAGCGCAACCCCGTGGAATGGTGCGTTGCACTATACGACGCCGTTCGGCGATGCGCGGCCATAACTCGCGTGCCGGGGCGTATTTCTATTTGCGAGCAAGGCATCAATATTTGTCAGACGGTTGCCGTTATACAGTGGCAGAGTGACCGGAACCAGCCTGATATCTATCAATATGCCTTCCACCTCAACGAATCGACTGTCCGATTCCAGTTTGCGCGATCGCTTCCATCGACGATCGCTCGAACACCAGCGTCCACTTTCAACGGTGACGATGGCGTTTGCCGTGATCGCGTTCCTGTGCTTCGTGGGGGCGCGCAATCTGGTCGGCGGTCCGGCGATGCCGCTCGCCTACCGGCTGGGCTGTGTGCCGGTACTCGCCCTGCTGGTGCTGGGGATTCCCCGCGCCGGCTCGACCCGGACGTTCGGCGCAATCGGCGTCGCGTATTCGCTGGTGCTGGTAGCCGGTCTCGCGCTGAACATCTCGGGTGTCGAGCAACCGCTGCTGTGGGTGCTGCCCGCCATGGTGGCGATACCGATCTGCGCCGCGCCGCTGTGGCTCACGCCCATGCATTTTTTTGTCGGCAGCGCGCTCTTCTATGCGGCGGCGCTCGCGTTGCTGTTCGGCGCGCCGGATGCGCATGACGTCGCGGTCGTCGCGTGGATGTGGATCGTGGCGATCGGCATGCCGATGTCAGCGGTGTTTCACTTTGGCTTCTACCGGTTCCGGCGCAACCACTTTCTGCTCGAGAGCCAACTGGCCCAGCTCGCCGCGACCGATCCGCTGACCGGGCTGCAAAACCGCCGCTCGTTCGTGACGCAGGCCGAGCGACGTTTGGAATCCCTGGTGCACGAGACGCGGTTTAGCGCGATCTTTCTCGACATCGACAGCTTCAAATCGCTGAACGACCGCTTCGGCCACGCGGTCGGCGACCAGGCGCTGTACCAGGTCGCCCAGGTGCTGATGGAAGAAACCACTGCCGACGACAGCGTGAGCCGGATCGGCGGCGAGGAGTTTGCGGTGTTGCTGCGTGACGGCCTGGCCGGCGCACTCGCGCTGGCCGAGCGCCTGCGCGGCGCGATTGCCGCGATCGAGCGCCCGGACGGCCATCTGAGCGCGAGCTTCGGCGTGGCCGAGCATCGGAGCGGCGAAAGCATCATGGTACTGCTCGATCGAGCGGACGAAGCCTTGCTGCGCGCCAAGCATTCGGGCAGAAACCGCGTGTGCGCCGAGCGCGCGCTGCCGCTCGCGGCGCTGCAACGCCTCGTCGATGCGGCGCATGAAGAGGGGGTGGCGGTGCTGCGGTATCGATGGGAGGACTATTACCTGACCTCGCACTTTCAGCCGCTCTACAGCCTGTCGCATCAGAAGCAGGTGGGGTTCGAGGCGTTGCTGCGCGGCGAGCAGGACGACGGCACGCTGGTGTCGCCCGTGGTGTTGTTCGCGCCGAAGCCACCCCACGACGAGGGCGCGCTCGATCGCGCGAGCCACGCCGTGCATCTGGGCAATGCGCGCAAGTCATTGCCGCGCGACGCGTGGCTGTTCCTCAACATTTTGCCGGCCACCTTTATTGCCGAAGGCTATGCCGATCAACTTGCCACGATCGCGCGGGCAGCGGGGCTCGAACCTGAGCGCGTGATTCTCGAGATTCTCGAATCGCATGGCGGCAGCGTCGATGACATGTCGCGGGCGGCGGCTTTGTACCGCAAACACGGCTTCCTGATCGCCGTCGACGATTTCGGCGCTGGCCAGTCGAACCTCGACCGGCTGTTCCGGATTCGGCCGGATCTCGTGAAGCTCGACGGCGAACTGATTCGCGCGACCAGTCACGGCACCGAGCAACCAATCTTGCCGAAGCTCGTTTCGTTGTTGCATCAGGCGGGGATGCTGGTGGTCGTCGAGGGCGTGGAGACGACCGAGGAGTTGATTCTCGCAGTGGAATCGAATGTGGATTTTGCGCAGGGGTACTTGCTTGGGCGGCCGGCCGCGGAGATCGCGCCGCCGGAGTCGGTGTATAGGCGGATCGACGATGCTTTTGATGTCATTGCCCACGGGAGGGCGCATCAGCATGCATTGTTTGAGTCTGAGGTGCAGCCTTATCGGTTGGCTTTGGGCCGGGCGGCTGGTGATTTGCTGGCTGGTGTGGTGATGGAGGAGGCGTTCGCTTCTTTAGCTACGCTTGAGCGGTGCGTGAGCTGCTTTATTCTGAATGATTCGGGGCGGCAGATCGGGCATGAATTGCGTGGGCCGGCCTGGAGTAGCGAAGGCGCTTCGTTGCGTCCTGTGGCTAATCCGCGGGATGCCAGATGGGATCATCGGCCCTATTTCCGGAATGCGGTTTTATTGCCGGGGGTTGCCGTGACTAGTAATCCTTATCTTTCTTTGGCCAGTGGGCGGCCTTGTATCGCTGTCACTTTGGCGGTTCAGTTTGCTAGTGAAAGGTCTGTCATCGGTGTGGAGCTGGATTGGTCGACGGTGGGATTGCCTTGGCCGGCGGGGGACTGATTTCTTGCCGCTGGCAGGGTTGTTATCCATGCCCTTTCGTCCAGAGTCGGCTCGCCCCGTCATCCCTCGGTACTGCGACGATGTGCGTCAGCAACAAGCGTGAACGTACCTGTAGGATCGCATTACCCGCCGATCTCTCTGTCGGGGCAGGCAGGTCGGGCTTAGGGAAACGGGAACTGGAGCTAGTAAGCTGGCTTCCTTAACAAGGCATCGGAGATATGAATGGCCATCCTTCGCAGGCAGATTTTTGCGGCACTTGCTGTAGCACTTCTCACCAACTGCGCCTTCGTCAAAATTGAGGGCGATGGCAACAGCGTATCGGATACAGGGGGGGACGGTGGCGGCGTGTCGCTGCCGCCAACGCCAAAACAGGCGGCGTCCAACGATATTCATCACAAGCCGTCCGACCAACGCTAGCAAACGAACGTCGAGAAACTGAACCCGTGGCGGTCGGGCGTTTGAATGGCGGTTTTGTCGCATCGTCGCCCGGTAATATTTGGCCCCGCGAGGCAAGTCTTAATGCCGGGCAGCAAAGTCGTTCCGCTTCGCACGTGCTGCGTAGCGGGATGTCTGAAACGGGCTAGTACGGCAAATCAATAGCCACCCTTTGTCTGTTGCACTACTGCTGCCGACGACTTCTTATAGGCCGACGCCAGATCCGCCGCCGCGCGACTCAACAAACCCGTATCCGTCCCTATCGCCACAAACGTCGCGCCCGCCGCCAGGTATTCCGCTGCGATTTCCGAATCCGGCGCCAGCACACCCGCCGCTTTGCCCGCGTCCCGCACCTTTCTGATGCCGTTGCATATCGCTTCGCGTACGCTCGCATCGCCAGGTTTGCCCAGCAATCCCATCGATGCACTCAGGTCCGCCGGTCCGAAAAACACGCCGTCAACGCCGTTCACCGCCGCAATCGCGGCAAGATTTTCCAGCCCCTGCACGGTTTCCACCTGGACCAGCACGCACAACTCGTCAGCCGCCGTGTTCAGGTAGTCCGGTATCCGGTTCCACCGCGATGCCCTCGCCAACGCGCTCCCCACGCCGCGAATGCCCTGCGGCGGATAGCGCGTTGCAGCGACCGCGTCGGCGGCCTGTTCTGCCGTGTCGATCATCGGTAGCAACAAGGTCTGTGCGCCTATATCGAGCAACTGCTTGATCAGCGCGCTATCGCTTCGCACCGGACGCACCACCGGATGCGATGCATACGCGGCCACGGCCTGCAATTGCGCCAACGTGCTGCGTACATCGTTCGGCGCGTGCTCGTTGTCGATCAGCAACCAATCGAAACCGGCCGTGGCCAGCAACTCGGTCACGTACGCATCGGCGAGCGCCGCCCATAAGCCGAATTGCGGTGTGCCTTCAGCCAAGGCACGCTTGAATGTGTTTTGCGGTAGAGACATGTCGGCAAACTCAGATGAAATTCAAACCGATGCCGCCCAGCGGACCATAGTCGACATGGAAGGTGTCGCCCGCTCGCGCCGGAATCGGACTTGTGAACGAGCCGCTCAGGATCACGTCGTTCGCGTTCAATACTTCGTCATACGGGGCGATCTTGTTCGCGAGCCATGCAACGCCCGTCGCCGGGTGGTTCA
Organism: Paraburkholderia sp. IW21; assembly: GCF_041321145.1. Taxonomy (NCBI): domain Bacteria; kingdom Pseudomonadati; phylum Pseudomonadota; class Betaproteobacteria; order Burkholderiales; family Burkholderiaceae; genus Paraburkholderia; species Paraburkholderia sp. IW21. The sequence continues at coordinate 67,448 of NZ_JBGGWA010000006.1, read as the reverse complement.
ACACTGCCGCGGCGAGTCCGCTTTCTTCCACGGCGCCGTTCTTGTATAGCAATGCGCCGACCCAGCGAAGGTCGACGTCCATCGGGCGCACCGGACGGCCGCCCAAAATAATGCCCGCGTTGGCCGCAAAGTCGGAGATGGTGTCGTAGACCTTGCGCGGGGCCTTCGTTTCGCGATCGAATTGTTCGATGCGCGCGTCGATAATCTCCACCGCCGGCGTCACGTAGGCGGTGGCGTCGAGCACGTCGAATAGCGTGATGCCGGGGCCCTTTAGCGGCTTGCTCAAAACAAAAGCCAGTTCCACTTCCACGCGGGGTGCAATGAATCGGTCCGCACGAATGTCCTGGCCGCTTTCGATGAACATGCTGTCGAGCAGCGGCGCATAGTCGGGTTCGTCGATCTGCGAGGAACGCTGCATCGCGCGCGAAGTGAGGCCGATCTTGCGGCCCTTGATCACGTGGCCCTCGGCCAGTTTGAGCTTCACCCACTCGCGCTGAATCGCGTAACCGTCCTGCACCGTCATCTCGGGATAGTGTGCGGAGAAGTGGCGCAGTTGCGTACGCGTCTTCTCCGCGTTGTCGAGTTGCGCCGCGAGATCGCGGATTGTCTGTTCGTCTAACATGATGGCTTCTCTATAAGCCGCTGCAAAGCCTGCGTATCAGGCTTTGAGCCGCGCGTGCAAATTGTTGTGTTTCCATGTGCCGGCTTCGCTGAATTCGTTGATCTCCAGCGACAAAGCCAGGCCGTGTTTTTCGAATTCAGCGGCGAAGTGCTGTTTAATCAGTTCGAACAACGCGTCGCCAGTCGCCTTTTTCGCGGCTTCGGAGCGGCCTGCGCCGATCTTCAGATTTGCATGCAGGAAGGCGGCGTCGGGCCGGCCGTCGGCAATGCAGTACTGTTCGCAACGCAAGGCGCGCACGCGGATGCCGCCGAGCGGATAAACACGTAGTTCGTTCTCGCGCTGGGCGTCGAGGCAATGAGCCAGCGCCTTGCACAGTTGGCCAATGTTTTCCTCGCCGGCGAGATTGGCGCTGTATTCGAGTGTCAAATGCGGCACGGCAGGCTCCTTATTCAGGGCTTAACGGGCAGGGGAGTCACGGGGAAGATCGCATTGATCTGGCCCGTGCCCGAACTGCCGAAATAGGGCGTAACGACTTCCACTTTGCCATCGTAGCGATCCCAGCCGAGTGCGCCGAGCAGCATCGCGGTATCGTGCATGCCGCCTTCGCCCCAGCATTTCTCGTTGTAGAGCGGCAGCATTTCGCAAAAGGTTTTCCAGTCGCCGGCTTCCCACAACTCGACCACCTTACGGTCCATCTGTTCGAGAAACGGGCTCCATACCTTGTGCATGAACTGTTCGGCGGTGCCGTTGTTGGCGAAGTGGTGGCTCAACGAACCGCTCGCCAGAATCGCGACGGTACCGTCGTAACGCTCCTCGATCGCCTTGCGTACCGCGAGGCCGAAGCGCGCGCTGGTTTCGAGGTCGTGCCACATGCACCAGCCCGCCACCGACACGGTCTTGAAGTGCTGATCGCCATTCATATAGCGCATCGGCACCAGCGTGCCGTACTCGAGTTCGAGCGTGGTCTCGCTGTGCGCGCGGCTCTTTACGCCCATTTCATTGGCAACTTCCGCGATCAGATTGCCGAGTCCGACATTGCCGGGATACGCGTACGGCATGTTCTTGATGAAGTGCGGCAGTTCGTTGCTCGTATAAATGCCTTCGAACTTCGGCGCGCAGTTGATGTGGTATTCGCTGTTCACGAGCCAATGCACGTCGAATACGACGATCGTATCCACGCCCAATTCGCGGCAGCGCCGGCCGATTTCATGGTGACCGTCGATCGCAGGCTGACGGCAGCCTTTATGCGGACCGTCGAGTTCGGACAGATATAACGACGGGACGTGAGTCACTTTTGCTGCCAACGCGAGTGTGCCCATCGCGGTCTCCTTTCCTGTATGACGCGACGCATTAAAATGCGCCGCGCGTAAAACGTCACAGCGTCTCAGACGCCCCAGCGCGGAATATGATGCGAGCCGAGCGATACGCATACGTTCTTCGGTTCGAGGAACACTTCGTAGCTCCACGTGCCGCCTTCGCGGCCCACGCCCGATGCCTTGGTGCCGCCGAACGGCTGGCGCAGATCGCGTACGTTCTGGCTGTTGACGAAGCACATGCCTGCTTCGACGGCGGCAGCGACCCGCAACGCGCGGCCGGTGCTCTCGGTCCAGATGTAGCTCGACAGGCCGTATGAAATGTCGTTGGCGAGTTTGATCGCATCGGCTTCGTCGTCGAACGGAATCAGGCAGGCGACCGGGCCGAAGATCTCTTCCTGGGCGATTCGCATGCGGTTGTCGACATCGACGAACACGGTCGGCTGGACGAAGTTGCCTTTGCGCATGGCTTCGGGCAGCTCAGGCATGTCGAGCCCGCCACACGCGAGCGTCGCGCCTTCTTTCGGGCCGAGTTCGATATAGCTGCGCACTTTCGCCAGATGCCCCTGGCTGATCATCGGGCCGACGATCGTGCTGTCGGCCAGCGGATCGCCAACCGTCAACCGCTTCGCGCGTTCGATAAAGCGCTCGGCAAAGCGCGCGTAAATCGAGCGCTGCACCAGAATCCGCGAGCCCGCCGTGCAGCGTTCACCATTGTTCGAGAAGATCATGAACACGGCGGCGTCGAGTGCGCGTTCGAAATCGGCGTCGTCGAAAATCACAAATGGCGACTTGCCGCCCAGTTCCATCGAAAACTTCTTCAGTCCGGCGGTTTGCACGATGCGGTTGCCGGTTGCCGTCGAGCCGGTGAACGACACCGCGTGTACGTCGGGATGCGCCACCAGCGGTTCGCCCGTGTCCTTGCCGAAGCCATGCACGACGTTCAGCACGCCCGCGGGAATGCCGGCTTCGAGTGCGAGGTTGCCGAGCATCGAGGCGGTCAGCGGCGACAGTTCGCTCATCTTTAACACGGCGGTATTGCCGAATGCGAGGCAGGGCGCGACTTTCCACGTTGCCGTCATGAACGGCACGTTCCACGGGGAGATCAGCGCACACACGCCGACCGGATGAAACAGCGTGTAGTTCAGATGCGTATCGGTGGGATAAGTATGGCCGTCGACGCGCGTGCACATCTCCGCGAAATAGCTGAAGTTGTCGGCGGCGCGCGGCACGAGTTGCTTGCGCGTTTGGGAGATCGTCTGGCCCGTGTCCTTCGTTTCGGTCTCCGAGATGTCCGGCACGTTCTTCGCGATCAACTCGCCGAGCTTGCGAACCCGTTTCGCGCGTTCCGCAGCGGGCTTGCCGGCCCATGCCGGAAACGCTTCCTTTGCCGCGCGCACAGCGGCGTCGATTTCTTCCGCGGTACCGCGTGCGACTTCGGCGAGCACGTCTTGCGTCGCCGGATTGACGGTCTCGAAGTAGTCTTTCGCGGCGCTCGACTTGCCGTTGATCAGATGTTCGATTCGCATTACCTTGTCCTTTCTCTTTTGTGTCGATCGAAGTGAGTGCTTCAGCACTTACTCCGATCCCATGCAAAGCCAGTCGATCAGGCGCGGCCGAAGTCCGCGTCGGATGCAATCGTATTGACGAGACGGCCAAGGCCGTCGATTTCGCAGACCACTTCGTCGCCCGCATCGACGTTGACGATGCCTTCCGGCGTGCCGGTGAGGATTACGTCGCCGGGCGCGAGGGTCATGAAGCTGCTCAGGTATTCGATCAACGCCGGGATATCGGTGACGAGATCGCGCGTGTTGCCGTGCTGGTGCCGCGTGCCATTCACGAATGTGCGCAATTCGAGTTGCGCCACGTCTTCGACATCCGCGGCATCGACGAACCAGGGGCCGAGCACCGTGCCGCCGTCGCGATTCTTCACGCGCAGGTTAGGGCGGTAGTAGTTTTCCAGGTAGTCGCGGATCGCGTAGTCGTTGGCGATCATGTAGCCGGCCACATGCCGCATGGCGTTTTCGCGCTTGACGTTCTGCGCGGTTTGCCCAATCACCACAGCCAGTTCGCACTCGTAGTGCATGAACGTGACGTCGGCAGGGCGGCGCGTCACGCCACGATGACCGATCACCGTGCCCGGGCCTTTGAGAAACACCAAAGGCTCTTCCTGCTTGTTGAACTGCAATTCCTTCGCGTGCTCGGCGTAGTTCAAGCCGAGTGCGAAGATCGTGCCGACTTCGATCGGTGCGAGCCATACCACGTCATCCTCACGACGCACGCGGCCATCGGCGAGGCGCACGCCGTTCGCGTCCGGATAGGCTTCGTGAATCGCTCCTGCATACGCAACCCGGCCGCGCATCATGGCTGTTCTCCCTCTTTTTCTTTCGCGCCGGCAAACGACACTTCGAGCGGCGGCAATCCGCCAATCGATAGCGTGGCCGCGTCGCCGATATGAGCGACGGGCGAACCATGAGGCACGCCCAGCGTAATGACGTCACCCGCGCCGAGTGTCATGAAATCGGTTACGTCCGCAATCAATTGCGCCACGTTGCGGACCGAAGACGCAGTACTGGCAGTAAAGACCTCACGTCCTGCAAGCGAAACGTTGATCGCCAGATCGTCCGGCCTGGCAACGTGACGTGCTGCAACCACCGCCGGTCCGATCACGCAAAAGCCGTCGCGCGCCCGGAACCGTACCGAAGGCCGATATACGCTGGCATGCGGCACGCTCAGGTCGGCGACCAGCGTATAGCCGGCGATGAAGTCGAACGCCTGATTCACGCTGACGCGCGTTGCGCTGCGGCCGATCACGATACCCAGTGAAGCGCCGACTTCCACGCCCAATGCATCGTCAGGTACGACGACGCGCGCGCGATGTCCGGCGAACGTATTGCGTGGTTTCAAATACAGGATCGGCGCTTTCGGCGGCGCTTTATAGGGCGCGGCGTGCACCGCCTCGCCCAGCGCCGCCAATGCGGCGCGGTCGTTCAGCAAGGTGCCATAGACGGCGCCCGAAACCGGCGCGCGGCAGGCCATGCCGCGAGCGAGCAGCGCGGCAACGGTGTGCGCGTCCACGTCGCGAGGCAGCGCGTCGCCTTCCGGATGGAGCAGGTGGTCGGTAAGTGCAAACATAAACTGGCTGCCTCTCGGAGAAAACACTAACATGTTAGTATTATTGCGCTTGATATGATCCACGGTCAATAGCCTGTCGGCTGATCGCGGGTTTTCCCTTAAGTTTCGACAGTTGCTTTTTACTCATCTTCCGCCATGTCCGCTTCCGCTTCTACCCGAGTTTTGCACCGCAACCTGCCGATGTTGTTGTTGCGCGCCAGAGAAAAAATGATGGAGCGTTTCCGCCCATTGATTACCGCACACGGACTGACCGAACAGCAATGGCGCGTGATTCGCGCGCTCAATGAGCATGGCCCAATGGAGCCGCGTCAGATCTCCGATATCTGCACGATCTCGAGCCCGAGCATGGCCGGCGTGCTCGCGCGCATGGAGAGCATGGAACTGGTGACGAAGGAGCGTTTCGCGGAAGACCAGCGGCGCGTGCTGGTGTCGCTAACCGATACGAGCGTGGAACTGGTGCGCGTGATCTCGAAGGATCTCGAAGCGCACTATCGTGAACTGGAGCGCAAGGTGGGGCCGGAAATCGTCGAGCGCGTGTATCGCGCGGTCGACGATCTGCTGGCCGGCCTCGAAGAAGAGGACGCGTGACCTGGCGGCTCAAGCGTCCTGTGCGGGCGCCGTGGCGTTCTCGCGCAGCCCGAGCAGCCACGGAATCTGGCTCTTGTCGTGCATGCCGAGCTTTTTATACGCGCAACGCAGGTAGTGGCGTACGGTAGCCGGCGAAATCGCCATGCGTTGTGCGACTTCCTTGTGTGAGAGGCCGTCGCCGTACAGTTTGATCGCACTCAGTTCGCGCGGACTCAAACGGTCGAGCGGCGAGCGTTGGCGCGCTTCCAGCTGGAACAGACCGACCACGGGCGAGCAGTTCACCGTCACCGTTTCACCCACATACGGCTGGTCCGTGTCCGCATGCAGATGCGCGATCAACGGCGCCGGCAGATGGTGATTCTGATAGCCCGGCCACTCGCCGCGCAGAATCGTTTCGAACGCTTTATCCGCCTGGTGCACTGCACCGAAACCATCGCAGATCGCACGCGCCGGCGTAGCGACGCCTTCACCGCGTTCACGCGTCAATTGAAACGAGCGGCTGATCGTGAGCGCCGCGCTCAGATGCGGAATCACGTCCTCCAGCTTTTGCGCATCCGCGGCGGAGAACGGTTTGTCCAGCGCGCGGCGATACACCGACAGAAACGTCGCGAGTCCGAAGCGATGATCGAGCGCCGACACCACCATCAGTTGCGCGAGCCCGTATTTGATCGCCCAGTTGCGAAAGCGCGGATCGATCCCGGGCGCGACGATCGACACTTCCAGCGCGCGGCCGTAGCGGTTCATCGAGCCGATCGCGAGCGGATCGCAGTCGCGCACGCGCTGCCAGTCGGTAAAGAACTCGCCCGGCAGGCCATACACGAAGCTGTTGTGCATCACCGGACCGTCGGCCGTGTGCGTCGTCACGCCGGTCCAGCCGGCGTCGAACGGCAAATGCTGCGATAGAAGGCGGAAGAAGCCGTGCTCGAATTCGCCGATGCCGGTGCGGTTGGCGAGCGCATACAGGTTGAGCAGGAAGAGACTCAGGCCGCGCGCAGGGGTGCCGTTGCCGGACAGTGTCCCTTCGAAGTCGGCGCTGCGCTGCTCGAGCGGAGCACCTGCATAGTCGTCGAGCGGAATCGCGGGGGGCATTTCGCCCAACTGATCGATAACCCGCTTCGTGTCTGCGGTGACTGTCACGCTGGCTCCTCCGGCTGTCGATAAGGCGCGTCCGGCCGCGTGTGCGGCATGCCGACCGATTATACGTGGCGCTTTTTTGAAAAACGCAGCGGCCGAAATGGCGCTGCGCCCCCTCATTTGAACGGTCCCGGACCGCGGATGGCGCACCGCAACAGTATGCCGGTCCGCTCTGCGTCGCCGCTCGCGTCAAGCACCCCGGGGCTTCATGTGTCGTCGTGCGGGTTTTCCACACCGTTCATCTGTACGTCTATTCAGCGCAATTGCCGCTACCGACACTGCCGTTGCACTCGATCACGGATGCAGCCCGCAGCAACGGACACATTACAAAAACATCAGACGGTTGGGAGTTTCTCGATGAAACGAAACGAATCACGGCAGCGCGGCGGTCGACGAAAGGCGTTAGCGGCATTGAGCGCGGCGGCCGCCTTCTGGGCCACGACCGCACACGCGCAATCGAGTGTCACGCTGTACGGTTTGATCGACGCCGGCCTTCAGTACCGCACGAACGCGGACGGCCAGCACAGCGCGCTCAACTTGCAGAACTACGGCGTGTTGCCGTCGCAGATCGGTTTGACGGGAGCGGAAGACCTGGGCGGCGGTCTGCAGGCGATTTTTCGCCTTGAGCAGGGCATCAACGTCAACGACGGCACGGCCACGGTGCCCGGTTATGCATTCTTTCGCGGCGCTTACGTCGGTTTGACCGGCAAATTCGGCACGCTCACGTTGGGGCGGCAGTTCAGCGTGCTGTTCGATCGCACGGTTTTCTACGATCCGCTGCTGTATGCGGCATACAGCGGCCAGGGCGTGCTGGTGCCGCTGTCGGCGAACTTCATCGATAACTCGGTGAAGTTCAAGACGGCTGATTACGGCGGCTTCAGTGCCGAAGCACTGGCGGCGACCGGTGGCGTGGCCGGCAATTCACGCTCGGGCCGCGTGCTGGAAATCGGCGCGCAATACGGCGGCAACGGTTATGGCATCAGCGCGGCGCTGCATCGGGCGCAAGGGACGGCATCCGCGGCTGGGGACACGTCGGGATTGCAGCAGACCATCGGTACGCTGGCCGCGCATTGGGACATTGCGACGCTTTCGCTGTACGGCGGCGCGGAGCGGCAAACCGGCTCGCTTGCGCCATCGAAAACCGTGGCGTGGGGCGGGGCGCGCTATCAGGTCAACACCTTCGTCGGCCTCGCGGGCGGCGTCTATCAGACCTGGTCGAGCACGCCGAGCGTCGGCCATCCGACGCTGTTCATCGCGAGCGGCACCTACGCACTGTCGAAGCGCACGGTGGCCTATGTGAATCTCGGCTATTCGCGCAATAGCAGTGAAAGCTCACAGCCAGTCTACGAATACGACGCCGTTCCGCTTAACGGCGCCTCGCAGTTGGGGGCGATGCTCGGCATGTATCACACGTTCTGATTGCCCGCCGCCGGCGTGGCGCTTCAGTTTCGACAGCGTCGGCGAATTGCCTTCTTATTCGCCTTCGTTGCAACCGCAACCGTTACCTCATGAGTTCCATGAAAACTCCTTCGACATCCTCATTTGCCCCGGCCGCCACGTCTACGTCCACGGCCGCGCCGCGCGAATTCGCGACGTCTACGCTGCTGTCGCTGGTGGTGTTCGCCGCTATCACGCCGCTCCTGTTGCTGGTCGCACCGGCAGTGGCCGCTCAGCTCGGCGGACAACTGGGTTTGAGCGCCTCGCAGATCGGCACGTATTTCTTCGTCGAACTCGGTGCGTTCAGCTGCGCGACGCTGCCATCGCTCCTGTGGCTCGGACGGGTCGACGCGCGCCGGGTCGCGGGGATCGCCACGGCGGTGTTTTGCGTCGGCAATGTCGCGACCGCGGTGCTGATGCCGGGTTTTGTCGCGTTACTGGTGCTGCGCGCGCTGACCGCGCTCGGTGGCGGCACGCTGATGGTGCTGTGCATGACGAGCGCGGCGACGAGCGGCAATCGTGACCGCGTGTATGGCTTGTGGGTGGTCGGTCAACTGGTGGCCGGGGCGCTCGGGCTGTTCGTGCTGCCGCATCTGTTCGATGCGTTCGGTTTGCGCGCGCTGTATGTGGCGCTGGCCGTGCTCGCGCTGATCGCGTCGCCGCTCACGCGTGGCTTCGATCCTGCATTGGGTGGCGCAAGCGGCAAGCGGGCGCAACAGGCTGCGTCCGGCATGAACGGCACAAGCAGTACAAGCAGCCCAACCAGCAGATGGTTTCTCGCGACGCTGGTGATCGGCGGCGTACTCGCGTTCTATGTGGCGATCGGCGGCGTCTGGACTTTCGCGAGCAAGGCGGCAGCGCTTGCCGGACTCGACGCCGGACACGTCGGCGAACTGCTGGCAATTGCGAGCGTGATGGGGATCGCCGGCGCGGCGTGCGCATCGTTCATCGGCAACCGGATCGCGCGCGCCGCGATGCTGCTGACAGGTTACGCGATCCTCGTCGCGGCCTTACTCGGGCTGTCGGCGCATCCCGGCTCGACGGGCTACGCGGCCGCGATCTTTGCGTTCAAGTTCGCGTGGACTTTCGTGCTGCCGTTCATCCTCGCAGCGGCCGCAAAAACCGATGCGTCGGGCCGCTTGATCGCCACGCTGAACTTCGTGATCGGCGCGGGGCTCGCGGTCGGTCCGCTGATCGCCGGTGTGCTGCTCGATGCCGGCGCGGGACTCAATACGCTGTTTCAGGGCGCGGCGGTGATCTGCGCGCTGTCTTTCGTCTGCTTGCTCCGTGTCGAGCGTAGCGGGCGCGAAGTGCCGGGCGCGCGTCAGTGATCGTGCCGCCGAACCCGGTCGAATTGAATCCGCTGGTGAACTACAGGTAAGAGACATCATGAGCAAAACAGCATTTTTCACGGATGAACGCACTTTTTGGCATACAGGTGGCACGCATGCGCTGTTCTTTCCGGTCGGCGGCTGGGTGCAGCCGCCGTCCAGCAGTGGCTACGCGGAATCGCCGGATTCGAAGCGCAGGCTGCTCGCGCTGATTCAAACCTCGGGGTTGGCGGCATCGCTCGACATGAAGGGCGCGGCGCTCGCCACTGAAGCAGATTTGCTACGCGTGCATCCACGCGACTATCTGAATCGTTTCAAGGCGCTCAGCGACACCACCGGCGGCGATCTTGGCGAGCTCGCGCCGTTCGGCAAGGGCAGCTACGAAATCGCAGCGCTTTCCGCAGGGCTCGCTTTAAGCGCAATCGACGCCGTGCTCGACAAGCGTGCGAGCAACGCATTCTCGCTGTCGCGCCCACCCGGCCATCACTGCTTGCGCGACAAGCCGATGGGTTTCTGCCTGCTGGCCAATATTCCGATCGCGATCGAAGCGGCGCGCGCGAAGCATGGCGCCGAACGTGTCGCGGTGATCGACTGGGACGTCCACCACGGCAACGGCACGCAGTCGATCTATTACGACGATCCGAACACGCTGACGATTTCGCTGCATCAGGACCGCTGCTTTCCGCCGGGCTACAGCGGCGCGGATGAGCGCGGCACGGGCGCCGGCATCGGCGCGAACCTGAACATTCCGCTGTTGCCAGGCGGCGGCCACGACGCCTATCTGTATGCGTTCGAGCGCATCGTGCTGCCTGCGCTCGACGCCTTCAGGCCCGATCTGATCGTGGTGGCGAGCGGGCTCGACGCGAGCGCCGTCGATCCACTCGCGCGCATGCTGCTGCACAGCGAGAGCTATCGCACGATGACGCAAATGATGCGCGATGCCGCCGAACGGCATTGCGGCGGACGTCTGGCGATCGTGCACGAGGGTGGGTATTCGGAAGCATACGTGCCGTTCTGCGGCCACGCGATAGTTGAAACGCTGGCGGACGTGCGCACGCAAGTGACCGATCCGATGCTCGATCTGGCGATTGCGCAGCAGCCTAACGAGCGCTTCAAGGCGTTCCAGCGTGGCTTGATCGATGAGCTGGCTGGCGAGTTCGGCCTGCTGTGAGGCCTTTAATGCCTCCGGCGCATCCAGGGAAAGCTCTGGGCCTTTTGGACGCTCGGCCTTCCACGCGCTTCAGGACGCTCAACGTCGCCGGCGTTGTCATCCTTATGGTCGATGCCGCTGCGTCCGCGGCCTCCGTACAGTAGTCACAGGCGCCGCGGCCTGGCGCTTGATGTGAGTAAAAAGCCGCGGCCAATCAATGAACTACTGGAGCAATACAGACATGACATCTCAACCCGTTTTCATTCAAGTCGGCGCGCTGGCCGAAGGTTTTGCACCCGACAGCCACATTCTGCCGCCCGTCGGCGATCTGAGCGGCCGCACGTTGCAGCTTGAATTCGCCGACAACTCAACCCAGGTGTTGACGTTCGTCTCCGCGGATGGGGTACGTACGGAAAGCGGCCAATTCGAATGCCGGGTCACGTCGGTGCGCGACGGCATTTATTTCGTCGATTACATCGGCGGGGGCGACGGTTCGCGGCCTGCAGCCACGAGCTATGTGCTCGATGTGACGCAAGGGGTGTGCACCTCGGTGGTCGGCACGTTGCCGAACGAAAACGAAGCGCGTACCGATGCATTCACGCGTGTCGAGCGAGGCATGGAGCTGACCGGCGTACAGGCGCGGTTCCGTCACGGCAGGATCGCTCAACAGGGCGCTAAAGCAGTGCCGGAAGCCGCGTTGCATCATCCCACTCGGGAGCTGGTCGGCATGCGCAACCTGTATACGTATAGCGCTACCGAACAGTACGAACACGTCTATCTGAACGACAACTTCTATGCATGGCAATGCCTCTCGGGCGTGGAAGCCGGCCTTGCCGATGTCGACCGTTGCCACTACATCGCCATCGCGAAAGATCTCTACCTGTTCGTGTGGCGCGAAAAAATCATTCCGACGCTTGGCGTGGTGATGATCGATCTCGACCGCAAGAAGACGGACGGCAAGATTTTCGGCTATCAGGGGAGCCAGTTCGACACGCTGTCGAATTTCCCGGTCGGCGCGCTTGCGCAAGTGCTCAACGTGACGCGGCATCCGCGATGAACGGCGCAGCGCAGCATGCGATGAACATGCGTGATTTCGCCGGCAAAGTGGTGCTGGTAACCGGCGGCGCGCAAGGCATCGGGCGCGGCGTCGCCGAGGCGTTCGCCGCGCGCGGCGCCTCGGTGGCGATTGCGGATTTGCGCGTCGACGCGGCTTCTGAACCGGTACAGCGTCTCGCGCTTCAGGGTGGCACGGGGCGCGCGTACGAGACGGATATGGCGGAGTACACGCAGATCGAGCGCGTCGTCGCCGACGTCGAAGCCGACTTCGGCCGGCTCGACGTGGTCGTGCACAACGCCGCGTATTTTCCGCTCACCGCGTTCGAGGCGATCACGCCCGCGATTCTGCAGCGCACCTTCGCCGTGAATCTTGCCGCGCTGTTCTGGCTCGCGCAGGCCGCCACGCCCGCGTTCATCCGCCAAGGCGGTGGCCGGATGCTGGCGACCTCGTCGGTGACGGGGCCGCGTGTAGCGTATCCGGGGCTCGCACACTACGCGGCGTCGAAGGCCGGTGTGAACGGGTTCATTCGCGCCGCAGCGTTGGAGTTGGCCACGCACCGGATCACGGTCAACGGTGTCGAGCCCGGCATGATCCGCACGCCCGCGATGGGTAACCTCGGCGACGACGCGCACAACCGCCGTATCGAACAGGCTATTCCGCTCGGACGTTTGGGTGAACCGTCCGATATTGCGGCGGCCATGCTGTTTCTGGCTTCCGACGCAGCGTCGTACATCACGGGCCAAACCATCGTGGTCGACGGCGGCGCGACCTTGCCCGAGTCGACCGCCGTGACGGGCTAAGGCCTCGCTGACATAGGGTCGAACGCCAGCGTCGGCACATCGACAATCGACGAGCCGCCATCGGCAACGAGGGTGGCACCCGTCACGATCGACGCGGCGGGCGACACCAGAAATTCGCATACACCGGCGATTTCCTCGGCGTACGCGGGGCGGCGCAACGGCACGTCGGCACAGACGCGCTGGTACACCGCGTCGAGCGTTTCGTCGTAGCGCTGCATCAGCGGTTGCATTTCCGCGTCGGCCATCGGCGTGCGAACCCAGCCCGGACATACCGCATTGACGCGCACGCCGTGCGGACCGTAGTCGCGCGCGAGCGAGCGGGTGAGGCCGATCAGCGCGTGCTTCGACGTGGTGTAGCCGCACACGGCAGGCCCCGCGGCAAGCGACGCGATCGACGCCACCAGCACGATCGCGCCGCGCCGTTCGATCAGATCGGGCAGGCAGGCGCGGGCGGCGACGAAAGCCGTGTCGAGATTCGCGCGCATCGCGGCGGACCAGGCCGCGTCGTCGGTCTCGATGGCGGTGCCCATGCCAAAGCCGCCGGCGCAGGCGATCAGCGCGTCGATGGCGCCGCCGTCGGTGTTGATCGCGGCGATGAAGCGCTGCCAGTCGGCGGCGCTGGCCGCGTCGCCGTCGAGCACCAGGCCGCCGGTTTCGCGCGCCACCCGTTCGAGCGGTTCGCGGCGCCGGCCGATCAGCGCCACGCGCGCGCCGCGCGAAGCAAACAGCCTGGCGCAGGCTTCGCCGATACCGGTGCCGGCGCCTGTGATGACAACGGTGCGTCGTTCAGACATGGCGTTCCTTATGACGTAGTGAAAGGAGTAGTGAGTGAATCCACGGAGTCTAGGCGTGAGGACGCAAGCACGGAATCAGGCAAAAGGATGACAACGCAACCGTCGTCCGCGTATTCGTGCGGCCGTGCCGATTTGCCGATTCGCGCTCACGCGGCCCAATCGCACGTTCGTACGATGGTCTTGATCTGGTGAATCGGGAGAGCGCCATGTTGAACACGATCCGCGACGAAGCCGCGTCGCAAACCGCTTTCACGCCCGCACTGGGCGCCGCCGCGAGGACGCTGGCGCAACTGATACGGCCTTCGGCGACGGTCTTCTACTGGGTCGGCGCGGATAACGAGCCGTCAGGTTTCGAGCTGTTCGGCATGACCGAGACGATGCATCGCACGTATTTGCAGCGCTATTGCACGCTCGACCCGATGCATCCGTCGCGTTTTGCGACGCGCACGGGCAGCGTGCTCACGCTCGCGGGCGAGTTGCCCGAGCCGGTGCGCGGCGGCTCGGTGTATTGGCGGCGCTTCCTGAATCCGCATCAGGTTGTCGATGTGATGGAGGTATTGCTGCGCGACGGCACGCGTCCTGTCGCTGCCTTTTCGATGTTGCGCATGGCGCCCGCGCAAGCATTCTCCAACGACGAGCTGCAGCGGGCCAGCGCCGTGCAGCCGCTTCTGGAGGCGGCGCTGGTGCCGGCGCTCCGCGATCAGCGGCCGATGCGTACCCACCTGCGCAGCGAATCCGCGACCGACACTGAGATCCGTCCGAACCTGACGCACCGCGAACAACAGATCGCGCGCCTCGTGCGCAACGGTTTGTCGAACAAGGCGATCGCACGCGACCTCGAACTCGCGCAGCCGACGGTCAAAACTCACCTTTTGCGCATGTTCCGCAAGCTCGGCGTATCGAGCCGCACGGAAATGATCGGCGCGCTGTTTCTCTAACCCGCTAGATGTTTTCCCTTAAGCGATGGCTTGCCTGCCGATTTGCGCTAACGGTGGACGAACAAGCCTGACTACATTCTTCAGCACGATGGCCTCGCGGCCGCACATCAGACAGCAACGAGACACCAACGAGGGCCCCAGGATATGAGTAACGATGCAACGGTTGTGGTCAGCGACGCGGTTCGCGCGTTCGTGCAACGCGATTTCGGCCTGTTTATCGGCGGCGCGCAGCAACGTGCGCATTCGGAGCGGCGTCTTGACGTGTTCAACCCGGCCACCGGCGAGCGTCTCGCGAGCGTGGTCGATGCGGATGCAACCGATGTCGATCGTGCGGTGAGCAATGCGCGCTCCGCGTTCGACACGCGCGTGTGGAGCGGCCTGCGTCCGGCCGATCGCGAACGCATTCTGCTGCGCTTCGCCGATCTGCTCGAAGCCCATGCCGAAGACCTCGCGCAACTCGAAACCTTGAATCAGGGCAAATCGATCAACATTGCCCGCGCGGTGGAAGTGGGCGCGACGATCGAATACGTGCGCTACATGGCGGGCTGGGCGACCAAGATCACCGGCGAAACGCTCGATGTGTCGATTCCGTTTCCGCCCGGCACGCGCTATACGGCGTTCACGCGCAAGGAGCCGATCGGCGTGGTGGCGGGCATCGTGCCGTGGAATTTCCCCTTGATGATCGCGGTTTGGAAGCTGGTGCCGGCGCTCGCGGCAGGTTGCACCATCGTCGTCAAGCCGTCGCCGGAAACGCCGTTGACGGCATTGCGTCTGGCCGAGTTGGCACTCGAAGCCGGCGTGCCCGCGGGCGCGTTCAACGTCGTGACGGGCGGCCGCGAATGCGGGGCCGCGCTCGCGGCGCATCCGGGCATCAGCAAGATTTCGTTCACGGGCTCGACGCCGACGGGCAAGCTGGTCGGTACGGCCGCCGTGCAGAACATGACGCGCTTTTCGCTGGAACTCGGCGGCAAGAATCCAGCGGTGATGCTCGCCGATATCGACGTCGATCACGCCATTCAAGGCGCGCTGGCGGGCGGCTTCTTCAACCAGGGGCAAGTGTGCGCGGCGGCCTCGCGCATCTACGTGCATCGCAGCAAGTACCGGCAGGTCTCCGAAGGCCTTGCCGATATCGCCAACGCGATGACACTGGGACCTGGCCTCGATCCGACTGCGCAGATCAATCCGCTCGTGTCCGCGCAGCATCGCGACCGCGTCAAGCAGCACGTCGTGCGCGCTCAGGCCGCGGGCCTGACATTCCTCGCGGGCGGCAAGCCGGTCGATCTGCCGGGCTATTACGTGCGTCCGACCGTGATCGCCGATGTGCCGCACGACGCGGCAATCGTGCGCGACGAAGTGTTTGGTCCCGTCCTCGCCATCATCCCGTTCGACGATCCGCTCGAAGCGCTGCGCCTTGCCAACGATTCATCGTATGGCCTCGCCGCCAGCCTATGGAGCAACGACCTCAAGACGGTGATGAACCTCGTGCCGCAAATCGAAGCAGGCACCGTGTGGGTCAACTGCCACGTACCGCTCGACCCGAGCATGCCGTTCGGCGGCTTCAAACAATCGGGCATTGGCCGCGAATTCGGCAAGTACGCAATTGAAGGCTTTACGGAAACCAAGTCCGTGTGCATCGCGCATTGAGCCGAACGCAGGGATAACCAGGCCAATGCCGACACACGAACCTACCAACCTACTGAACTGAGTGGAGTAACGAACCATGGGAACGAACGATTCCGCCTTCTGGCATCCGATGCAGCACCCCGCCGAAATGCAGCAGCGCGAGCCGATCCGTATTGTGCGCGGCGACGGCTGTTATGTGTTCGACGATCGCGGCAATAAGCTTGTGGACGGCGTGGCGGGTCTCTGGAACGTCAATGTCGGCCACAATCGGCGTGAGGTGAAGGACGCCATTGTGCGTCAGCTGGACGAACTCGAATACTTCCAGCTCTTCGACGGCATTTCGCATCCGCGCGCCGAGGAGTTGTCGAGGGTGTTGGTCGAGATGCTCGAACCGGAAGGCATGCGCCGCGTGATCTACAGCTCCGGCGGCTCCGACGCGGTCGAATCCGCATTGAAGCTCGCGCGTCAGTACTGGAAGCTGCAAGGCGAAGCGGACCGCACCAAGTTTATTTCGCTGAAGCAGGGCTATCACGGTACGCATTTCGGCGGCGCGTCAGTGAACGGCAATACCGCGTTCCGGCGCAACTACGAGCCGAATCTGCCGGGCTGCTTTCATGTGGAAACGCCGTGGCTCTATCGCAATCCGTTCACGCAGGATCCCGCTGAACTCGGCCGGATCTGTGCCGGGATGCTGGAGCGCGAGATCATTTTCCAAAGCCCCGACACGGTGGCCGCCTTCATCGCGGAACCGGTGCAGGGCGCGGGTGGCGTAATCGTGCCGCCGGAAAACTACTGGCCGCTGATTCGCGAAGTGTGCGACAAGTACGGCATTCTGCTGATCGCCGACGAAATCGTCACCGGTTTTGGCCGTACCGGCAGCCTGTTCGGCAGCCGGGGCTGGGGGGTGAAGCCGGACATCATGTGCTTTGCGAAGGGTATTTCTTCCGGCTACATTCCGCTTGGCGCGACCGCGTTTAACGAGCGTATCGAGCAGGCTTTCATGAACAACGCGAATTTCACGGGCGCCCTGATGCATGGATATACCTATGCGGGGCATCCGGTTGCGTGCGCGGCCGCACTGGCCAACCTGAAAATCGTCAAGGACGAGAATCTGCCGGCCAACGCCGCACAGCAGGGCGCGCATCTGCTGGAAGCACTGCGGCCGTTCACCGAACGCTATGCGGCGGTGGGCGATGTGCGCGGCAAAGGCTTGATGGTCGCGCTCGATCTGGTGAAGTCGAAGCAAACCCGCGAGCCGATCGACCCGACCTCGGGCTATGCGAATGCGGTGGCCGAAGTGGCGCGGGCACACGGCGCACTGGTGCGGCCGGTCGGCACGAAAATTATCCTGTCGCCGCCGCTGGTGGTCGAACCGGCGCAACTCGATGCGCTCGTGGGTGCGCTGGCAGCAGGTTTCGATGAAGTGAAATTTGCATAATTGACTTGGTCAAGTGTTCAAGCGCGCTGCAGAATGCCTGAATGCGTTTCAGGCTGGTGCAGCGCGCTTCGCATTGAAGTCACCGCAAAATGGTCTGCTTTTTTTTTGCGGTTAGCCGAATCGGCCAGCCTGGAATAACATTGCTCCTTCATTTGCAGCCTGAGCGCC
The DNA here is from genome assembly GCF_041321145.1 of Paraburkholderia sp. IW21. Lineage (NCBI taxonomy): Bacteria > Pseudomonadati > Pseudomonadota > Betaproteobacteria > Burkholderiales > Burkholderiaceae > Paraburkholderia > Paraburkholderia sp. IW21. The sequence goes on along the minus strand of NZ_JBGGWA010000006.1, from coordinate 49,920 downwards.
GCGAACCGCGGCGTTCGTCTGCATCCAGGTTGGCGTCCGCTACGACAGGCTGGGCCGCCATTGCATGAATGTAGCCTGTTCAGAGTAGGCGGGAGGGGACATGGACTTCCGGATCAGCACGCTTGCCGACGTGCACGATCATTCGCTGGCCGTGAGCGGCTGGGAACAGGTCTATCGCCAGATGACGCCGGGCCGCTTTCAGAGCACGCTGGTGCAGGCGAGTTCGGCCGACTTTCATTTCTTTCGCGAAACCACCAATCGCCGCGTGGCGCAACATGGCGTGTCGCCGGCCGGTCTCGCATCGATCGCGGTGCCGCTGTATGCGCCGCTCGTCGGCACGTTTCAGGGGCGGCGCGTGGATGGCTACGCGCTGCTGCTGCTCGGCGCGGGCGAGGAGTTTCGCTTCTACACGCCGGAATCGATGCATTATGCCGGCATCAGCGTGTCCGCCGAGATGATGGACGACCTGCTTGGCGCGACGGTGGGCGAGCACGCCGGCCGCCAGGCGAAAGGCGGCGTGCTGGCGCTTTCCGATGAGCAAGGTGTGATGCTGCGCGAACGGCTCGCGCCGTTTCTCGACTCCGCCGAACGCAATGCTGCCGCGTTCGCGCATCCGGCCGCGACCAAGGTGTTCCGCGACGAAATGATCAGTGTGCTGCTCGACCTGCTCGAAAACGCGTCGCGAATGCCGCCGCGCGATCTCACGCACACCACGTATAGCGATATCGTGCGGCGTTGTGAACGCATTCTGCAAGACAATGCCGAGCAACCGATCACCGTGCTCGATCTGTGCCGGGCACTGCGATGCAGTCGGCGTACGTTGCAAACCAGCTTTCAGCGCGTGGCCAACGTCACGCCTGTCGAATACCTGCGCTCGATCCGGCTCAACGCCGTGCATCGGCTTCTGCGCACGACGGGCGCCGACGAACTGCTGATTGGCGACGCCGCCTGCCGCTGGGGCTTCACGCATCTTGGCTATTTCGCCCGCGAATATCGCGATCTGTTCGGTGAATTGCCTTCGCAGACGCCGCGTTTGAGCTAGCACCCAGCTCGCGTTTCCAGATTTGGTCGGCTTTTTTCGCTATAGGCTGTCGACGGACCGCACACTACCGGTACTCGTCAATCTCGATGACACCCCCAAGGGATTCCATTATCTGCCGAATGTCGGCTGGCACATCGGGCACACGGTTACCCGAGGGGTCAAACCAGAAACAGGAGAACCGCACTTTTGCACCAGCCTGTTGCGCGATCTCCCGCAGACCCACACGGGGCAAGCCAAGTCGACTTGTGAGGTATCGTAAATGCGGAGTGAGCAAGTCGCTTTGTACCGCAAGCTCACTGCTTACGCCCCATAGACCGGTTTTCCCCAAGGCTTTGCTGGCTTTGCCTGACGGCAGGGTAAACGACCGACCTTTTACGATTGTTGTATCGGGGGGTACCTGGAAGTATTCAGTCCAGAATTCGGGCATTACCGTATCCCCGGTTATCAGGAAGGACGCATAGGCTCCTGCGTCTGCGTGCGGAACTGAAGATGGGTCATGGTGCATAGTCGTGAATACTGTCCTCAAATATCCGGCCGTCACCGCGTTAACCCGGTCCACCATGTTGTTGTAGCGGTCCATGTAGGCTGTCGCGGCTTCGTAGGACATGCCCAAGCCCGTCATTAACTCCTCACGGAAGCCCGGAAACCTCTTGGGTTTAGGCGCTCGATCGATCCCGGCGGCCCCCGTTCGCGATTGCTCGGCAATGAGTACAACGCTCTCACCGCGAATCATGGACTGTAACGTCTGTACAACCTCCAGGTCAGCGCCGTTCTCTATCAGCCGCTGGTGCCAATGGAAGTTGCTTCCAAGGAACGAGCGGACGCGCTGGACGAGCTCGGCATCCCGAGCCCATACATCGGCGTATGCGCGTTGCGAGAACTTCTTGCCGTCTTCAACCGCCTGCTTTTGTTCGGTAGTAAGAAAGTTGCGGCCACCCCCATAGGCATCCTTGCTGTACAACATCCACCGCTGCAACGAATCTGTTTTCAGTTCAGTGCTGGTCATTCCAGGTCCTGTAGCGTGCGACGGCGGAAATCTATCAGATTGCCAGATACGCATGTTTTTGGGATGCGGCGCGCCGCATTGCCGATTTGTGCTCCCGCTCATCATTTTGGCTTTCTACAGTGCATCAACACTTGCACTGCGACACTGCGCCGAACCTCGTCGTAATGCAGACGAAAGAAAATCCAGGAGCAAAACATGAGCGTCGTCGCTGAACCATCCCCGTCCACCGAGTTGCGCAAGGGGGCACTGGGACTGGGCTTCATCATCTTCTTCGTGATCTCGGCGGCCGGCCCGCTGGTTGCGATCGCGGGTGGCTTTCCGATCGGCATCATGCTCGGCAATGGCGCCGGCACACCGGCGTTGCTGGTCGCCACGGTGGTGATTCTTCTGATGTTTTCCGCCGGCTATACGGCGATGGCGCGGCACGTGACCAATGCTGGCGGTTTCTATGCGTTCACGGCGCGCGGCCTCGGGGGCACCGCGGGCGGCGCGGCGGCATTGATCGCGCTGCTCGGCTACAACACGATGCAGATTGGTTTGTACGGCATGTTCGGCGCGGTGGCCTCGGGCTTCGTGAGCGCGCACTTCAACCTCAATACGCCGTGGTGGATCTGTTCGCTCGCGGCCATGGCCAGCATCGGCGTCTTTGGCTACCGGCAGATCGATCTGTCCGCAAAGGTGCTTTCGCTGCTGGTATTCGGCGAATACATCGTCGTGTTGATCCTCGATCTGGCGATTCTGAAAAGCGGCGGCGATAGCGGCATCAATGCGGCTTCGTTCACGCCGCACACCTTTATGAGCGGCACGCCTGCGATCGGTTTCCTGTTCTGCTTCGCGAGCTTCATCGGCTTCGAGGCCACCACCATCTATAGCGAAGAGGCGAAAAACCCGCAACGGACGGTGCCGTTGGCAACCTACATTTCGGTGCTGCTGATCGGCGTGTTCTATGCATTTTCCGCGTGGTGCATGGTGATCGGCGCGGGCAGCGACAAGATCGTCAAGACGCTCACTGCATTGAGCGATCCGACCACTTTCCTCTACACGCTCTCCGATCATTACGCCAACAAAACGCTCACCGCGGCGATGAGCGTGCTGTTCATCACGAGCGTGTATGCGGGCTTGCTGGCTTTTCACAATTCCGCGGCGCGCTATTTCTTCGCGACCGGCCGTGAGGGTTTGCTTCCGCGAGCGCTCGGCCGCACACATCGTGTGCATGGCAGTCCGCATATCGGCTCGCTGTTGCAAACGGCGGTGGCCGCGATCGTTGTGCTGGTGTTCATCGTCGCGCATGCCGATCCGGTTCTAACGCTGTTCTCGTGGCTCACGAATGTGGCGACGCTTTGCATCATCGCGTTGATGGCGCTTTCCTCGGCAGCGGTGTTCGTGTTCTTCAAGCGTATCGGCGGTAACGACACGGGTGCGATGCGGGTGGGCGTGTTGCCCGTGCTGTCGGGTCTCGCCTTGAGTGTTGTGCTGGTGCTCGCAATCGTGAATTTTCCGTTGTTGACCGGTGCGGGCGTGGGCGTGTCGTATGCGTTGACTGCGTTGCTGCCGCTCTTCGCAGTGGCCGGCGTCATGGCAGCGAAGCGTCTCAAACAGCGCGACCGTGCGGCATTCGACCGGCTCGGGCGGTCGAGGCTGTGACGCATTTCGCAAACGCCTCGCGGCAACAAGATTTGAATTCAGCTTAGGAAGACATCGTGGACATGGAGATCAAATGAGCTTTCGTACCATCCTTGCTGCAACGTTTTTAGGTAGCGCGTGGGCCGTCATGATGCCGCTCGCGCAGGCGGCCAGCGCGGCCGCTGCGCCGGGCGCGCGTCCTAATGTGCTGCTGATCGTCGCCGACGATGTCGGGCGTTCGGACATTGGCGCATTCGGCAGCGAAATCGCCACGCCGAATCTCGATGCACTGGTCGCTCACGGGCGCCTGCTCGACACGATGTATGTCGCGCCGACGTGTTCGCCGACCCGTTCGATGCTGCTGTCCGGCATGGACAATCACCTTGCCGGCGTCGGTAATATGGCGGAAATGATCACGCCGCATCTGACGCCCGAAGAGGTCGACCATCCCGGCTATGAAGGCGGTTTGAATCAGCGGGTGGCTGCGTTGCCGGAGATCATGAAAGATGCCGGCTACTGGACCGTGATGGCCGGCAAATGGCACCTCGGCGGCAGCGACGGCATGCGGCCTGACCAGCGCGGCTTTGAACGCTCTTATGCGCTGATGAACGGCGGCGCGTCGCATTTCAAGCAGAAGGTGATGACGATCACGTCCGACGCACCGGAGCCGACCTATCGCGAGAACGGCAACAAGATCGATCTGCCTGCCGACTTCTATTCGTCGCGCACGTACACCGACAAGATGATTTCGTATCTGCAGGATTCGCAGCGCGCAGGCAAGCCGTTCTTCGCGTACGCAGCTTATACGGCGGCGCATTTACCGCTGCAGGCACCGGACGATGAACTGCAAAAGGTGCGCGGCCATTACGATGTCGGCTACGACGTGATCGCGCAGCGCCGCATCGACAAAATGAAGCGCCTCGGTCTCGTGCCGAACGATGCGAAGCCCGCGCCGCTGCCGGAAGGCACGAAGCCGTGGAGTGCCTTGAGCGCCGACGAAAAGGCGCGTTCGGCTCGCACGATGGAAGCCTACGCGGCGCTGGTGGGCGATCTCGACCGCAACGTCGGCCGTCTGGTCGAGTATCTGAAGGCGAGCGGCCAGTACGACAACACGCTGATCGTGTTCCTGTCGGACAACGGCCCGGAAGGCAACGCATGGGACCTGGACAGCGGCAATGCGAAGTGGATTGCGCAGACCTTCAATAACTCGCTCGACAACATCGGCCGTGCCAATTCGTTCGTATTCGAGGGGCCGGCGTGGGGACAGGTGAGCGCGCAACCATTCCGGCTGTTCAAGGCGTACACCAATGAAGGCGGAATCCGTTCGCCGGCGTTCGTGTCGTTCCCAGGACATGTGCAACCGGGCAAGAGCGAGCAGGTGCTTACCGTCAAGGATCTGACGCCGACCATTCTCGACTTCGCCAATATCAAGCAACCCGGTATCGAATTCCACGGCCATACCGTCCTGCCGATGCAGGGCATGTCGATGAAGCCGTATCTGACCGGCGAGCGCAAACGCGTGCATGTGGACGACTACGTGTACAGCATGGAGTTGATGGGCCGTAACGCACTGCGCAAGGGCAACTGGAAGCTGGTCTATTCATACGACGCAGGCAAGGGGCACTGGCAACTGTACGACCTCGCGCACGATCGCGCCGAACTGCACGATCTGTCCGCGAAGCGGCCACAAGTACTCGAACAGATGCTGACCGAGTGGGCGCAGTACGTGCAGCAGAACAACGTGGTCGAGACGTGGCGCGATACGTCCTATCCGCGCGCGGATTACTGAGGAGCGCCGGCATGAACATGCATGTCCGCAGATCGATCGCGCGGTATGTGGCAACGGCTCTATGCGTCGTGCTGACTCAGGCGGCGCTGGCGGCCACCGGCGCCGCACAGCAAGCCGTGCCGCTCGGCACCTTGACGGCGTGCAAGGCGTATGACGGTTTGCCGCCGGCATCGGAAGCGGGCGATCAGGTACGCGTACCGGCCGGCAGCTTCGTGATGGGCTCGGACGGTAACTATCCGGAAGAAGCACCGGCTCGGCGCGTGAAGGTGGGCAGCTTCATGATCGATCGCCACGACGTGACGAACGCGGAGTTTGCCCGCTTCGTTGCCGCGACGGGATACAGGACTTTGGCCGAACGCGGTCTTGATGCGAAGCGTTATCCGTCCCTGCCGGCGGCGATGACTCGACCCGGTTCGACAGTCTTTCTCCCGCCGAAAGACCTGCTGGTCGGCGCGATGCAATGGTGGCATTTCGTGCCGGGCGCCGACTGGCGGCATCCCACCGGGCCGGACAGTTCGATCGACGGACTCGGCAATCATCCGGTCGTGCACATTGCGTATGAAGATGCGCTGGCCTACGCGAAGTGGCGCGGCCGCGATCTGCCGACCGAAGCCGAGTACGAGTACGCGGCGCACGGCGGCACCTCGACCACCTATCCGTGGGGCGATACCTTCGCGATCCGCGCGAAGATGATGGCCAACACCTGGCAGGGCGCCTTTCCGTTTCAGAACACTGCGAAAGACGGCTTTGTTTCGACCTCGCCGGTCGGCTGCTTTCCGGCCAACGGCTATGGTCTGTACGACATGGTCGGCAATGTCTGGCAGTGGGTGAAGGACCCGTGGCAGCAGAGCCACGCGCAACAGGCGAGCGAGCCGCCGCCGAACCCGAATGTCGATCTCGAAGACGCGTTGGTAGCCAAGGCGCGCGGCACCGACCTCGGCACCATCAAAGGCGGCTCGTTTCTTTGTTCGCCGATCTATTGCAAACGCTATCGGCCAAGCGCGCGTCATGCGCAGGACGTGACGATGGGTACCAATCACATCGGCTTTCGCACGGTGTTGAGACTGCCTGGTTCATAGGCGCATTCGCTTTAACGCCGTCAGAAAAAAACCTACCCTGGATCTGGAGAGTACTTTGAAATCACGAGAAAAAGCCGTGAGGGCGACGCTCGTCGCTGCGTCCTGCTCGCTGTTGTGCTGCGTCCCGTTGGCAGCCCATGCACAAAGCCGTGTGACACTGAGCGGCATTATCGATGCCGGCGTGTTGTACGCGAACAATAGCGGTGGCCATTCCGATTGGATGACCACCAGCGGGCAATTGGCGGCGTCCCGCTGGATCATGACCGGCAGCGAAGACCTGGGCGGCGGATCGCAGGCAATCTTCCGCTTGATGAGTCCGTTCAACGTGCAGAATGGGCACGGCACCGGGCGGGCGTTCAACGTCGCATACGTGGGTCTTGCCGATAACCGCTTCGGCACGGTAACGGTGGGCCGGCAATGGGACACGACCATCGACACGGTTTCGGGCTTCGCGACCAACGAAACATGGGCCGGCTACATCGGCGCTCATGTCGGTGATGCGGATAACACCAACGCGAGCTTCAAGGTCAGCAACGCCGTCAAGTACGCGAGTCCGCAATTCGCCGGACTGAGCTTTGGCGCGACCTATGCTTTCAGCAATCAGGCAGCGGCCGCCGACGGCTCGTCGGGCTTTGCGAACAATCGCCTGATAAGCGCCGGCGCGGCTTATGCACGCGGACCGTTCGCGGCGGGCCTCGGCTTTCTGCAAGCTGACCGGCCCGACGCACAGCCTGCCGGCGCATTGGGCGCGCCCGGTGCCGGCGTGTACGACGACTACGAGAATACATTTTCGACCAGCATCGCCAGCACGGCAGGGGTGAAACGGCAGCGTATCTGGCTCGCGGGGGCCTCGTACCAATTCTTCGGCGCGCTCACCCTGGGCGGCATGTATTCGAAAACGCAGTACCGCTATCTGGACTCAACCGCGTTGACGCTCGATAACTACGAGGCGAACCTGACGTGGCAGATCACACCGGCGTGGGAAACGGGCGTGGCCTACATCCGCACCAATGGACGCTACTCAGGCAGCGGCACGGGAGACGCGGAGCCGGGCTGGGATCAGATCAATCTCGGCACGGAGTACGCGTTGTCGAAGCGCACCACGCTCTATCTGATCGGCGTCGCGCAACAGGGGCGTCATGCGGTGGCGCAAATCAACGGGGTGTCGCCGTCGAGTACGCGCCGGCAACTGGTGGTGACGACGGGGATTCAGCATCAGTTTTGACCGCCGGCCGCTGACCCACCCTGAAAACGTCGCTTCAAGCTTGAGACCGTGATGCCGCGCGCACCTGCGCGCGATCCGCGCACGAATTCAAAGATTCAGTTTGAAGGAACGTGCCATTCCCGATTCGATTCACGAAGTTTCAAACTTCATCTTCTCCACGGCGGCAGCGGCCTGAATCTGGCGATACTTGTGTTGCGAAGTCGATAGCGGGACCCGCTAAAATGTGCGCTTGAGCAGAATGGGGGCAACCCGTGCCCGCCGTTCATCGAGTCGTGGTCGCTTCCATGAGTCCGTTAGAAGAGATGCCCAATGCCGTTGTCACATGAACCGTCGAGCGGCCCGTCAAGCGCCGCTGATCCGCTGACCCGTATGTCGAACGAACCGGCTCGCCAGCCGGACGATACCGCGCGGCAAAGTGCCCTGAAACAGGGCATATTTCTGCACACAGGCTGGCGCAGCGCGGGAACGTGGATCTGGTCGCGTCTGCGGGCACTCGATTCCGTGACCGGATTCTACGAACCGTTCAGCAACGTGCTCGCCGATCTGAGCCTGGCCGATGTTTCCGCGTCCCGTCCCACGCTCACCTCGGGACACCCGCCCCTCGCCGCGCCGTATTTCGAAGAGTACCGGCTGTTTCTGCAGGAGGGTGCGCGCGGCGTCGCCGGATACCGGAAGCGCTTCGGGACCGATCGTTTCTCAACCGCACCCGACGCGGAATTCCCCGCATTGCAAGCCTATTTGCGCAATCTGTGCGAGCGCGCCGCGGAGCAAGGCAGGGTGCCGGTGTTCAAGTTTTGCCGTTCGTCGGGCCGGCTGCCGTGGCTCAGGAGCGCATTCCCGCAAGCCATGCACGCGGCCGTGCTGCGAAATCCCGCATCGCAGTTTGCCTCGGGGTGGTTGCTCAATCAGCAATGGAGCAATCCGTTCTTCGTGGCTGCGCCGTTTCGCGTGCTGGGTCTGAATCAGTCGGAGCCTTTGGTCAGACAAGCCATCGAAATTTGCGGCGTGAGCTTGCCGCCCGTGACGCCCGCTTCGGATGACGCCTATGCCATGGCGTGCGAACACTATGCGCGCACGGCGGAAGGCAACAACGCATACCGGGCGTTCATCGCGTTGTGGATTCTCTGCGCGGTACGTATGGCGGAGGGCGTCGATCTGCTGATCGACATCGACCGGTTGGGACAGTCGCGCGAATATGCGACCGGATTGCGTGCCGATTTCCACGCGCAGTGCGGATTGTCGCCTGACTTCAGCAGCGCGCGCGATCTGGTCGAGGAGACGCGGCGCAGCGCCGCGCGCATGGCCGGGATCGACGGTCGGTCAATGCGAACCGTTCATTCCGCTGCGCTGAAATTCCTCAAGGCGCAAAACGGAGCGGACAGCGGCTTCATCGAGCTGGTCCGCGAGAAGATGGTGCTGGCCAACGAATTGACTGAGCAATGGCGCTGAGCGCGCTACGCACGCACCGATAACGTCCCAGTACAGTTGCCACGCGAAAAACAATACAGTGAGGCGCGGTTTTATTGTGCTGTATAGGGAATATGACCGGCGCCGTCGATACAGTTGGCAGGTCTTGATGGAGCCTGCCCATGAGCGGTAACCCGCCCGGCGAAATATTGCTCGCGTGCTGCGCGACGTAGCCTGATCTTTTTTGCTGACGGCCCGGTGGTCATTCCTTACAGCCTATCCCGAACACGAGGTAACGAAATGAATGCAGTCAACGAACAAGCGAAGCTGTCGGTGCAGCAGTTGGGTCATTACATTGGCGGTGCGCCGGCTGCGCCGGGCAGCGGCCGCTTCAAGGACGTGTTCAATCCCGCCACCGGTCAGGTGACCGGCTCGGTCGCTTTGGCTTCGGTCGAGGAAGTGGACGCCGCGGTCAAGGCTGCGAAGGCCGCCTTTCCCGCCTGGAGCGAAACCGCGCCGCTCAAGCGTGCGCGCGTTCTGTTCAAGTTCAAAGAACTGCTGAACAAGCATCACGACGAACTCGCCATGCTGATCACGCGCGAACACGGCAAGGTGTTTACTGACGCGCAAGGCGAAGTGGTGCGCGGCATCGAAGTGGTCGAGTTCGCATGCGGCATTCCGAACCTGCTCAAGACCGATTTCACCGACCAGATCGGCGGCGGTATCGACAACTGGAATCTGCGTCAGGCGCTGGGTGTGGTCGCGGGTATCACGCCGTTCAATTTCCCCGTGATGGTGCCGATGTGGATGTTCCCGGTGGCGATCGCGTGCGGCAACACGTTCGTGCTGAAGCCGTCGGAGCGAGACCCGTCGACGGCGCTGCGGATTGCTGAACTGCTGAAGGAAGCCGGTTTGCCCGATGGCGTATTCAACGTCGTGAACGGCGACAAGGTGGCCGTGGATGCGCTGATCGAGCACCCGGACGTCGCGGCGCTTTCGTTTGTCGGTTCCACGCCGATCGCCGAATATATCTATACGGAAGCGTCGAAGCGCGGCAAGCGCGTGCAGGCCCTCGGCGGCGCGAAGAATCATCTCGTGGTGATGCCGGACGCCAATCTGGACCTGGCCGTGGATGCATTGATCGGCGCCGCTTACGGCTCGGCAGGCGAGCGCTGCATGGCGATCTCGGTCGCGGTGGCAGTGGGTCATGTTGCCGATCAGTTGATTGAAAAGCTGGTGCCGCGTGTCAAGTCGCTGGTGATCAAGAACGGCGAGCACCTCGACGCCGAAATGGGTCCGTTGGTTACGGCCGAACATAAGGCCAAGGTGGCCGGTTATATCGCGTCGGGCGAGGCGGAAGGCGCGAAGCTGATCGTCGACGGCCGCGTGCATCCGGTGGCGCGTGAAGACGGTTTCTTCATCGGCGGCACGCTGTTCGATCAGGTCGGCACGGAGATGAAGATTTACAAGGAAGAAATCTTCGGCCCGGTGCTGGCGGTGGTGCGAGTGCCCGATTTCGCGAGCGCGGTCGAGCTGATCAACGCGCACGAGTTCGGCAACGGCGTGTCGCTTTTCACGTCCGATGGTGGTGTGGCGCGTGCGTTCGGCCGGCAGATTCAGGTGGGCATGGTGGGCATCAATGTGCCGATTCCGGTGCCGATGGCATGGCATTCGTTCGGCGGCTGGAAGCGTTCGCTGTTCGGCGATCACCATGCGTATGGCGAAGAAGGCGTGCGTTTCTATACGCGCTACAAGAGCATCATGCAGCGTTGGCCGGATAGCATCGCGAAGGGCGCCGAGTTTACGATGCCGGTCGCGAAGTAATTAACAAAGCAGCATTGCCGTAATGAAAAAGCCGCGCCTGAATTTCAGGCGCGGCTTTTTTAACGGCCGTCGAATTCGCATTAGAGGGTGGCGCGGGTTGCGATTGCGCATTCGTTCTGATGCGTCGGCCGCTGCCTGTCGCGCGGCGGCCCTCAAACGCCAGCGGAGGAATCCTCTTCCGCTTCGCTCAACACGGCATTCTGCACCGCAGTCGCCGGGCTGACGTAAGGGGGCGCCTGGCGTGGGTCGTCGATGCTATAGCGCAACCTGCCCGCCTCGACATACACGCGCAACTGACGATACTTCACCAGATAGATCAAGCCGACAATCGCCGCGGCAAAGCCCGATGCGGCGCCGACGCCGAGCGCCCAACGCGGACCGAACCGATCCGCGACCCAGCCCACCACCGGTGCGCCGAGCGGCGTGCCGCCCAACGCGATGGCCAGCAGGATCGCGATCACACGGCCTCGCATGGCCGGTTCGGTGGAGAGCTGCACGAGGCTGTTCGTCGAGGTGGTGAACGTCTGCGTCGACATGCCGATCACAACGAGTGCGATGCCGAACAGCACATAGTTCGGCATCACCGCGGCGATCGTGCAGCCCACGCCGAAAACCGCCGCCGCGCCGAGCAGAATCGCCATGCGAGGCTTCGCTCTGCGGGCGGCGAGCAGCGCACCGGTGACCGAGCCGATCGCCATGGTCGAACTCAACACCCCGTATTGACTGGCGCCCGCATGAAACGCAGTGACCGACATGGTCGAAATGAAGATCGGGAAATTCAGCCCGAACGTGCCGATCAGAAACAGCATCAACAGCGCGGCCTTCAGATCGGGACGCTTCCACACATACTTGAACCCTTCCGCGAAGCTGCCGCGCGTGTGTATCGCGCGGGGCTTCAGATTCAGTTCACTGGTACGCAGCATACGCAGTGAACCGAGCACGGCGACAAACGAGAGCGCGTTGATCAGAAACACCCAGCCGGTGCCCACCGAGGCGATCAGCAGACCCGCGACCGCCGGCCCGATCATGCGCGCCGCGTTGAACGAGGTGGAGTTCAGCGCGACCGCGTTCGATAGATCGGCTTCTCCGACCAGATCGGAGACAAAGGCCTGACGCGCCGGTGAATCGAAGGCGGTGACGCAACCGAGCAACCCTGCAAAGACATAGACCTGCCATAACTGCACGAGGCCGGCAACGGTGAGAATCCCGAGACCCAGTGCCAGCGTGCCCATCGCCGCCTGGGTGGCGAACAGCAGCTTGCGGCGGTCGAAATGGTCGGCTGCATAGCCGGTGAGGGGCAATAGAAGCATTTGCGGCCCGAACTGCAGCGACATCACAATGCCGACGGACGTTGCATTGTGATGCGTGAGTTCCGTCAGCACGAGCCAGTCCTGCGCTGTGCGCTGCATCCATGTACCGACATTGGAGACGATGGCGCCGCCGGCCCAGACCCGATAGTTGAACGTGCGCAGCGAACGGAACGTGCCACTCACCGGGACATCTCCGTGTGGACGATCCGCGCCGGGCACAGGTTCAAACGAATGCTCATGCGCGCGACTTCTCGAGCAGATCGAGGACGTCCTGCGTTGTGCCGGTTTCGCCAAGGCGCGGGAAGATTCGCGCGATGCTGTTGGTGTGAGCGTCGGGGTTCATGTCGGTCATCGCGTCGACCGCGAGGCTGACGTTGAAGCCGAGTTCGTGTGCGAAACGCGCGGTGGACTCGACGCCGATGCTGGTGGCCACGCCGACGAGCACCACTTGCGTGACGCCTTGCTTGCGCAGATACGCTTCAAGATCCGTGTTGGTGAACGCACCCCAGGTGCGCTTGGTCACCAGATGATCCGACGGCTGGTGATTCAGTTCGGGAACCAGGTCGGCAAAGCCAGCGGGGAAGTCGCCGGTGTTGCGCGACTGCTCCGCGCGGCCCGGTGCGCCCGCCGTGACGTTGACGAGAACCACGGGCAACCCGTGACGGCGAAACGCATCGGCCAGCGAGGCGGAGCGTTTCACAATCTCGCCGGTGGGGTGGGCGGTGGGTAGCGCGATGATGCCCTTTTGCAAATCGATCACGATCAGTGCGGTCTTTGCATCGAGTGTGGTGAGTGCCATGCTGTTCTCCGGGGACTTACGCCTCGATGAGACGTTTGAGCAATTCGACGCCTGTCGCGAGTTGTTGCTGTTCGGCGGCCGAGAAGCGGGTTTGGATTGTGCGGAATAGCCAGTCTTCGCGCGCCGCGCGGCTCGCCTTGATCTTCTTGCGGAAGGCGGGTGTGAGGGAGAGAACGGTTTGCCGCCCGTCGTTCGGATCCGGTGCGCCGCTCACGAGTCCGGCGGCTTTCAGAACCGAAAGCGTTTCGCCCATGGATTGCGGACGCATGCCCTGGATGCGCGCGAGCGTGGTAACCGTTGCCGGACCTTCACGTTCCAACAGGCTGAGAACTTGCACCTGCGACGGCGTGAAATCGCCGACATGCGCCTCTTCGCGCAACCGGCGGCGCAGTTTGCCAACCAGTACTCGCAGATTTTCCGCCGTTGCGTGCAAGGCGTCGGGATCGGATGGCGGGCGGGTGGGCTGAGTGTCGTTGCTGGGCATACCGGCAGATGTGAAGGTTACCTTTGTAGGTTACCTTCGTATCTGCGCAGAGTCAAGCAGGCGAGTCTCCGGCCGGCGCCTGTCGCGGTGCGTGAAACGCAGCAAAGGATTTGACCTTCGAGGCTCCGGTTATGTCGAACGAACGACGACCGTGCCACGTTCGCGCAAGCGGGTGCAATGCCCGCTCAGGGTCCCTCATGTGGACCAGGCGATTTATGTTCGCTGGTACTAGTCAGGTGCATTTTCGGCCACCGATACTCAAATTGTCTGCTATGGCCGTCGTGCCACATCCGCTCGCAGCGGACGGCTACCACCCGGTCCGGTCTTTCAATGGCAGATGGATTCCGCGGCCATGATTTCATCGATCACTAAAACAGACGGAGACTCCATGCTCAAGCTCTTGATTGGGATCGGCATCCCCTATATCGGCGTGATAGGCCTGCTGCCCTGGGTCGCTTCAGTCGACAAATTCGTGCTGGGCGTGCCGTTCATCTATGCGTGGATTTTCGCGTGGTTTGTCCTGACGTCGCTCTGCCTGCAGGTGTGCTGGCGTCTGTTCGATCGCCGCGCGGACGATGCAGATCCGCAAACCCACTGAAGCAGCAGGAGAGCCAGGATGTCCACCGTTGTCTTTCTCGGTTTTATTCTCTTCTCGCTGTATCTGGCGATACGGTCCAAAAAGGGGCATGGGACGCAAAGCGTTCATGACTTCTTCGTCGCGTCCCGGCAGTTTGGCGCGTATCTGGTCTTTTTCCTCGCTGCGGGCGAAATCTACAGTATTGGCACGATGGTCGGCTTTCCAGGCGGCATCTATGCCAAGGGGCCGACTTATGGGGTCTGGTTCCTGGGATATATCCTGCTGGCGTATCCGGTCGGCTATTTCATCGGGCCGAAAATCTGGGAGGCCGGCAAACGCTACAACGCCATTACGCTGCCCGATCTGTTCAAAGGCCATTACGGCAGCCGCCCGCTGGAGGTGATCGTCGCCGGCTCGGCGATCCTGTTTCTGCTGCCTTGGGGGGAGTTGCAATTCACGGGGCTCGTCGCCGCCTTCAAGGGCCTCGGCTGGAATTTCCAGCCGCTCTATCTGATTCTGATCTCCGCGGCGCTGGCATTCACGTACATCGCCATTTCGGGGGTGCGGGCGTCGGCGTACATTGCGATCCTGAAGGACGTGCTGATGGTCCTGGCGATTGTGATCACCGGGCTCGCGGTCTCGTGGGAATCCGGCGTCACGGAAGTTTTTCACGCCGCGAGCCTGCACGTCAGCAATAGCATGAATGCCAGTCAACTGACGTTTTCGATGAGCACCATGCTGTTCCAGTCGTTAGGGTTCTACGTGATGCCGTTCGCCGTGCAGGTTTTCTTCACGGCCGCCAGTCCGAACACGATCCGGCGCACCCAGATCGCCATGCCGCTGTACATGCTGATGTATCCGTTTCTGGTCCTTGCTTCGTACTACGCGATCAGTCAGAACCTGCACCTTGGGTCGCCGAATGAAGCGTTCTTCGCGGCGGCGATCCGGCTGCTGCCGGGCTGGTTGCTGGGTCTGGTCGCGGCCGGCGCCTCGCTGTCTGGTCTGTTGGTGCTGACGGGAATCTGCCTCGCCATCGGTCCGATCGTGACGCGCAATCTGTTGCCGAAGATGCCCGAGAGCAAGCAGAAAGCCAGTGCGAAAACGGTGATCGTGGTCTACCTGCTGGCCTCGATCGTGATGACGTTGCTGACACCGAATCTGATGCTCACGCTGATCAATACCGCGTACTACGGCGTGACCCAGTTCTTCCCGGGCGTGATGATCATTCTGTTTTCGCTTCGGGTCAGACCGGCTGCCGTTGCAACGGGTATTCTGACCGGCCAGATACTCGCGATCATCCTTTACATTCTTCATGTCGATCTCGGTGGATTCAACCTGGGCTTGCTGTGTCTCGTGATCAATATCGCGGTGACCGCTGTACTGAACCATGGTTGGAAGCGTAAGCCGGTGCATGCCCTGTCCTAACCGTTCGGTTAGCGTCCTGAATCAAAGAATACTCATATATGAATCCGATTGAACGAGGTCCCATTACCGTCTTCGTCGCCCGAAAGATTCTGACGATGAATCCGGCCCAGCCGCACGCCACGCATGTTGCCGTGCGAGACGGCAAAATTCTCTCCGTCGGCGATCTGGAGCAGGTTAGTCAGTGGGGCGACGTTGAGATCGTCGACACGTTCCGCGACAAGGTGTTGATGCCGGGTCTCGTCGAAGGGCATTGCCACCTGATGGAGGGCGCCATGTGGGACGCCGTGTACCTCGGCTACTACGACCGGCGCGGTCCAGACGGCAAGCTGTGGCGAGGTCTGAGAACGCTGGATGAGGTGATCGAGCGGCTGGCCGTTGCGCAACGCGCCATGACGGACGCGGCGGCGCCGCTGCTCGCGTGGGGGTTCGATCCGATTTTCTTCGGTGCGAGCCGCTTGTCGGTCAAGGAACTCGATACCGTTTCGACCACCCGGCCCATTGTCGTGCTGCACGCGAGTGTGCATCTGATGAACGTCAACACCGCCATGCTGGCGCTCGCCGGTATCGACGAGGACACCGACATCGACGGGATCGACAAAGACAAAGATGGCCGGCCGACTGGCGAGCTGCAGGAGTTCGCCGCCATGTTCCCGGTGTATGAGGTGATCGGCAGCCAGCTTTCCATTGCGGCGAGTGAAAAGAAAGAGGCCATCTGGAATTTCGGCAAGGTCGCGCAACTCGCCGGCGTGACCACCGCGACGGATCTGGTCAACGATCTGTCGGCGCTGGGCAATCGCAACCTGCGCGAAGTCACGGCCGACCTGCGGTATCCAGTCAGAATCGTGCCCGCGTTCGCTCCGCAGCGAAGCCCCGAGGGCGGCGTCGAAAAAGTGCTGTCGGCGATTCGCGACAGCACGGAAAAATTGACGTTCGGCCCGGTCAAATTCATTGTCGATGGATCGATTCAGGGCTTCACGGCGCGGCTGAAGTGGCCGGGTTACGTCGGCGGCCAGCCGAACGGATTGTGGCTGATTCCGCCAAGCCAGTTGGAGGCGGTGTTCACGCCGTTTCACCGCGCCGGGCTGCAACTCCATATTCATACCAACGGCGACGAAGCCACCGAGGTCGTATTGAACGCCGTCGAGAAGATGCTCGACGCCTGTCCGCGCAGCGATCACCGCCATACGCTGCAGCACTGTCAGATGGCCGACGCCAGCCAGTTGGCGCGCGCCGCGAAACTCGGCATGTGCATCAACTTTTTCTCCAACCATATCTACTACTGGGGCGACGCCCATTACGCGCAGACCATGGGCCCCGACCGGGCGAACCGGATGAACGCGGCGCAATCCGCGCGGCGCCTTGGCATTCCCTTTGCTTTTCATTCGGACGCACCGATCACGCAATTGAGCCCGCTGTTCACCGCCTGGTGCGCGGTGCAGCGCAAGACCGCCACCGGCCGTGTGCTGGGCGCGAGCGAGTGCATCCCCGTGGCGGACGCATTGCGCGCGATCACGCTGGGCGCGGCCTATACGCTCAAGATGGACCATCTGATCGGCAGTATCGAGGTGGGCAAATTCGCGGACTTCGCTGTGCTGGCGGACGACCCGAGCGAGGTCGCGCCTGAGCGGTTGAAAGACGTCGAGGTATGGGGCACGGTGCTGGGCGGCCGCGTGTTTCAGTCGCCGGCAAAAAATGAATGACGCTGCGGCCGCGAGCGTGCGGCCACCCATTGCGCTGGTCGTGCTCGGCGGCTATCTGGGCGCCGGCAAGACGACCTTGCTCAACCATGTGCTCCTGAATGCGGGGCAGCGCCGGGTGGCCGTGCTGGTCAACGATTTCGGCGACATCAATATCGACGCGGCGCTGATCCGCGAACGCACGGACGACGTCATCAATCTCGAGAACGGCTGCATCTGCTGCTCCATCGGCGGCCGCCTCGTTGATGCGCTCGTGAAAATCAGCGCGCGGCCCGAGCGTCCCGAACTGTTGATCATCGAAGCCAGCGGCGTTTCCGATCCGGTGAAGATCGCGCAGATCGGCTTGCTCGACCGGGCCTTCAGGTTGTACGGGATCATCGTGGCGGTCGACGCGGAGCGAATCGGCGCAACCTTTCTCGACCCGTACGTCGGCGATATTGTGCGCCGGCAGATCGCGGGCGCGACGGCCCTCGTGCTCACCAAGACCGATCTCGTGACAGAGCAGGAAAAAGTCACCGCAATGGAAGCGACGTCGGCGCTTGCCACCACATCCATCCTGCTGGAGTCGGCGAATGGATCCATACCGCTGGCGTTGCTCTTCGACGCGAGTGCCGCGCCTCGCCATCGCACCGGGGGACTGCCTCTCGCGGCGGCCGAACGCCTCAATAGCCATCAGGACATCTGCAGTTTTTCCTTCCGATCGGACTTCCGCCTCGACAGGAAGAAGCTCAAGGATGTGTTTCGCAGCCTCTCTGTGCCGCTGCTGAGAGCGAAGGGCATCGTCTGGCTGGATCACGACGCCTCGCCTCAGGAACTCCACGTGGTGGGCGGCCGCATTCTGATCACCCCATTTGCGGGTCGTGCAGAGGCCGAATCGACGATCGTCCTGATCGGCCGTTTCACCGGCGAAGACGAGCGCGCGGTAAAGCGCTGCCTTGAAAGCACGCGCGCGCTGAACTGACACGAGCGCGCCGCGGCATCGTTCTGAATCCGAAGTTCCGATGAGCCGGCTTCGGAGCCGTTCACGCCTGCCTTTCTCCAACACGGGCTGCACCAGGCGAAAGCAGCGCACTGGCCCTACCGTCGAGTGGGCGCCAAACCTACACTTTTCCCTGAGAGATCGCCGCCTGGGCAACCTCACGAATCTCACCTAATTCACAAAGCAGGAGACATACATGGCCACAACAGAAACGTCCGCATCAAAGGTCACCGCGGACACACTCGCCGCATTTTCCGATGCGTTCAACCGTCACGATGCGAACGCGCTGATGGGCTTCATGACCGAAGACTGTGTGTTCGACGCCGCCGGCGGAAGCGAAGTCCATGGTGCGCGGTTCATCGGTCGCGACGCGGTGCGTGCGGCATTCGAAACGGTCTTCAAGACCTTCCCGGATGCGCATTGGGGAAAGGGCCGTCATTACGTCATCGGCGACCGCGGTGTGTCCGAATGGGTGTTCACGGGTACGCATGCGGAAGGCTGGCGCATCGAAGCGGAAGGATGCGATCTCTTCGAGTTCCGCGATGGTCTGATCGCAGTCAAGCGCGCGTTCCGCAAGGAACGCCCGAAGCAGAACGTTTGACGCCGACGAGGAGCTTCTCATGGAGCACAGTGTCATCACACGGGTCGGCGAAGGTCTGTCCGCCGAGCGGGACAGCGCGACGCAGTATGACCCCAGATACGACCCGCTGGTCTCGCCGGGTCCGGGGCACGGCAAGCAATACGCGCCGACCTATTGGGCCGCGACCGCCGGCACGCCGCCGCCCGACGATGGTCCGATCACGAAAGACATCGACGTGGACGTGGCGATCATCGGCGGAGGGTATACGGGACTCGCGACAGCGCTGTGTCTCGCGCGCGAGCATGGCATCAAGGCCGTGGTGCTCGAGGCCAACAAAACCAGTTGGGGTTGCAGCAGCCGCAATGGTGGACAAGGGCAGAATGCGTCGGGACGTCTGTCGCGTTCCCAATGGATCGAGCGTTGGGGTAAAGACGTCGCGTTGAAAATGCACGACGAGATTCAGGAAGGGTTCGACAACTTCAAGTCGCTGGTGGCCGAAATCGATTGCGATCCGCAGCCAGGCGGACACTTTCTGATTGCGCACCGGCCCCGCATGATGGCTAAACTCGCCGCCGAAGCCAAAGTCTGGAAAGACGTTTTCGGTTACCCGTCCGAACTCATCGACCAGGCCACGTTCCGCCGCGAGTACGTCAACGATTGCGAGGCGGCCGGCGCGCTCCACGAACCCGAGGGTATCGGCATTCACGCGTTGAAACTCGCGTATGGCTATCTGCGGCTGGCGCGCGAAGCGGGCGCGCGAGTTCATCCGGCGAGCCCCGTGATCGGCTGGGAAACCATCAACGGCATTCACCATCTACGTACGCCGGGCGGCGTCGTGCGGGCTCGGTCCGTGGGCATTGCGACCGGTGCCTATACGGCGCAGAACCTCCATCCTTCGCTGAGAAGCCGGGTGATGCCGATCCTGTCGAATTCGATGGTGACGCGTCCGCTCACGCAGCAGGAAATCGCCGCCTGCAATTTTCGAACGACGCAGGTGCTCACCGATACGCGCACCTTGCGTTTCTACTATCGGTTCCTGCCGGACAATCGGCTGCAGATCGGCAGCCGGAGCGCGATCACCGGAGCCGATGCACCGAATCCGCGCCATTACGAGTTGCTCATCGAAGGGATGGGCCGCAAGTTTCCGGCGTTGCGCGGTGTTCAGATCGACTATTCGTGGTGGGGCTGGGTGGATGTGAGCCACGACATGATGCCGCGCGTGTGTCAGCCGGATCCGAAGCAGTCGGTGTTTTACGCACTGGGCTACGGCGGCAATGGCGTGTCATATTCGCAGCAGGCGGGGCGCCGGCTCGCCGAACGGATAGCGGGTAAGGGTTCGAAGCAGACGCTGCCGATCTTCACTTCTCCGTTGCCCGGCCATCCGTTCGCACCGTTCCGCCGCATCGGACAACGGATGCTCTACCAGTTGTATTTCCGGCGCGACGAGAAACCTTAAGCGCGCTCTGCGTGCCGCGTCACCCGCGGCACGTCATTCGCCAGTCGTCGTGCCTCACGCGCACGGCGCTGCGCAGCCGGACAGGTCTGCGCATTAAGTCATGAGATAAAACACGATGCAGCGAGGCGCGCAAGCGCCCTCGCTCGATCCGAATTGCCGGCGCCCAGGTGCCGGGAATGCACGCAACCGCGTCCGCAATCCCGCACAATCGGCACCGGCATCAACAGGATGTGGAGGTGACATGCAAGTATCGATGAATAAAAGTGAACTGAAGACCGGCCTCAAGGAGCGCCACATGACCATGATCGCGCTAGGCGGCGTGATCGGCGCGGGCCTGTTTGTCGGCAGCGGCGTCGTGGTCCGGCAGGCCGGCCCGGCGGCGGTGCTGTCGTTTCTGATTACCGGCGGCCTGATCGTGCTCGTCATGCGCATGCTGGGAGAAATGGCGTGTGCCATGCCGGCGGTGGGCTCGTTTTACGAATATGCGCGCCTCGCCTTTGCCGGCAAGCGCGGGCCGGGAAAACTGGCCGGCTTTCTGACTGGCTGGATGTACTGGTATTTCTGGGTC
Organism: Paraburkholderia sp. IW21; assembly: GCF_041321145.1. Classification (NCBI taxonomy): domain Bacteria; kingdom Pseudomonadati; phylum Pseudomonadota; class Betaproteobacteria; order Burkholderiales; family Burkholderiaceae; genus Paraburkholderia; species Paraburkholderia sp. IW21. Next base: position 29,050 of record NZ_JBGGWA010000006.1, on the reverse strand, counting down.
ATTGTCGTGGCCGTCGAGGCGGTGGCCGGTGCGAAGCTGGTTCAATTCTGGCTGCCGGATACGCCGGCGTGGGCGATCAGTCTCGTGTTGCTGGTGGTGTTGACCGCGACCAACCTGATCTCGGTGGGCAGCTACGGGGAATTCGAGTTCTGGTTCGCGTCCATCAAGGTGGCGGCGATCATCGTGTTTCTGTTCCTCGGCGGTCTGTACGTGCTGGGGCTGTGGCCCGCGTCGATGCATACCACCGCCGTGATGCCCACGCTGTTTGCGCACGGCGGCCTGATGCCGAAGGGCATCGGCCCTGTTTTGAGCGGTGCCGTCGCGGCGACGGGTTTTTACTTCGGCGCCGAGATCGTCACGATTGCCGCCGCCGAAGCGCATGAGCCGGTCAAGGCAGTCGCCAAAGCCACCAATTCGGTGATCACCCGTGTGCTGATTTTCTATGTCGGCTCGATCCTGCTCGTGGTTGCGCTGGTGCCCTGGGATTCGCCGAAAATGGCGACGCCGTATGTGAGCGCGCTCGACGCGATGGGTATTCCGGCTGCGGCGAACGTCATGAATGCGATCGTGCTGACTGCGGTGCTGTCCGCGCTCAATTCCGGTCTTTACGCAGCGTCGCGGATGATCTTTGCGCTGACCCGCCACGGCGACGCGCCGGCTGCGCTCGCCAAGGTCAATCGCCGCGGCGTTCCCGTTCGCGCGATCCTGGTCGGCACGTTGTTTGGCTATGTGTCGGTCGTCATGTCTTACGTATCGCCCGACACGGTGTTCGCATTCCTTGTCAATTCATACGGCACGGTGGCCATTTTCGTCTACGTGCTGATTGCCGTGTCGCAACTGAAGCTGCGCGCCCGGCTCGAGCGCGAGGCGCCGGAGACGCTGCGCGTGAGGATGTGGTGCTACCCGTATCTGACCTGTTTCGCGATCGTCGGCATGATCGGCATTCTGGTGGCCATGGCGTTCATACCGGATCAGCGCACGCCGCTGTGGCTCGGCGTGGTGAGTCTCGGCGTGCTGCTCGTGGCATATGCGTGGCGGGCCCGGAAAAGCGGCACGGCTTCAACTGAACCGGAATTCGTGGACTATCGGCCCAACACGAATTGAAGGCTGCCGTACGCGAGCTATTTGCAGTGCAGCAGGTGTCCCTCGCGACAGCCGCTGCGCTGCAACGATAGGTTGCAGGCCGCGCCGACGCAGTCTCGCTACTTCGACGCGGCCGCCGCCACGGCTCCCGTCGTGGCAGGCTGAAGCAGCGGTCCGATGCGCACCGCAATTTCCTTGAGCTTCGGCACCGCTTTCAACAGATCTTCCAGACTGGAACGCGCCGTGGGTGAATGCACCGCTAGCGCTGCGAGCACCCGGCCATCCTCGACGTTGCGCACCGGTACCGCGACCGCCACCATCCCGCGCACGAACTCCTCGTTGTCGACGCCGACGCCGCGCGTGGCGAGGCGGTCGAGCTCCGCTTCCAGCAAGTCGATATCGGTCAGGGTGCGATACGTCATCGATTTGAGCGGCAACCGCCTGATGACGAGTCCACGTTCGGCCGCCGTCATCTGCGAAAGAAACAGTTTGCCGCTGGCGGTGCAATGCAGCGGTACCCGCGTGCCCGGCTGCATATGCAGGCGCAAGGGTTCGCTCGTCTCGACCCGCTCGACGTACAGCACGGTATCGCCGTCGAGTACGGTGAGATTGCAGGTCTCGCCGAGCATATCCACGAGCGTGCGCAGCAATGAACGGCACGCCCGCGTGAACGTGCTGTTCGAGAGCGTGGTCAGGGCGAGTTGCGCGGCGCGTGGCCCGAGCGCAATGGCGCGATCGGCCCCGCGCGAGTCCGGCATGTGCGTGACGTAACCGCGTGCTTCGAGCGACTCGATCAGGCGCATCAAGGTCGCCTTCGGAATCTGCAGACGTGAGGACAACTGCGAGAGTGAAGACGGTTGTCCGGCGGACGCGAGTTGTTCCAGCACGCTGAGCGCGCGCAGGACGCGGGTGTCGTCGGCGGGCTCTTGAGCAGGTGAGGGGCGAGGCGTGGTGTCTCTCATTGTCCTTCCCGAGGCGGATGAAGGTGAATGCAGCCCGAACGGATCGGTGACAACCCGGAGGAACGCGTGCGGACAGATTGAATAGTGAAACGAAAAAGTCGGTTTTCGTACCGGATTATTCAATCGTAACCGGATTTCCTTGAAGTCGAAATGCTCATCCAATAAATTGGTACGAAATGATCCATTTTTAAAAACAAAGGCATGAGTACGGAGACAGCAATGGTACGGAGTTTCGACTACGTGGTCGTCGGCGCAGGGTCGGCCGGCTGTGTACTGGCCAACCGCCTCTCTGAGAATGGCCGCTACTCGGTATGTCTGCTCGAAGCCGGTCCGCCCGACCGCTTTCTGTGGATCCATATCCCGATCGGTTATGGCAAAACCATGTTTCATCCGGTCTACAACTGGGGCTTTTACACCGACCCGGATCCGAACATGCACGATCGCAAGCTCTACTGGCCGCGCGGGCGCACGTTGGGCGGCTGCAGTTCCATCAACGGGCTGATCTACATTCGCGGTCAAAAAGAGGATTACGACCAGTGGGCCGCGCTCGGCAATCGTGGCTGGAGCTGGAAGGAATGCTTGCCTTACTTCCGGCAGCTCGAACATAACGAGCTCGGCGCGTCGCCGACGCGTGGCGTGGACGGCCCGCTGTGGGCCTCCACGATCAAGCAGCGCCACGAACTCGTGGATGCGTTCATCGCCGCGTCGAATCGCCTGGGCGTTCCAACGGTCGACGACTTCAATCAGGGCGATCAGGAAGGGGTCGGCTACTACCAGCTGACCACGCGGCATGGCTGGCGTTGTTCGACCGCCGTCGCTTACCTGAAACCCGCGCGCCGCCGTCCTAATCTGCGGATCGAGACCGACGCGCTGGCGTCGAAGATTCTCTTCGAAGGCACGCGTGCCACGGGTATTCGCTATGTGCAACACGGCAAGGTGCACGAAGTGCGCGCGCACCGCGAGGTGGTGCTGACGGCAGGCGCGCTGCAGTCGCCGCAATTGCTGCAGGTGTCGGGCGTCGGGCCGGCGACCTTGCTCAATGAGTTGGGTATTCCGGTGGTCGCCAATCGGGCCGGCGTTGGCGAAAATCTGCAGGACCACCTGCAGGTACGCCTGACCTATGAAGTGACGCGGCCGATCACGACGAACGACTTGCTGCACTCCTGGACGGGCCGCGCGAAGATGGGTCTGCAATGGGCGCTGTTTCGCGAAGGGCCGCTTTCCGTCGGCATCAATCAGGGCGGCATGTTCTGCCGCGCCTTGCCGGATGAGGCGAAAACGCCCGACATCCAGTTCCACTTCTCCACGCTCTCGGCCGACACCGCGGGCGGTGATGTCCACGCGTTTCCAGGCTGCACCTATTCGATCTGCCAGTTGCGGCCGGAGTCGCGCGGCAGTGTGCGAATCCGCACGGGCGACATGCGCGACGCCCCGTCGATCCAGCCGAATTATCTGGCGACCGATCTCGACCGCCGCACGACGGTCGCGGGTGTGCGTTTCGCGCGCCGCGTCGCCGCCACGGAGCCCATGGCCTCCCTGATGAAACGTGAAGTGCGCCCTGGCCGGGACGCGCAAAGCGACGACGAATTGCTGCATTTTTGCCGCGAATACGGCCAGACGATTTTTCATCCGTCGGGCACGGCGAAGATGGGCGTCGCGAGCGATCCGGGCGCGGTGGTCGACGAACGATTGCGCGTGTATGGCACACAAGGATTGCGGGTGGTCGACTGTTCGATCATGCCGACGCTCGTCTCCGGCAACACCAACGTACCGATCGTGATGGTCGCCGAAAAGGCGTCCAGCATGATCCTCGAGGATGCCCGCGCGGGCGACCGGCCGGCCGGGCAAGTGCAATCGCCGAGCATGGAAGCGCATTACTGACGCAGAAGCAGAAGCAAGAAGCGAAGTGGCCGCAAGAAGTAAAACGATCGCTACCTGACTTGCTGCATGCGAAGTCGATAAAAGCAGCATGCAGGCGGCGAAATTCGTGCCCCAGGAGGAGACAGACGGGGGCTCAACAGTGCTGCGTTGCCGGGACGGCACGCGGCCATCCATTGGAGGAGACGCTATGGCAATCGATAAGCGGGTTGTCCGCCGCGTTGCATTCGCGAGCGTGATTGGAGCGACGGTCGAATGGTATGACTTTTTTCTGTACGGCGTCGTGGCAGGCATTGTGTTCAACAAGCTTTATTTTCCCGCTCACGATCCGCTCGTCTCGACGATGCTGGCCTACGGCACGTTCGCCGTCGGCTTCGTGACGCGGCCGCTCGGCGGCGTGATCTTCGGTCACTTCGGCGACAAGATTGGACGCAAGTCCGCGTTGATCTGCACGCTCGTCATCATGGGGATTTCCACGGCGGGGGTCGCCTTCGTGCCGACCTTCGATCAGATCGGCATCTGGGCGCCCATTCTGTTGCTCGCCTTGCGCATTTTGCAGGGCATCGGGCTCGGCGGTGAATGGGGTGGCGCAGTGCTGATGGCCTATGAATATGCTCCGCCGAACCGTCGCGGGTTGTATGCAAGCTTGCCGCAGATCGGCTTGGCGATTGGCTTGTGCCTCGCGTCGGGCATCGTCGCGGGCATTTCCCGGCTGCTGCCGGAAGCGGCGTTCCTCTCGTGGGGCTGGCGGGTCGCGTTTGCCGCGTCGTTGCTGCTCGTGGTGCTCGGCCTCTACATCCGCGTCAAGGTGATGGAGACGCCCGAGTTTCTCGCGCTCAAGCGCAACCGCCGCGCCGTGAAAATCCCGTTCGTCGACATGATCACGCGCTATCGCAGTTCGGTGCTGCTCGGCATGGGCGCGCGCTGGATCGACGGGGTGTTTTTCAACATCTTCGCGGTGTTCATGATCGGCTACCTCACGCAGCGTCTTTCGATGAGCCGCACGGAAGCGCTCACCGGGGTGATGATCGCGGCGATGGTGATGTGCTTCTTTATCCCTTTCTTCGGCAGGATGTCGGACTCGATGGGACGCGCGCGCGTCTATCGCTGGGGTTCGCTGATCTGCGGCATCTCGGTGCTGCCGGCGTTCTGGCTGATGGAAACTCAGGCCGGCAATACGTGGGTCGTCTGGCTCGGCGTGGTGATCCCGTTCGGCATCTTCTACGCCATGGTCTACGGTCCGGAAGCCGCGCTCTTTGCCGAACTGTTCGATCCGGAGGTGCGTTATACCGGCATCTCGTTCGTGTATCAGTTCTCGGGCATCTTCGCGAGCGGCCTCACGCCGATCATCGCCACGGCGCTGCTGCGCCTCGACGGCGGCAAGCCCTGGTATGTGTGCGTCTATGTGATTTTGTCGGCGCTGCTCTCGGCATGGGCGGCGCGAGCCATGGAACGGCGCGCGAAACCCTTCGACGAAATGGCGACGGTGCGCTGACGGCACGCGCCGCCGGTGTCGATGCGGACGAAGCGCCGCTCAACGCGCGAGATTCTGTTTATAATAAAAACGGAACAAAACGTACCGAAAAACCATTATCGCGCGGCGGCGCTGAACGAACATCCCCGCAGTGGGGAGGAGAATGAAGTGACTGATATCGTGACTGGCAAACCCGACCGAATGGTCTCGGTACGGACCGTTTTCGGCATCGATTCCAGCCTGATGGTGCCCGCTTTCAGCGAGCGCGACGACCACGTGCCGGAGATCGACGAGGTCTACCGCTTCAATCCGGAAGTGACGCTGGCGATTCTGGCCGGCTTCAGCCGGGATCGCCGGGTGATGGTGCAGGGCTTGCACGGCACCGGAAAGTCGACGCACATCGAACAGGTCGCGGCCCGCCTCAACTGGCCGTGCGTGCGCGTCAATCTCGACGGCCATATCAGCCGCCTCGACCTGGTCGGCAAAGATGCGATCGTGGTGCGCGACGACCTGCAGGTCACCGAGTTTCAGGAAGGGATCGTGCCATGGGCATTGCAGCGCCCGGTCGCCCTGATCTTCGACGAATACGATGCGGGGCGTCCGGACGTGATGTTCGTGATCCAGCGCATTCTCGAGCGCGACGGCAAATTCACGCTGCTCGACCAGAATCGCGTGATTCATCCGCATCCACACTTCCGCATGTTCGCCACCACCAACACGGTGGGGCTGGGCAATCTGAACGGCTTGTATCACGGCACACAGGTGCTGAATCACGCGCAGATGGACCGCTGGAACGTGGTGGCCACGCTCAACTATCTGCCGCGCGCGGAAGAGGCCGGCATCGTGCTGGCGCGCGTCCCGGAACTTGCGGACGAGGCGGGACGCGCGCTGATCGAATCGATGGTGAGCGTGGCGGAACTCACCCGCAAGGGCTTCGCCAGCGGCGACCTGTCGACGCTGATGTCGCCGCGCACGGTGATCAACTGGGCGGAGAACTGCCAGATCTTCCGCGATCCCGCGATGGCGTTTCGGCTGACCTTTCTGAACAAGTGCGATGAAGCCGAGCGGTCGATCGTGGCCGAGTATTTCCAGCGCTGCTTCGGCACTGAACTCGAGGCCGACGCCAACGCTGAAGCACACGCAGCGGGCCCACGCTGATGACGTCGGACAGGCAGGTGACCTTACCGCAATCGGACCCGGGCGACGCGGCACTGCGCAAAGCGGCCCAGGATGAGGCGGCCTTGCGGCAAGCGCCCCCGAGCCAGGCGGCCCTTCGGCAAGCGGCTCAGGACCCATTGACCCAGCGGCAAGCAACCCTGCGCGCGGAGCAGCGCGAGGCGCTCTGCGCGGCGGCCGTGCGTGCCCTCACCGGCGACGCCGCCTTGCACTACCGCGAAGGCCGGTTGTGCCGCGACCTGAGGCCTTTGCCGTTGCACGCGCCGCATCTGCGTACCGACCCGCAGCAGGACGACTTCGCGTCCTTGCGCGGCGCCGCCGATGGCGCGGCCTTGCGACTCATGCACTCCGATGCGGCCTTGCACAGCAAGCTCTGCCCGACCGATCCCATCGAGCGGGCGGTATTTGAACTACTCGAACAGTTGCGCTGCGAAACGCAGACGCCGCCTGGCATGCCGGGCCTGGTGCAAAATCTGCGCGAGCGTTTCGAGGCCTGGTCGCGGGCCTTCTACCACGCCGGGCTCGCCGAGGACCATCTGGGCATTCTGCTGTTCACGGTGGCGCAGATCGCGTGGTCGCGCCTGACGGGCTGGCCTGTGCTCGAACAGACCGAAGGCCTGATCGAAGCCACGCGCGCGGCCATCGTGCCGGTGCTGGGCGTTTCGCTGGCGGGTCTGCGCCGGCATCGGCAGGAGCAGGGCGCGTTCGCTGTCCATGCGTTGGAATTGGCGCGGCTGGTGGCCGAGATGATCCGTGCCGCCCGTGCAGAGGCGCTGGACGATGCCCACGACGATCCGCAGGAGAGCGACGACAAAGCCCCGCGCACGGCATTCTCGCTCTGGTTCGATGTCGAGGACGACGAGTACAAGGACATGGCCGTCGCGCTCACCGGCAAAAGCCGCGTGCTCGAAGCTTCGGAGCAGGGCTATCGCGCCTATACCACGCGCTATGACCGCGAGATAGCGCCTGGCGCGCTGGTCCGCAAAGCCTTGCTTAGCGAGTTTCGCGAGCGGCTCGACGAACGCGTCGCCGCCCAGGGCATCAACGTGGCGCGGCTCGCGCACGCGCTGAAAGCGGCGCTGGCGATATCGCAGCGCGACGGGTGGTCGTTCGGTGAAGAGCATGGCCGCATCGACGGGCGGCGCCTCGCACAACTGGTCAGTTCTCCCGCTGAACGTCGCCTGTTCCGGCTGGAGCGGAACACGCTCATGGCGGACTGCGTAGTCGGCTTTCTGATCGACTGCTCGGGCTCGATGAAAGCGCATATCGAGCCGGTGGCGATCATGGTGGACATTCTGACGCGCGCGCTCGACCAGGCCGGCGTGACCACCGAGGTTCTGGGCTTCACCACCGGCGCCTGGAACGGTGGCCGAGCCCGGCTCGACTGGCTGGCGCAGGGCCGGCCGCTTCATCCGGGCCGGCTCAACGAACTGTCTCACCTGGTGTTCAAGGACGCCGACCGGAGCTGGCGACGCGCCCGCGCCGATATCGCGGCGCTCTTCAAGGCGGACCTGTTTCGCGAAGGCGTGGATGGCGAAGCGGTCGACTGGGCCTGCGGGCGCCTTGTCGCACGTCCCGAGGCGCGGCGCATCCTGATCGTAATCTCGGACGGCAGCCCCATGGACAGCGCCACGGGCCAGACCAACGACGCCTTCTATCTCGACAACCATCTCAAGGCCGTCGTGGCGCGCCACCATGCCTTGCGCGACGTCGAGGTGCTGGGTTTGGGCGTCGGGCTCGATCTCAGCCCGTATTACCGCCGCTGTCTCCCCGTGGACCTCTCCGTGCCGCCGGATATGAAGCTGTTTGCCGAGATCGTAGGATGGATCGGCGGCCGCGGGCAGCAGACCGGCAAAGGGCAGCGGGGATAGCGGCTTACGGCTTCACACTCGCAGCTTCTTCGCTTTCGCGGCTTTACGTGGATCTTGCGGCGCCTGTCGATGCGAAATGGAACCGCTTCTTCCCAGTGGTCATGAAGCGTGGTGCGGCAGGGTACCCGCGGTCACCGGCTCAGCCGCGGTTTGCGCCTGCACGGCCGTCACCGCGATCACGTAGTAGATGTCGTCGGCGCTGCAGCCGCGCGAGAGGTCGTTGGCCGGCTTGGCGAGGCCCTGCAGCAACGGGCCGATGGCCTTCGCCCCGCCGATTCGCTCGGCCAGCTTGTAGCCGATATTGCCGGCCTCAAGGCTCGGGAAAATCAGCACGTTGGCGTGCCCTTGCACTTGCGAATGATCGATCTTGCGCATGGCGATTTCGGAGACGATCGCCGCGTCGAGCTGCACGTCGCCGTCGATCGCCAGGTGCGGGCGCGCGGCTCTCACCTGGCGCGTCGCTTCCACGACCTTGTCGACCGCCGCATGCCGCGCGCTGCCGCTGGTCGAGAACGACAGCATGGCCACCCGCGGCTCGTCCATCAGCAGGCTTTGCGCGCTGTCGGCCGCCGCCATGGCAATCTGGGCCAGCTCACCGGCGTCCGGGTTCACCACCAGTCCGCAGTCGGAGAAGATCAGGCCGCCTTTGAGCGTGTGGAAGGGCTCGCACAGCATCATCAGAAAGAAACTCGACACCAGCTTGAACGAAGGATGGAGACCGATGATCTGGATCGCCGTGCGGACCACGTCGGCGGTCGTGTGGACGGAGCCGGCCACGGAGCCGTCGGCGTGGCCGAGCCGCACCATCAGGTTGGCGAAACAGAGGGGCTTGAGGATTTCCTGCTTTGCTTCGTCAAGCGTCATGCCTTTTTTGCTGCGCAGTGCGAAGAGTGCTTCGGCAAACGCGGGGGCGAGCGGCGAGGTCGCGGGATCCACCAACTCCATGCCGGACAGTTCGATGTTTTGCCCGGCAGCCGCCGCATGAATGCGCGCAGCTGGGCCCACCAGCACGATGCGGGCGATGCCTTCGCGTGTCGCGCGTTGCGCCGCTTCCAGCATGCGGGGATCTTCCGCCTCGCAGAGCACGATGCGTCTTGGCGAAGTGCGGGCACGCTCGATGATGCGATTGATGGCTTTCATGGCAGTGGGCAGTGATCGCGGTTGAAATCACGGTTGAAAAACGGGAGCAGCAAACGGCAACGGCGAACGGCGAACGGCAAACAAAGAGGCCGGAAACGGCAGGGGAAGTCCCGTTTCCGGCCTGCCGGGCGCGAGGCGATGTGCCCCTCGCGCCCGAACCTTCAGACAACGGACGAATCAGACATAGTCCTTGTACTTGTCCAGCAAACGCACCGGCTTGGCCAGCGCATCACGGCGGAACGGATCGCCGAGTTCGCGGGTGCACATGATCTCGATGATGGTGGTCTTGCCATGGTTCATCTGTGCATCGATCGCACGCTTTAACGCGGGGCCGACGTCCTCGAGCCGGTCCACCGTCACACCCTCGGCACCCATCGCGCGAGCGATGCCGGCGAAGCTCTGGTTGTCGAGTTCACCTGCAACGAAGCGGCGGTTGTAGAAGTCCACCTGGTTCTTCTTTTCCGCGCCCCATTGCCGGTTGTGGAAGACCACGGCGGTGACCGGAATGTTGTGACGCACGCAGGTCATGGTTTCCATCAGGCTCATGCCCCACGCGCCGTCGCCGGCGTAGGAGACCGCGGGGCGATGGGGTGCCGCAACCTTGGCGCCGATGATGGTCGGGAAGGCGTAGCCGCAGTTGCCCCAGCTCATCGCGGCAAAGAAGCTGCGCGGCTTGGTGAAGCGCAGGTAGCTGTTGGCCACGGAGTTGATGTTGCCGATGTCGGTGGAGACCATCACGTCTTCCGGCATGGCCTTTTCGAGCTCGCGCAACACCTGGCGCGGGTGCAGATAGGTGCCGCCGCCGGGCGTGCGTTCGTTTTTCTGCTCCTCGATCATGTCCATGCTGTAGGGGTCGCGCTCGTGAGTCCACTCATCGAGCTCCTTCTCCCATGCAGCCTTCTCAGCGGCGATCTGGCCGGCGCGCTCTTCACGCGAGGCGTCGCAAGCAAGGGTGCGGCCTTCAAGGCGCTGCGTGAGTGCAACCGCGGCGGCCTTGGCGTCGCCGCAGATGCCCACGGAGATCTTCTTCACCAGGCCGAGCATTTTGTGGTCGGCGTCGATCTGGATGATCTTGGCGTTTTGCGGCCAGTAGTCCATGCCGTGCTGGGGCAGTGTGCCGAACGGTCCCAGACGCGAACCGAGCGCGATCACCACGTCGGCGCGCTGGATCAGCTTCATCGCCGCCTTGGAGCCCTGATAGCCGAGCGGACCGCACCACAGCGGGTGGTCGGCGGGGAAGGAGTCGTTGTGCAGGTAGCTGTTGACGACCGGCGCGCCCAGACGCTCGGCCAGCGCCTTGCACTCCTCGATCGCATCGGCCATGACCACGCCGCCGCCGGAGATGATGACCGGGAACTTAGCCTCGGCGAGGAGTTCGGCCGCTTCGTTCAGGCGTTGATCGCCGCCGGGGCCACGGTCGAGGCGCTGCGGTTGCGGAATCTCGGCCTTGATCTGGCCGTAGAAGTAGTCGCGCGGAATGTTGAGCTGGGTCGGGCCCATCTCGGCCAGCGCGCGGTCGAAGCAGCGGCCGGTGAATTCAGCCATGCGCGCAGGGTGGGTGACGTGGCCCTGATACTTGGTGAACTCCTGGAACATGGGGAGTTGCTTTGCTTCCTGGAAGCCGCCCAGTCCGATGCCCATGGTGCCTGCCTCGGGCGTGATCATGACCACCGGGCTGTGCGCCCAATAGGCCGCGGCGATGGCGGTCACGCAATTGCTGATGCCGGGGCCGTTCTGGCCGATCACCACGCCGTGGCGGCCGGACACGCGTGCATAGCCGTCGGCCATGTGGCCGGCGCCCTGCTCGTGCACCACGGGGATAAGGCGGATGCCGGCGGGCGCGAAGATGTCCATGGCGTCCATGAAGGCCGAACCCATGATGCCGAACATGTCGGTCACGCCGTTCGCGGCAAGGGTTTCGACGAAAGCTTCAGACGGGGTCATGGCCTGCGGGCCGCTGATGGGGGTGTGATCGCTCATGAGGGCTGTCTCCGATGTTTAATGAAACTGGAACAAATCGTTCCGAAAAGTGGTTTTCTAAAATGTAGAGCATGCACCCGAGATGGTCAATAGGTGATGCGAAATAAACGGTACGATTTGTCTCTAAAAATTTTCGTCGGGAGGTGGGCGGAACGCGCCGGCGTGTGACCCAGTCCCCCGGCTCAATCCCACGGCAGCGAATAGGTCTTCACATTGGTGAAGCTTTTCATCGCTTCCTGGACACCTTCCTTGTAGCCAAGACCCGAATCCTTGATGCCGCCGAACGGGGTCAACTCCAGCCGGTAGCCGGGCACTTCGCGCACGTTCACACTGCCCACCTGCAGTTCAGCGATAAAGCGCGTGATGTAATCGAGGCGGTTCGTGCAGACCGAAGAGGAAAGCCCGTAGTCAGTCGAATTGGCAATCCGGATCGCGTCGTCGATATCCCGAAAGCGGATCACCGGCGACACCGGCCCGAAGGTTTCGTATTTGACGAGCGGCATGTCCGGGCTCACATGATCGAGAACCGTCGGCGAATACAGGGCGCCGTCGCGGAGATTGCCGAGCAGCAAGGACGCGCCGCGGCTGACCGCGTCGTTCACCTGCGCTTCGAAGAATTTCGCGGCCGCTTCGTCGATGACGGTGCCCATGTCGGTCGCCGGATCGGCGGGGTCTCCATAACGGATGGCCCGGGTCTTCGCCACGAGCAGTTCGACGAAACGGTCGGCCACCGCTTCATGCACCAGAATTCGCTTGACCGCGGTACAACGCTGGCCGGAATTTTTGTAGGAGCCGGAGACGGCGAGCGTGCTGGCTTCTTCCAGGTCGGCGTCTTCCATCACGATGATCGGATCGTTGCCGCCGAGTTCGAGCACCGCGCGTCGATAGCCGAGCTTGCTGGCGATGTACTTGCCGATCTGCACGCCGCCCGTGAAGGTGATCAGATCGACGTGCGGGTTCGTGATCAGTTCGTCGGCGATGTCTTTCGGGTCGCCGGTGATGACTTGCAGCATTTCTTGCGGCAGGCCGGCCTCGTAAAGAATGTCCGCGAGCAGGCAGGTGGACAGCGGCACCTTTTCAGAGGGTTTGACGACGATGCGATTGTTGGTCGCGATGGATGGCACGATTTTGTGCGCAACCTGATTCATCGGATGGTTGAACGGGGTGATCGCGGAGATAACGCCGAGCAACGGATCGCGCTGGGTGTAAACGCGGCGCTTCTTGCCGTGCGGCGTGAGATCGCAGGAAAACACCTGGCCGTCGTCCTTCAGCGCTTCGTTGGCGCCGAACGTCATGACGTCGCCGACGCGGCCTGCTTCGTAAAGCGAGTCCTTCTTGCACAGGTCGGACTCGGCGGTGATCAGACCGGCGATTTCTTCGGTACGCCGACGGACCGTTTCCGCCGCTCGCAACAGAATCTGTGAGCGCTCGTAGCGCGTCAGCCGCGCCCGATATCCGTGTGCCCAGGCAAAGGCGTGCTGCACGTCGGCAAGCGTCGCCTTAGGCACCGTGCCGACCAGTTCACCGTTATACGGATTGAAGACTTCGATGATCTCCGCGCGCCGTATTTTTTCTCCGCCGATGCGCAGCGATTCATGACGAACCTGCGGCGACGGCCGGACTTTCGCGATCGAATTCATGCTGCCCCCCAGCGATTACAGACAACTGAAGTATCGCGGCGGGCGCCGCCGTCGGAGTAGTACCAGCCGCCGCCAATCGCTGAGTCCACGCCGGATACGGGGCACTGCACGCGCAATCGGGCAATGGCGGCTGATAGCGGCCGCTATCGGGCCGCTATCGCGCCGCGCTGAATCGATCGCGCTCGCCGGTCACACCCGGCCTTTCCACGGCACCAGCACGCGTTCGAGGTGACGCATCAACAAGTCGAAGCACAGCGCAAAGAAGCCAATCACGATGATGCCCATGATCACCACGTCGCTGGCGAGGAACTCTGCGGCGTTGAGCACCATGAAGCCGAGGCCGCTCGTCGACGCCACCATTTCCGCGGCGACCAGTGTCGTCCAGCCGACGCCGATGCCGATCCGCATCCCCGTGAAAATCTCCGGCAGCGCCGATTTCAGGATCACATGCAGAACCACCTGGGTGCGCGAGGCGCCCATCGAATAGGCCGCATGAATCTGCTCGATCGACACGGAACGCACGCCGGATCGCGCGGCGATGGCGAGCGGCGCGAAGATGGCCAGATAGATGAGAAAGACCTTGGAGAATTCACCAATGCCGAACCAGATGATGATGAGCGGCAAATAGGCGAGCGGCGGCAGCGGCCGGTAAAACTCGATGGGCGGATCGAATACACCGCGGGCAAAGCGCGAGACCCCCATCATGACGCCGATTGGAATGGCGGTCAGGCAGGCGAGCGCGAAGGCGCCGAACACGCGCAGCAAGCTGATGCCAGTATGCTGCGCGAGCGTCGAGTTCGCGAAGCCTTCCGTGGCGACGTAGATGAACTTCGCGTACACCGCTTGCGGCGACGGCAGAAAGAGCGGTTTGATCCAGTGAAGGTTAGTCGCGGCGAACCACAGCCCGATGAATAACCCGACCGTCACGAGGCTTGTGAGGATGCTGCTGCCATGGCCGGGTACGCCGAACGTATCGCCCGGCTTGGCCGGCTTCTTGGCGAGAAGCCGTGGACGACGGCCGGGTGTGCGCGGTGGCTCCATCGGCGTGTCGGATCCGAGCGGGGCCTCCTGGCCGTGCGCCAATGCATGAGCCCGTTTTGAACTAAACATGTGTCACCTCGGCTTCGGCGGCGTGCATTTTCTCGTCGCCGTAAATGATGCTGAGCACGCGCTCGCGCATGTCGATGAAATCGGGGCTCGACTTGATGGCACGCGCGTCGCGAGTTTCCAGAAAGCGTCGATTGAAATCCAGCTCATAGGTGTGCGTGATGCGCCCGGGGCGCGGCGACATCACGATCAGGTGGCTCGCCAGAAAGAGCGCTTCCTCGACGCTGTGCGTGATGAAGAAGAACATCTTGCTGGTCTTTGTCCAGACGTCGAGCAGCAGTTCCTGAATGGTTTCGCGGGTCAGCGCGTCGAGCGCAGCCATCGGCTCGTCCATCAGCAGCATGGCGGGGTCGCAGGTCAGCGCGCGGGCGATGCCCACACGCTGCTGCATGCCGCCGGAGAGCTGATAGATCATGTGCTTGTGAAAGTCCTGCAAGCCGACCAGCGCCAGATTGCGCGCGGCGATGTCGCGCCGCTGCGCTTTCGGCACGCCCTGAAGCTTCAGGCCGAACTCGGCGTTGTCGATCACGTTGAGCCAGGGCAGCAGGGCATGCTTCTGGAACACCACGCCACGGTCCGAGCCCGGTCCCGCGATCGGTGCGCCGCCGAGCAGCAACTCGCCGCTAGTCGGCGCGATGAAGCCCGCCATGAGCGAGAGCAGGGTGGTCTTGCCACAGCCGGATGCACCGAGCGCGACGACGAAGTCCCCAGAGTTGATCGTCAGATTGATGTTGTCGAGCGCATGCACGGTCTGGCCCGCCTTGCGCCCTGGAAAGACCACACTGACATTCTTGACTCTCATGCTTTCCATATTGCCTCCTGATTCGACAGAAACCGGACTACGTCATTTGAGTTTCATTGCCGCTTCGGCATAAGCCGGGGTGACGAACTTCGAGTAATCGGGCAGCACCGCGCTGATCTGTTTCTGATCCTTCAGGAAATTCGCCGTGTCCTTCAGCGCGAAGGTCGCGCGGCCCGCACTGCCGCCGCCCAGCCATTGCGAGGAGGCCTGCTCCTGGATCGTCGGGAACGCGTAGAGCGACAGCGATTCCGGTACATCGGCCGGCGAACCGCCGATCATCTTCGCGATGGCGGCGGCTTGCGGCGAGGTGGCATTCCATTGCGCCGCATTCTTGCGGTACTGTTCGTCCGCGTTGGAAATGGCTTTCACGAGTTTTGCCATGAAGTCCTTGTGCGCCTCGCCCCATTGGCGATCGACGGCGATCCCGTCGAAGGTCGGTTTGCCGAGCTTCGACAGGTCGCCGGATGTAATCAGGACCTTGCCGCTCTTCTTCAATTGCGCAAGCGCGGGGTCCCAGACGTAGGCGGCGTCGATATCGCCGCGCTCCCACGCCGCGACCAGCTGATTCGGCTGCATGTTGAGGATCTTCACCTCGGACGGATTGATGCCCCAATGCTGCAGCGCGAACATGGTGTGATAGTGCGTCGTCGACACGAACGGCACGCCGATCGTCTTGCCCTTCAGATCGGACGGTTTGGTGATGCCGGAGCCATTGCGTACGACCATTGCTTCAGCCTGGTTGATGTTGTCCAGAATCCAGAAAAGCTGCAGGTCGAGACCCTGGCTGACCGCCGCGGCGAGCGGACTCGAGCCGATCACGCCGACCTTCACGTCGCCGGATGCCATGGCGGTCGCGACCTTCGCGCCGGATTCGAATTGCCGCCAGTTGATCTTGTAGCCCGTCTCTTTCTCGATGGAGCCGTTGGCGATCGCAACGACCCATGGGTCGACAATCTGTTGATAGGCTATCGTGACCTCCTTGTCCTGGGCGTGGCTGGTTGGCGCCACCACGCAGGCGAGCGCGGCGAATGCGGCCACTGTCATGCGGCGCGTCAGAGCGCCGAACCAGCGGGACAGCTTCGGTTGATTGTCACTTTTCATCATAGGTCTCCAGAATGGCCGTGGTACGCGGATACACGTGAATCCAACGCCCGCCGACGGGGGCTTGTCCCAATCGCCGACAATGGGGTGATGCGAGTATTGTCAGTAAAAAATGTTGCAGGTTAGGGCCAGACGTGGCTGATCGTTGAGTCCACACCGCCGCGCCGGAACGGGCCGCGGCGCCGGTCTCGCCGGGAGCCGCCCGGGGCGGCCGACAGGCGTTTTTTTGCGCGTCCACAATGCCGGTGTCCGCCTTCGTGCGGGCGGGCGCCGCCTACAAAAAACAGGAGAAAGCATGGCAAGTCGCACCTCGGTGGCGCTATGGAGTCAGCGATTCCAGCGCTCAGCCGATTCAAGCATGAGCCTTCAGGGCCAAATTCGCCAGATGCTGGTGGCCGCGATTCTGGATGGCCAGCTAATGCCGCATCACGCGTTGCCGTCCAGCCGCGAGCTGGCCGACCAATTGAGCGTCGCGCGCAATACGGTGGTGCTCGCTTACCAGCAGCTCGTTGAGGAAGGCTATCTGATTTCGCGTGAGCGCAGCGGGCATTTCGTCAACCCGGCCATCCTCGAAGGGCGGCACGAATTCTCCCCGCTGCAGACGGTACCGGAGCAGGCGGCCAACGAGGCGCTGGCAAGGCCGGACTGGGACTTGCGCGTCAGAAGGCGGCCGTCCTCGCAGCGCAACATCGTCAAACCGGGCAACTGGCTGAGCTACGAATATCCGTTTATCTACGGACAGTTCGACCAATCGCTGTTTCCGACCAACGACTGGCGCGAATGCTGCATGAAGGCGCTCTCGGTGATGGAAATCCGCAACTGGGCGCCGGACCTGATCGAGCGCGACGACGATACGCTGATCCAGCAGATCCGCACGCGCGTGCTGCCGCGGCGCGGCGTGTTTGCCATGCCGGACGAAATCGTCGTGACGATCGGCTGCCAGCAGGCGCTCTATCTGGTCGCGGATTTGCTGGCGAGCGAGCGGACCACGATCGGCTTCGAAAACCCCGGCTATCCGGATGCCCGCAATATCTTCGAGAACCGCAACGCGCGCCTGCAGCCGCTGACCGTCGATAGTGGCGGCGTGCGCCCCGTGGAGGACGCCGATCTGCTCGCGCAATGCGACTACGTCTATGTGACGCCAAGCCACCAGTGCCCGACCACGGCCACCATGCCCATCGAGCGGCGCCATGCGCTGCTGGAACTCGCGCAGAAACACGACTTCGTGTTGATCGAAGACGACTACGAGAGCGAAAACAACTTCTCAGGCGCACCGCACCCGGCGTTGAAAAGCCTGGATACAGCGGATCGGGTGATCTATATCGGCAGCCTGTCGAAGACTTTTGCGCCTGGGCTGCGGCTGGGTTATATCGTCGGGCCGCGTGAACTGGTCCGCGAACTGCGCGCGCTGCGGCGCCTGATGGTGCGGCATCCGGCAGCGTATATTCAGCGCGCCTTTGCCACCTTTCTGGCGCTCGGACACCACGATGCGCTGCTGCGGCGGCTCGCTCACGCCTATCGGGAGCGCGCGCAGGCACTGATGACGGCGCTCGACACGCACCTTCCCGAAGCGCGCTATCTGCCGGTGGGCGGCGGCGCGTCGTGCTGGGTCGAGGGGCCACCATGGCTCGATGCGACGCGCCTCGCCGCGGATGCGCAGGCGCATGGCATTCTGATCGAACTGGGGCGGGTCTTTTTCATGACCGGACTGGAGCAGAACCACTGCTTCCGGATGGGCTTTTCGGCCATCAAGCTCGAAAAGATCGATGCGGGCGTGCGTCTGCTCGCGGAACTCGTGCGCGCGCAGCGGCCCGCGGCATAGGCGTCGGGCCAGGCGGTGCCGTAACCCTTGCGATTAGCCGCGCAATAAGCGGCCTAGAAGGTTTTAGCGAGCTGCTGGGCGGCTTCCTGCAGACGCGGCACGAACTCGAGCGCGCGCGACAGCGGCGCACGCGAGACCGGCGCATGAACGGCGATCGCCGCGATGCAGGTGTTGTTCTCATCCATCACCGGCGCGGCCACGCACGCGATGCCGACGACAAATTCCTCATTGTCGATGGCGATGCGCTTGTGCGCGATGCGGTCGAGTTCCGCTTCGAGCAGTTCGGGATCGGTGATGGTATTCGGCGTGAAGCGTTCGAGCTTCATGGTGCGGACGAGGGCGCTGCGCTGTTCGCGCGGCAACATGGCCAGCAGCAGCTTGCCGCTCGCGCTGCAATGCGCCGGCACGTGCGAGCCGGGCTTGAGATCGAGCCGCAACGGCCAGGGCGCTTCGAGCCTGTCGAGATAGAGCACCTCGGTTTCGTGCAGCATGGTGAGGTTGCAGGTCTCACCGAGATCGGCAACCAGGTTCGACAGGATCGCGTGCCGCAGCCGGCGGGCACCCGAGTGCATCATGACGCCAAGACCGAGCTGCGCGAGACGCGGCCCGATCACGTAGGCATTCTTCTGGCCCGGCTCGCGGATCACGAGGCCCCCGGCCTCCAGCGAAGCCAGCATGCGATGCAGCGAAGCCTTCGGCAGGTCCACGTCCTGGGCAATGTCCGCAAGCGACACCGGACCTTCGGCGCGGACAAGATGCTCGAGCAGGGCGAACGCGCGCAGGGTAGGAGTATCCGCTTGAGTCATGGGTGCCGTTCCGGAAAATTGAATCGGCGTCATTGTAACGCGCGCCTTTGTCGGCAGCCGTTTTCGCGGTTTTTCGGCGGGTTAAGAGCGAAATTACGACGCGGAGCATCCCGTTTTTCGGAATGCGATGCGGCGCTGCATCAAGAGAGCACGCCGCACAGTTTGAGCGGATGGCGGACCTGTTTTCGGCCCTGTGCCCTGTGCCTTGGGCCACGCCTACTTTTCGCCCGCACGGCTTGCGTTCGCACTACTGCCGGAACGTTTTAGCGGTTTCTTCGGCCGCGAGACGCAAATCGGGCAGGAAGGCCAGCAGATCGTCGAGCACGACCCGACCGACCGGCGCTTGCACGGCGATGGCCGCGCAGGCGCGATTGCGGTCCAGCATGACGGGCACCGCGATCGCGATCAGCCCCTGCAAATGTTCCTGATTGTTGATCGCGAGCTGGCGCCGCCGCGTGATGGTCAATTCCTTGCGCAACTCGCCGCGATCCGTGATCGTGCGCTCGGAATAGGCGCGCAGCGGCAAGGTTTCGATGACCCGTTCGCGCCTGTCCTTGGGAAGAAAACTGAGCAACAGCTTGCCGCTTGCCGAACAGTGCAGCGGCACATGCGAGCCCGGTTGCAGGTGCATGCGCAGCGGCCACTCCGTTTCCACCCGGTCCACATAGACCACGTCGTTGCCGGCCAGCATCGTCAGATTGCAGGTCTCGCCGATTTTGGCCACCAGCTGTTCGAGCAGCACATGGCGGGCCGCAGCCGGGCCCGCATGCATCAGCACATTGACCGCCAGCATACGCACGCGCGGCGAACACTCATAGAGCCGGTCGCCGGCGCTGCGCGTGACGAGCCACGCATCCATCAGCTGCACCAGAATCCGATGCACGGTCTGCTTGGGCAGTTCGAGGGCATGGACGAGATCCGTCATGGAAAGCGGGCCGCTTGCCTCAGCCAAGGTTTCGAGTACACGAAATGCACGCACGGCCGCCGCATTCGATTGATTCGAAGTCGACACGCTGTCTCCTCACGTTATATTTGTAAATGGGATTGTGCATCGGTCTGGTTAGTTTTCGGGACTCAGGAAAGTCCCGAATTTTGCATTTTTCGATTCTCGGCAGCTCAGCGCAAGGGATAGTTCAAAAAACGGGACTCCGAAGCAGCCACGGCTCACTAGATTGGTACCAACGCCAATCTTTTCAGTCCGGAGTGAACCGTATGAACGTCAGGGCCACAGCAGCCGAAGCAGCACACGCGAGCGCACACGGCGAAGTCGAACGCGTCGTCGCGTCAATCGTGGAACGCGCGCGCGCCGCTCAGCGCGGATTCGAAGCCGCGGGACAAGACGTGCTCGATGCCGCCGCCGACGCCGCCGCGTGGGCGATCATGGAGCCCGTGCGCAACCGGCAGCTTGCCGAACTGGCGGTGCGCGACACCGGTCTCGGCAATGCGGACGACAAATTCCGCAAGAACTATCGCAAGACGCTCGGGCTGTTGCGCGATCTACGTGGGCAGAAGACCACGGGCGTGATCGCGCGTCATGACGCCACCGGCATCGTCGAGATCGCGCGGGCGGTCGGCGTGGTGGCGGCGATCACGCCGTCCACCAATCCGGCGGCCACGCCGATCAACAAGATCGTCAACGCCCTCAAATGCGGCAATGCCGTCATTGTGGCGCCCTCGCCCAAGGGCTATTCGTCGTGCGCGCTGCTGATCGAATTCATTCACGCGCAATTCGCCAAAGTCGGGCTCGCGGCCGACCTCGTCCAGATGTTGCCCGCGCCGATCAGCAAGGCGGCCACCGCTGAACTGATGCGGCAGTGCGATCTGGTCGTGGCGACCGGCTCGCAGGCGAATGTCCGGATGGCCTATGCAAGCGGGACGCCCGCGTTCGGCGTGGGCGCGGGGAACGTTGCTTCGATTGTCACCGCGTCGGCCGATTTGCATGATGCGGCGCACAAGATCGCGCGCTCGAAAACGTTCGATAACGCCACGAGTTGTTCATCCGAAAACAGTGTGGTGATCGAAGGCGCGGTGTACGACGACATGCTGGCCGAACTGGCCGCCTGCGGTGGCGTGATGCTCGATGCAGCGCAAAAGGCGCGACTGCAGGCCGCCTTGTGGTCGAACGGCAAGTTATCGGCACACTGCACCGCGCGCTCGGCCGCGTCGATTGCACGGGCGGCGGGCCTCGACGAGATTGCCGCACGTGAGCCCGCATTCCTGATGGTCGAGGAAACCGGCTTCGGCGCGGACTACCCCTTCTCGGGCGAGAAGCTCGCGCCGGTGCTGACCGTTTATCGCGCGGAAACCTTCGACGCCGCTGCCGACATCGTGCGCGGCGTCTATGCCTACATGGGCGCAGGGCACTCGGTCGGCCTGCATTCCACCGATTCGGGCCAAGCGGTGCAGCTCGGTTCGACGCTGCCGGTGGCGCGCGTGATCGTGAATCAGGCACATTGCCTCGCGACCGGCGGCAACTTCGATAACGGCTTGCCATTCTCGCTCTCGATGGGATGCGGAACGTGGGGCCGCAACAATTTCTCGAGCAATCTCAACTTTCACCATTATCTGAACATCACGCGCGTGGCCTACCCGATCGAGGAGCGCGTCCCCGAACTCGACGACGTGCTCGGGGATTTCTTTGCGAGGTATGGCAAATGAAGACGCCTCACACCATCCGCGCGCTGATCGACGCGCGCGCCGCGCAGTATCCCGACAAGCCGTTCCTGCTGGCGGCCCCCGAATGCGCCGAGGACGGCGGTACGGCTGCGCCTGCCGGCGTGTTGACCTTCGCGGCACTGCGCGACGACTGCCGCACGCTCGAGACGGCCTTTCACGAAGCAGGCCTGAAGGCCGGCGATGTCGTGTCGGTCTTCATGGGCAACGGTATCCATACGGCAAGGCTGCTGCTCGCGGCGATGTACAGCGGGCTCGTCGCCAACCCGCTCAATCTGTTGTGCCAGCCGTCGCAGTTGCGCTACATCGTGGAGCATTCGGACACGCGCATGGTCTTTGTTTCCGACGATACGCATGCGGCTATGTCGAGCGCGATAGACGGACTGCGCGAGCAAGACATCACCCGCACCGTTGCGCTGATTCGCACGGAACCCGATGCCGCCGTGGCGTCTGTGCCCGCTTGCGTCGAACCCGCGCTGTTGGAAACGGCAGGCAGTGCCGTCGCGCAAAGAGCGTTGGCAGAGGGGGCGTCTTGTGCGTCGCCGGCAACCGCATGGGATTCCCAGGCGTCATCAGCCGGCGAGCCAGATGCGAGCGATGTGGCGCTGCTGATGTACACGTCCGGCACCACGGGTGCACCGAAGGGCGTCCTGCTGGACCATCGGAACCTGCTGGCCAATGCCCGCAACATTTCGCACGAACACCGGCTCGGCACCGGGGACCGCGCCTTCGCCGCCTTGCCGCTTTATCACATCAATGGTCTCGTCGTGACGCTGCTTGCGCCGCTTTTTCATGGCGGCTCGGTGGTCATGGCGCCGCGCTTTTCCGCGCGCACCTACTGGCGCGATGTCGCGCGCCACGGTTGCACATGGATCAACGTGGTGCCGACGATCGTCGCCTATCTGCTCAACAACGACGAACCGTGCACGTTCGACCTGTCCGCGCTGAGGTTCTGCCGCAGTGCGTCGGCGGCGTTGCCCGTCGATCATCACCGCGCGTTCGAGGCGCGCTTCGGAGTCGGTATCATCGAAACGATGGGCATGACCGAAACCGCCGCGCCCGTGTTCAGCAATCCATACGATCCGGACCGCCGAAAAATCGGCAGTATCGGCCTGCCTTCAGGCGGTGAAGCGAAGGTGATCGACCGGGACGGCCGCGAATGCGCAGCCGACGAGTGCGGCGAACTGGTGCTACGGGGCGAGCAGGTCATGCGCGGCTACTACAAGCGCCCCGAGGAAACGCGTGCGGCCTTCACCGCCGACGGCTGGCTACGCACTGGCGACCTCGGCTATCGCGACAGCGACGGTTACTTCTACATCAACGGGCGCGCGAAGGAATTGATCATCAAGGGCGGCGAAAACATCGCCCCGCGCGAGATCGATGAAGCCTTGCTCAAACACCCCGGCGTGCTGGATGCGGCGGTGGTGGGCGTGCCGGATCCTGCCTACGGGCAGGAGATCGTCGCCTTCATCGTGCCTCGCATTGCAGAGGGGCAGGGCGCGCTCGACATCGCGGATCTGCACGCGCACTGTTTGCGCGAACTGGGCCGCTACAAGACGCCGAAGGAGTTTCGCTTCGTCGCGGAACTGCCCCGTGGACCCTCGGGCAAGGTGCAGCGCCTGAAGCTGGTGCCCACTTGAGGGCACACGCGTCGGCGTGCGAGGATCGCGCGGCAAGCATAGGAGGCAGGCGCGCGGCTCGACGCAGTACGGAAGTACGGATTGAACGACCATAGACGCCGCCGGCGTCACATAAGAGACACAGGAGACAGCATGCAAACGCTCAAGCGGCGTGTGAAGACGCGCCACATCATCCTGGCAGTCATGTGCCTGATGTATTTCATCTCGTACATCGACCGTGTGAATATTGCCGTGGCGGGCCCTATCATCCGGCAGGAAATGGGGCTGACGACGGTTCAGCTCGGCCTCGTGTTCTCGGCTTTCGCTTATCCGTACGCATTCATGCAGATCATCGGCGGCTGGCTGTCGGACAAGTACGGGCCGAAGCTGGTGTTGACGGTGCTGTCGGTGATCTGGGGCGCGGCGACGCTCGCCACCGGCTTCGCCGGCAGTGTGGCGATGCTCGTCGCGCTGCGGTTCGCCCTAGGCATCGGCGAGGGCGGCGCGTTCCCGACGGCGACGCGTGCCTTTACCTATTGGATGCCGGTGGCGGAGCGGGGTTTCGCTCAAGGCATCACCCATAGCTTTGCGCGTCTGGGCGGCGCGGTCACGCCGCCGCTCGTGCTCGCGGTGGTGGTGGCGGGCGGCTGGCGCGACGCGTTCATTCTGCTCGGTGTAGCGAGTCTCGCGTGGACCGTGCTGTATCTCTGCGTCTTTACGAACTCGCCGGAGCAGAACCGCCGCATCACGCCCGAGGAAACGGCTGAGATCGGCTATCGCGCCGGCGACTGCGAACGCGCCAAGCGTGCGGTCACGCCGTGGCGCAAACTGATCCGTCGCATGTGGCTCGTCACGTTCGTCGACTTCTGCTACGGCTGGCTGCTGTGGGTCTATCTGACCTGGCTGCCTTCGTACCTGAAAGAGGCTCGCGGCTTCGATCTCAAGCAATTGGCGCTGTTCACCGCGCTGCCGCTGCTCGCCGGCGTGATCGGCGATACCTTGGGCGGCGTCGTCTCCGACCAGTTGTACAAGCGCACCGGCCGCCTGCGCTTTGCGCGCTGTACCGTACTCGTCGTAGGCATGGGCGGTTCGCTCTTGTTCCTGCTGCCGATGGTGTCCGCGACCAATCCCCTGATGGCGGTGCTGTTCCTGTCGGCGTCGTTCTTCTT
Organism: Paraburkholderia sp. IW21; assembly: GCF_041321145.1. Taxonomy (NCBI): domain Bacteria; kingdom Pseudomonadati; phylum Pseudomonadota; class Betaproteobacteria; order Burkholderiales; family Burkholderiaceae; genus Paraburkholderia; species Paraburkholderia sp. IW21. The sequence continues at coordinate 4,747 of NZ_JBGGWA010000006.1, read as the reverse complement.
TCTCGAGATCACGAATCCTGTGTTGTGGACTTTGCCGCTCGACATCGGCGGTAAATACGCGGGCACGGCGGGCGGCATGATGAACACGGGCTTCGGCGTCGCCGGCATGATTTCGCCCGTGGTGTTCGGCTATCTGATCGAGACAACGGGCAGCTATAACGTGCCGTTCACGATTTCCGCCTGTTTGCTTGGGGTGGGGATCGTGGCCGCGCTTTTCATACAACCGACCAGAACGGTCGAGGCCGACGAGGAGCGCGAGCGGCTCGAAGGCAGACAACTGGACGGCATGCCCGAACTGGTTCCGGCGAGTGCGGCGGTGCGGCTGGAGCGGCCCCACCTGCGCCGTCCGCTGCGCTGGCGCAGATAGGGCGTGCGCAGGCTAGTGGGCTCGTGGGCGGACGCAGGTGTCCGCTCGCTAGCGATTCCCGTTAGCCGGCACGCGTGAGCTTGCGCAGACGCCAGATGAGACTCGAGGTGTCGTAGCGGCTGCCGCCCAGTGCCTGAACGTCGCCGTAGAATTGATCGACAAGCGCGGTGACCGGCAGTGACACGCCCTTGCGCTTCGCTTCGTCGAGGCAGAAACCGAGGTCCTTGCGCATCCAGTCGACGGCGAAGCCGTAATCGAACTTGCCTTCGATCATCGTCTTGCCGCGGTTTTCCATCTGCCAGCTCGCAGCCGCGCCCTTGCCGATCACTTCAAGGACGCGCGCCATGTCGAGACCCGCGTTCTCGCCGAAATGGATCGCTTCGGACAGGCCTTGCACCATGCCGGCGATGCAGATCTGATTGACCATTTTGGCCAGCTGGCCGGCGCCCGTCGAGCCGATCAGCGTGACGGCGGCCGCGTAATGGCGCAGCGTCGCCGCGCAACGTTCGAACGTTGCCGCGTCGCCGCCGCACATGATCGTCAGCTTGCCGTTTTGCGCCCCGGACTCGCCGCCGGAGACCGGCGCGTCGATAAAGTGCAAACCCTGCGTGCCCGCGATTTCCGCGAGTTCCCGGGCGACATTGGCCGAGGCGGTAGTGTGATCGACGAAGGTCGTGCCACGCGCCATGCCCGCAAACGCGCCCTGGTCGCCGAGGGTGATGCTGCGCAGGTCTTCGTCGTTGCCCACGCACGCCAGCACCAGTTCGGCGCCGTCCGCCGCTTCGCGCGGCGTGGGTGCGGCGCGTCCGCCGTACTCGGAGACCCACTGCCCGGATTTTTGCGCGGTACGGTTGTACACCGTCACGTCGAGGCCGGCTTTCGCCAGATGGCCGGCCATCGGATAACCCATGACGCCGAGGCCGAGAAAGGTGACGCGGCGCACTGCATCGGTCGAAGAGGGGGCTGCTGGATTGTTCATTGAGGGGCCTCAGGGCTGGGGGGATAGCGCAAAGCAGACCGTGTCACCACGATCTCCGCGAATTTCAGTGCGCGCGCAACCGACGGTTGACGAAGCGCCATACGGCGCTGACCAGCAACGAGCCGACGCCGAGCGAGACGCCCAGCAGCACGATCGAGCTCATATGATCGCGCACCAGCGGCACGTTGCCGAACAGATAGCCGGCCGCCACCAGCGACACGATCCACAGCGCGGCGCCCGCGGTGACGAACGACACGAAACGTGCGAACGTCATGCGCGAAACGCCGGCGACAAAAGGCGCGAAGGTGCGCACGACGGCAATGAACGGCGACAGCAGAAAGGTCAGGCCGCCGCGTGCTTCATAGAAAGCGTGCGCTTTACGCAGTGCATTCTTGTCGAGCCAGCGATAGTCGGCGGTATAGACTTTTTCGCCGATCGCGCGGCCGATCGCATAGTCGACAATGCTGCCGGCCACGGTGGCGGCGAATAGCAAGGGGATCACGAGCCAGACGTTCAGCGCGCCCGCGGCGGCGAGGCCACCGCAGATAAAAATCAGCGGATCGCCAGGCAAAAAGAATAGCGGCAGGAAACCGATTTCCACGAACACGACGAGAAACAGCATCGCATAGACGGCCGTGCCGTATTGCACGATCAAGCCGCTCAGGTGCTGGTCGAAGTGCAGGGCGACCTGCAGCAGATGCATCAGATCCATCTTGGGTCGAAGGTAAATTCAGGTGTTCAGGAGTTTAGTCCCGTGGCCGTCTGGGCACTTGTTTATTTCGCGGGGGGAATGTCAATATCGGGGCGTGTGTTCCGGAATAGTGCCCGCAAAACCTACGAAAACGCCTATGCAAGACGCTTCCAACCTCATGTTCCGCTTTGCCGCGCCGCACGATGCAAGTGCGATCCGCACCATCGAATTCGAGGCCGGCCAACGCTTCGCCACCGTCGGCATGACCGGTATCGCCGATGCACCGCCGATGGAAGTGGAAATCGTCAACCGCAAGATCGCCGCACAACAGATCGTCGTCGCCGTGGATGCCGGTGAGACGTGCGTCGGGTTCGTGATGTTCGAGCCGCAGCCCACGCGCTTCTATGTCCAGGAGCTCGACGTGCTCACCTCGCATGCCGGGCAGCGCATCGGCGCGGCGCTGCTCGAACAGGTCGCGCAACTGGCACGCGCGCACCAGGTGACGCAACTCACGTTGTCAACGTTTCGCGAGGTGCCATGGAACGCACCGTACTATCGGCGGCTCGGCTTTCGCGATATCGAAGAGGCCGAACTCGATGCGGCGCTGATCGCGCGGCGCGACGCGCATATTGCGCGCGGACTCGACGAATCGAAGCGCGTGTTCATGCGGCGTGACCTTGCGTGACGCCGCATGAACCGCTTATTCCACCGCTTCCAGCGCCGGATAATCCACGTAGCCGGTCTCGCCGCGTGCATAGTACGTGGCCGGATTTGGCTTGTTCAACGGCGCATTCGTCTCGAAGCGGCGCACCAGATCCGGATTCGCGATGAACAACTGACCCCACGCCACCGCGTCCGCTTCACCCGCGTCGAGCACGTGCTGCGCGGTTTCCCTGGTGAATTTTTCGTTCGCGATGTACGGGCCGCCGAAGGCCTTCTTCAGTTGCGGGCCGAGACGGTCGTCACCGAGCGCTTCGCGTGCGGCGATGAACGCAATCTTGCGCTGGCCGAGTTCGCGAGCCACGTAGCCGAAGGTTGCGGCCGGATCGGAGTCGCCCATGGCGTGTGCGTCGCGGCGCGGTGCGAGGTGTACGCCGACACGGTTCGCGCCCCAGACGCCGATACAGACGTCGGTGATTTCGAGCAGCAGACGGGCGCGGTTTTCGATCGGGCCGCCATAAGCGTCGGTACGCTTGTTGGTGCTGTCCTGCAGGAACTGGTCGAGCAGATAGCCGTTCGCGCCGTGCACTTCCACGCCGTCAAAACCCGCTGCTTTTGCATTTTCCGCGCCTTGGCGGAACGCTTCGACCACACCGGCGATTTCATCGAGTTCCAGGGCGCGCGGCGTCACGTACGGACGTTCCGGGCGCACGAGGCTCACGTGCCCCTGGGCTGCGATTGCGCTCGGCGCCACCGGCAGTTCGCCGTTGAGGAACAGCGGGTCCGAAATACGGCCGACGTGCCACAGTTGCAGGAAGATTTTGCCGCCGGCTGCATGCACGGCATTCGTGACGAGCTTCCAGCCTTCAACCTGTTCCTGCGACCAGATGCCCGGCGTGTCGGCGTAGCCGACGCCTTGCGGTGTGACGGACGTGGCTTCGCTGATGATCAGGCCTGCCGTGGCGCGTTCGGCGTAATACTTCGCCATGAGCGCGTTCGGCACGCGGATTTCTTCAGCGCGTTGACGCGTGAGCGGCGCCATGATGATGCGATTCGACAACGTGATGTCGCCAATCTGGAGCGGGTCAAAAAGAGTCGGCATATGAGTTCACCTTGGGTGGCGGGCGCGTGGCCCGAGCCTGAAAAAAACGGCGCGAATGAAATAAGCGAAAAAAGCGCGGCGATGCGGATGAAGCGCTCAGAGCTCGGTGTTCATGTGCGCTAGAAACGCCTGAATGACGGGCTCGTTGCGTTTGAAAAACACCCATTGACCGACCCGCTTTGACGTGACGAGCCCAGCCCGCTGCAAGGCAGCGAGGTGCGCCGACACGGTGGACTGCGACAGGCCGCAGCGCGCATCGATCTTGCCGGCACACACGCCGTGATCGAGCGGCAGTTCCTGATCGGCGAAATGCGCACACGGCTCGCGCAGCCAGCCGAGAATCTCCCTGCGGACAGGATTGGCAAGCGCCTTATGGATCGCGTCGATATCAAGCGTCATGGGGTTCGTTTCAAGTCGTCAACAAGACAGGCGTGGCGCCGGTAAGCGTTCACGTGTCTGCATCGCTACAAGACGAATCATATATCGGAATTTCGCGATATGTGCGAAGCCATTACTGTTGATGGGGTCGGTAGCTATGGACGTACAAAAACACGGGTGCGTCGCTGCCGTATCAGATCGCCGGCATCATCACGTCAGGACCGACGCCATTGATCGCCACCTATCTGTTCGCCACGTATGGCCAGACGCTGCCCATTTCGATCTATATCGCGGCGACAGGGTTGCTGAGCCTGGTGTGCGCGTTTTTCCTCGCCGAGACTTTCAGGCGGGATCTGTCCGCGGAGCCGGAAGATGAAGAGGCCGCAGCGCTGGGCGCGCGTGCGTCCGCTCACTCGCCGCATCCTCTGCCGCGCTGAGCGCAAATCGATCCGGCTGCAATGCCGTGTATGACCTGGCCGTTTGCGGCGCCGAAGTGCGGGCCGGCGCGAGGCAACGGTCGAGTCGCTAACGCGGGTTGAATGGACGCCTTGTTGGCTCGCTTAATCGCGG